>NZ_JBNHFI010000003.1:0-344923 GCF_059090085.1 Arthrobacter sp. K4-10C | reverse complement strand
ACCGGTCCCGGGGCCAGGTCATGGCGGACGCCCTGGTCGAGCGGGTCACCGGCACCCCGGGCGGGATCACCGGCATCGACCTCCAACTGGTGATGACGGACCGGACCCTGTTCCAGGGCGACAGCGAACCCGCCCGCCTTCCCGGCTACGGGATCGTCCCGGCCGGGTGGGCCCGCGCACTGCTCCTCGATGACAAAACCGAAGACGAGGCGGCCAAAGCAGGGAGGGAGGGGAGCGGAAGGAACTCGGCAGCCGCCGCTGGCGGCCATGCTTCCGGCCAGCGCGACGATTTTCCCGGCAAGCAAGACCTGGCCCTCTGGCTCCGCCGGCTGTACACCGCGCCCGGCACCGGGGAGCTCGTGGCGCTGGATTCGAAGGCCCGGCTCTTCCCGGCAGGGCTCAAACGCTTCCTCCAGGTCCGGGACGACACCTGCCGCACCCCGTATTGCGACGCGCCGATCCGCCATCACGACCACATCACCGCCTGGCACGACGGCGGCTCCACCAATGCCGGCAACGGCCAGGGGCTCTGCGAGGCCTGCAACCACACCAAGGAAACCCCCGGCTGGGCAGCCAAACCGGTACTGGGCCCACGCCATGCAGTCCGCCCCGCAGTCCAGACCCGGACCCCCACCGGCCACACCTACCACTCCACCGCGCCACCACTCCCCGGCACACTACGAACCGCGGCTTCCCCGGATGGCGCCTCAGCCACCCGTACCGGCACGCCCGCGCGCCGCCGTCGTGCACATAGCCCGCGCGCCAAGGCTCTCAAGCGTGCGCACTTCAACCAGCTGCTCCGGGTGTAGGAGTGCCGAGGGCCAAATTTTCCTGCCTACCCTCAGGGCGGAAGCGTAGAGTGGCCTAAGACGCCTGGTTCTGACCACCTTGCTGTGAGGGAGAGATCGTGACGATTGACTGGGATGAAAAGAAGGCCCTGCTACAAGAACCGAACATCGCGAAGGTAACCCAGCTTTGTGACGAGCTCATGGAGAGGAAGCCCGGTTCCACCGTCCCGTACATCGACCCCGTACACGACGAGGACGAATGCCGGATCGTCAGCCTGCAGGGCAGCCCCGGAAAAGGAACCGAGTCCGGCTTCGTCTCGCACAACAACGACGATGAAGCCGCCCGCCGTGCCACGCAGATCTACGAACTCGCTGAACTCGATCCCCGCTATGTCATGCCGTGGAACGCCTACCCCTGGGTCCGGGAGCCGGGCAGCCCGTCGGCGTTGAGCGTGCAGGAGAAAACTGACGGCCTGCGCGCGTTCCGCCAGTTCCTCAAGATCAACTCCCGCGTCTCAGCGATCATCGCCCACGGCACCGACGCCTCCGCCTTCCTCACCCTTTACGAAAAGACCTACCACTCGGCGCTGAAAAACAGCGGCATCAAGGTCTACAAGGCGACTGCGCTCGGAGGCCGCGCGTTCGCAGTCTCCGAGACCAAGCAGGAAGAGCTTCTGGCCAAGAACGTGGAGACCTATAAGGACGCCATGCAGCGGGCCGGCATCCAGCACCTGTGAGGCCTGCCGGGCGGCAGAAGGTGCTGGAATGGCTCCTGGCCAGCGACCCCGCCATCTGCTGGCAGGTTCTCCGCGACCTCACCGATGCTCCTGTCGCAAAGATCCGGGCCGAGCGGAACCGCGTTGCCGCCGAAGGCTGGGGCGCCCGTTTGCTCGCCCTGCAGGGACCGGACGGGCAGTGGGCCGGCGGCACCTACTGGCCGGCGGTGGATGACGATCCCGACAATCAGCCGTGGACCGCCACCACCTACAGCCTGTTGCTCCTGCGCGGCTTCGGCCTGGTTCCGGACAGCCCGGAGGCCCGTCATGCCATCGCTCAGGTCAGGGAGAACAGCCGCTGGGAAGAAGGCAACCAGCCGTTCTTCGAGGGTGAAGTGGAACCCTGTATCAACGGCATGGCCACAGCACTCGGTGCCTACTTCGGGGAAGACGTGGACAGCGTGGTGGAGCGCCTGACGCGGGAACAGCTGCCCGACGGGGGCTGGAACTGCGAGGCTGAACGCGGATCAACGCGCTCTTCATTCCACAGCACCATCTGCGTCCTTGAAGGAATACTGGAGTACGAGCTGGCCACTGGCGGGACGCACGGCTCCCGGGCTGCCCGGGAACGGGCTGAAGAGTACCTTCTGGAACGACGGCTGATGCGGCGGAAGTCGACGGGCGAACTCATCAATAGGGACTGGCTGAGCTTCTCCTACCCCACCCGCTGGTTCTACGACATCCTCCGGGGCCTGGACTACTTCCGGGGAACGGGAGCTGCCCCGGACGGGCGCCTGGCAGAGGCTGTGGACGTGGTCCGCTCAAAAGAGCAGCGGGACGGGACCTGGCTTTTGGAGAACACGCATCCCGGCAAGATTCACTTCCCGCTCGAGGACGGCGACGGACTGCCCAGCCGCTGGAACACCCTGCGTGCCATGCGTGTCCTGCGCTGGTTCGACGGTTCGTGAACCCGTCACAAGCGAGCTCTGCCTCACCCCTCGAGAAGACGCCGGCGGTGCTTCAGCTCCTTGACCCAGGCCCTGGTGACCATGTCCGGGAAGGGCGAGCCTCCGTCGTCGTTTCCTCTTTGGCCTTTGAGGACGGCAAAGGCCGTCCCAGCCTCAAGGTCGGCCACCAGCGGTCCCGACGCTTTCAACGCGAGTTCCAGCACCTTCACGGCCGCCCGCTCGGGTAGTCCAAGCTCCGTTGCCCAGCCAAGGAAGTGGCGCCGCGAGATCCCCGTGCGCTTGCCGTTCATGGTCAGCGCCAGGGTCTTGTCCCCGTAAACCACCGTGGAGGGAATGTCGTAGACCGGGGCAATAGCCCATTCGCCGTGCGGATTCCGGACCATGGAGACGTTCTTCGCGTGCAGGTCGCCATTGCCCGTCAGCCAGGCGAAGGCACCCTGGATGGCAAGGTTCCGGAGGGCAGGAAGCGGGGCCGAGCAGTGGTCTGCCAGCGCATGGCAGACCTGTCCGTAACCCACGTTGTACTTATCCGCCGGATACAGCTTCAGCACCTGCGCCCCGTCCTCAACAGGCAGGCGCAGCACGTCGTCCGGCTCTCCCCCAGGCCGGGGTACACGGTCGAAGCGTTCCACCAGCAGTCCCGGCCGGCCGGCGACGTCCCGGATCAGCTGGACACGGCTGAGCGGAATCCGCAGCCGGGCTGCGTAGCGGAACATGACCAGCTCATTCTCCACAACGTGCGGAAATTCGGGGGCGTTGAGTTTGAGGATGAACCGTTTGCCGGCGCTCGCCACCGGTAGCGAGATCATGCCTGCGGACAGCTTGTCCTGTACTCCGGCGAGCGCCACCGGGTCGATCAGGTCGGGGTCGCCCAGGAGCTGGCCGAAGTCCACTGGCTGCTGAGGATCCAGCTGCACGGCGTGCTCATCGGGGTCCAGCGGTTCCCCGTGCCCGACGATCTGAACGTCTCCCACGGGGTTGCCGCCGGCCGCGATGAGCAGGGACAGGTCATCGTCTGCACTGGTTTTGATGGAGCGCCGGAGCGCGTTGAGCCGGCGGCCCTCCGGCAGCAGGCCTGTGAAATAGGGCGGAGCGGCGCCCGCAGCAGACAGGACGGGCTCGCTGGTAAGCGGCAGGGAGGAAGCGACGGCGGGCCCCCCGGATGCGAGATAGGCCGGGAGGTAGCTGAACCGGGTTCCGCCGTCGTGCCTTTCCAGCCTCGCCGCCAGGATGCCGGCCTTGTAGATGTCGGCAATGCGGTGCGTCATCGTCCTGCGCCGTGGGAGCCCGCATCTGCGCGCGTGTCGGCGGAACTGATTTTTGTTGCGATGCGAAGCTCGAGCCCCAGTGTATTGAGGACAGCGATCAGCGAATCCAGCTGGATGCTGGGCTTTCCCTGCTCGACGAAGCGGATGAACCGTTCGGAGACACCGGCCAGGTCGGCCAGGTCGCGCTGCGTGATACCGAGGGCGCTCCGCCGTGAGCGCACTTCAAAAGCCAACGAGTCGGTGAATTCGTGGTCCATGCCAGTCCTATAGGTACGCTCGTGCCGGTCTGGGGCGTATCTGTAAGCCTACTCGGGAACTCGACCAGAAAATAGGGCAAACCGGCACGAACGTGCTGGTCTATCCGGCAGTCAGCGGGTGAGGATGCCAAGACTACGGCAACCTTGACGGGAACTTGAGCAGAAGCTGAGGGGTAGCGCCCAGCATTAAGGAGAAAGCTTCAGGTTTCTTCGAGGTCAAGCAGAGTGCCGCAGATTTCTGATGTGCCTATTCAAAGGGGACCTCCATCAAGAATCTAATCATCGCATCAGTCGCAACGGCCGGTCTGGTTGCAGGCTCGATAGCCGTAAGCGCAGCAGCCAACGCTGATAACGGCACGGTCGTCAGAATTGTGGACGGCGACACCTTGGTGGTGTCGATTAACAACGCGGATCACACAATCCGTCTGCTGAACGTGGACACCCCAGAGACCAAGGACCCGAACCAGCCTGTCGAATGCCTCGGGCCGCAGGCCACTGATTACCTTGCCAGCACCCTTCCGCCGGGCACCTCCGTTCGCCTTGAGTTCGACAAGGACCGGCACGACCGCTTCGGCCGGACTCTCGCAGGCGTATTCGCTCCAGACGGCACTCTCGTCAACGCAGAAATCGCCCGTGAGGGACTGGGCATACCCGTCCAGTACGACGGGAACGTCAAGTTCCTGCCGCCTGTGGAAGAAGCTTATGAGGAAGCCCGAAGCGCGAAGACGGGGCTCTTCTCCGAAACCATCGCTTGCACACTACCGGCGCAGCTCGCCCAGACTGCGCAGGCGCTCGAAGAAGCTGCCGGTGCTGCACCTGCAGCCACTTCGGCCGCCGCCGGCGCGGCCGCCGCACTGCTCGTGACCCAGCTGGCAACCGCAAAGTCTCTACGGGCAGTCTTTGCTGCGACCAAGGCCTCAAACAGGGCGATCTATTGGGCTGGGCTTTCCGCTGCCGCAACTGCGGCCGCATTGTCTGTCCTCGACAGCAAGATCTCGACGGGGGAGCAGAAGAGGGACGAATTCAAGTCGCAGCAGTCGACGTTGGCGGCAGCTGAAAAGAAGGCGGAAGAAGAACGCCTGGCAGCTGAAGCCCGCGCTGCAGCAGAAAAGAAGGCCGCGGAGGAACGTGCGGCTGCTGAGAAGAAGGCTGCCGACGAAGCAGCTGCCGCGGCCAAGGCAGCCGCAGAGGAGGCGGCCCGGCAGGCCGCTGCGGAAGCAGAGCGGCTCCGTAGGCTGCCCGTACCGGCGCCATACGTGGCCCCGGCTCCCCAGCCATACGTTCCACCGGCTCCTGCCCCGTATGTACCACCGGCACCGTCCAAATACACAGGTCCGAGGTGTTATGCACCGGGCGGGAAGACCTGGAGCCCCTGCTAAACACCCAACGACAGCGGGTCCGAGAGCTTGAATGCTCTGGGCAACCTGCAGAATGCCGTTTTCCATGCCTCCGGCGATGGCCTTTGGTGCTGCCGCAGCACCAAAGGGTGGTCACATATCTGGTGACCTACGCGCAGAACCTTATCGACGAGTTCTCGCGCCGTGACGCCAACCCGCACATCGCGATCTCCGTGGACCGCGCACGGGTCAGCTCGAAATACTCCGAGTTCCACTCGCGCCCTCGGCCCCGGGAATTGACACCAGTTGTGACCCCTGCCATATTTTAATGCGTGAACCTGTCAGACAGCCGGACAGCAGGACAGCCTGCGGCTTCTCCCCTCGCGCGCCTCAGTGCTGCCGAAGCAGTGTTCAACGCCATCCGCGGCGATATCGAGTCCGGCCTGGTCCCTGTGGGTGGCAAGCTCAGCTCGGAAGCCGCCCTCGCCCAGCAGTACGGGGTGAGCCGCTCGGTCATCCGCGAAGCGCTCCGCTCCTGCACCGCCCTGGGCCTTACGGTGACCCGGACCGGCAAGGGCACGTTCGTCGTCGCCAACAAGGTGGCCAACGACCTCACCCTCGGCCAATATTCAGCACGCGACCTGACCGAGGCCCGCCCGCACATCGAGGTTCCTGCAGCCGGACTGGCGGCCGAACGTCGTACCGACGAGGAACTGGAAACCCTCCGCCACATCGTGGCCGCCATGACTACGGAAGCCGACCCGGAATCCTGGGTTTCCCTCGACTCAAGCTTCCACGCAGCCATCGCACGCGCCAGCGGCAACAAGGTGTTCGCCAGCGTGGTGGCCGATATCCGTGACGCGTTGGCCCACCAGTCGGAAACCCTGAACATGGTGGCCGACCGGCAGCACGCCTCAGACATCGAACACCAGCAGATCCTCGCCGCCATCGAGGCCGGCTCCGCCACCAGGGCGAGCGCGGCCATGGCCAACCACCTTCGCGCCGTGGGCGAGGCCCTCGACTCCATCCTCAACAACTAGCCACAAAGCAACCACCCAAGGACCCCATGCCCTCCCCTGTGTTTTCCGCTGCCCGCGCTGCTGCCCCGGCTCCATCGAGCCTCCCGCAGCACGCTCCCCTGGTCGCCGCCATCCGTGACGGACTGGTGGAGAGCATCCACTACGGCTCGGCCATCGCCCTCGCCGCGGACGGTTCCACCCTGGCAACCGCAGGGGATCCGGAAACCCCCTTCTACCCCCGGTCCTCGCTCAAGCCGCTGCAGGCCGTCGCCATGGTCCGCGCCGGACTCGAGCTCCCGGCAGACCTTCTGGCCCTGGCCGCCGCCAGCCACTCCGGGGCCGCGGAACACCGGGACGGCGCCCTGCGAATCCTCACAATGTACGGCCTGTCCGCCACCGACCTGGAAAACAGCACCGACCTCCCCTATGGCGTGTCCGAACGCGAGGACTGGCTACGCAGCGGCGGCCGTGCCACACAACTCACTCAGAACTGCTCAGGCAAGCACGCCGCCATGGCCGCCACCTGCGTCATCAACGGCTGGCCGGTCCAGGGTTACCTCCACCCGTCCCACCCGCTGCAGCAACTCGTCCGGACCACCGTGACCGGCCTGACCGGCGAGGAACCTACAGCCTTCAGCACCGACGGCTGCGGAACGCCGCTCTTCGCCTTGACCCTCCGGGGCATGGCCCGTGCGTTCGGCCGCATCGCCCAGGCAGCCGGACCCTTCAAGACCGCGGACGACGGCGGCAGCGCGGAAGCCGCCGTTGGGCTCGCCATGCAGCAGCATCCGGAGATGGCGGCCGGGGAGGGGCGCGACGTCACGGACCTCATGCGCCTGCTCCCCGGCGCCGTCGCCAAGGACGGCTTCGAAGGCGTCCAGCTAGTGGGCCTGTCCGACGGCCGGGCCGTGGCCGTTAAAATTTCCGACGGCGGCGACCGCGCACGGATGCCCGCCACGGTAGGGATGCTGGAGGCCCTTGGCGTCAACGCGGAACCCCTCGACGCCATCGCCACAGCGCCGGTAATCGGCGGCGGGCACCAGGTGGGCCTGCTGCAGGCCACCGACTTTTTGAACCACAACCCGTCCACGCCCGACAACGAAGCCCTGTGAGGACCCCCATGACCATCATTGAACCCGCTGCGGACGTCAGGTCCGAACACGACCTGCTCGGCGACCGCGACGTCCCGGCCGACGCCTACTGGGGTGTCCACACCCTCCGGGCGGTGGAGAACTTCCCCATCACCGGCCAGAAGCTCTCCTCCAACATCCACCTGGTCCGCGGCCTCGCAGCGGTGAAGCTCGCAGCGGCACGCACCAACCGGGAGCTCGGGCTTCTGGACGCGGAACGCGCAGACGCCATCGAACAGGCGTGCCAGGACATCCTGGACGGCCGGTTTGCCGACCAGTTCGTCGTGGACGTCATCCAGGGCGGCGCCGGCACGTCGTCGAACATGAACGCCAACGAGGTCATCGCCAACCGTGCCCTGGAAATCCTGGGCCACCCCAAGGGCGACTACGCACGGCTGCACCCGAACGACCACGTCAATCTCAGCCAGTCCACCAACGACGTCTACCCCACAGCCGTGAAGCTGGGCACCATCTTCGCCGCCCGGGAACTGGTGGACGCCCTGGCCGAACTCGAGGAAGCCTGCGCCGCCAAGGCCCTCGAGTTCCGCACCGTAGTGAAGATGGGCCGCACCCAGCTGCAGGACGCCGTGCCCATGACCCTGGGCCAGGAATTCGGCACCTACGCCATCACTATTGGTGAAGACCGGCTGCGCCTCGCCGAAGCAGAACTGCTCATCCACGAAATCAACCTCGGCGCCACTGCCATCGGCACGGGCCTGAACGCGCCGGCGGGCTACGCCGAGGCAGCCTGCCGGCACCTGGCCGAGGTGACGGGCCTGCCGCTGGTCACCGCCGTCGACCTCATTGAGGCCACCCAGGATGTGGGCGCCTTCGTCCACCTCTCCGGTGTTCTGAAGCGGGTGGCCGTGAAGCTCTCCAAGATCTGCAACGACCTCCGCCTCCTTTCGTCCGGCCCGCGTGCGGGCTTCGGCGAAATCAACCTGCCGGCCGTCCAGTCCGGCTCCTCCATCATGCCCGGCAAGATCAACCCGGTGATCCCGGAAGTGGTCTCCCAGGTGGCCTACGAAGTCATCGGCAACGACGTGACCATCACCATGGCCGCCGAAGCCGGGCAGCTCCAGCTGAACGCCTTCGAGCCCGTCATTGTCCACAGCCTCCACAAGAGCATTTCCCACCTGGAAGCAGCATGCCGCACCCTTACCGCCCGCTGCATCCGGGGCATCACCGCCAACACCGAACACCTCCGCCGCACGGTGGAGCAGTCCATCGGCCTGGTCACAGCCCTCAATCCCCACCTGGGCTATGCCACCGCCACCGCCATCGCGAAGGAAGCACTGGCCACCGGCAAGGGTGTGGCCGAACTCGTCCTTGAGCACGGGCTCCTCACCGGCGCCCAGCTCCAGGAACTCCTTAGCCCCGAACGCCTCGCCAACTTGAGCAAATAGGACACCCCATGACAACTTCCCCCATCACAGACCACACCGTGCCGCCACAGGCGCATGCTTCGGAGCGGGCGCTGCACGCTGAGGACAAGGGCTACCACAAGAACCTCAAGCCCCGGCAGATCCAGATGATCGCGATCGGCGGCGCGATCGGCACCGGCCTGTTCCTGGGCGCCGGCGGCCGCCTGAACGCAGCCGGCCCGTCCCTGGTCATCGCCTACGCGGTGTGCGGTTTCTTCGCGTTCCTGATCCTGCGCGCCCTGGGCGAACTGGTCCTGCACCGCCCCTCCTCGGGCTCCTTCGTCTCCTACGCCCGCGAATTCTTCGGCGAAAAAGCAGCGTTCGTGTCCGGCTGGTTCTACTGGATCAACTGGGCCACCACCACCATCGTGGACATCACCGCCGCCGCCCTCTACATGAACTTCTTCGGCAACTACATCCCCTGGATGGCAGCCGTCCCGCAATGGGCCTGGGCACTGATCGCCCTCCTCGTCGTCCTCGCCCTGAACCTGGTCTCGGTCAAGGTCTTCGGCGAAATGGAATTCTGGTTCGCCCTGATCAAGGTCGCAGCCCTGGTCATCTTCCTCATCGTCGGCACCTACTTCGTCATCTTCGGCACCCCCGTGGACGGCCAACAGGTCGGCTTCAGCCTCATCAGCGACAACGGCGGAATCTTCCCCAACGGCCTGCTGCCCATGATCATCCTCATGCAAGGCGTCCTGTTCGCCTACGCCTCCATCGAACTGGTGGGCACCGCCGCCGGCGAAACCGAAAACCCCGAAAAAATCATGCCCAAGGCCATCAACTCCGTGGTCTTCCGCATCGCCGTGTTCTACGTCGGCTCCGTCATCCTGCTCGCCCTGCTGCTGCCCTACACCTCCTACGAAAAGGGCGTCAGCCCCTTCGTGACCTTCTTCGGCTCCATCGGCATCCAGGGCGTGGACGTCATCATGAACCTCGTCGTCCTCACCGCAGCCCTGTCCTCACTGAACGCCGGGCTCTACTCCACCGGCCGGATCCTGCGCTCCATGTCCGTCAACGGCTCCGCCCCCAAATTCGCCTCCCGGATGAACAAAGCAGGCGTCCCCTACGGCGGCATCGCCATCACCGCCGGCGTCTCCCTCCTGGGCGTCCCGCTGAACTACCTCGTCCCGGCCCAGGCCTTCGAAATCGTCCTCAACGTCGCCTCCGTAGGCATCATCATGACCTGGGCCACCATCGTCCTGTGCCAGATCCAACTCAAACGCTGGGCCGACAAAGGCTGGCTCAAACGCCCCTCCTTCCGCATGATCGGCGCCCCCTACACCGGCTACCTCTCCCTCCTCTTCCTCCTCGGCGTCCTGGTCATGGTCTTCATCGACTCCCCCCTGACCATGCTCGTCACCGCCATCGCCTCAATCCTGATGGTCTTCGGCTGGTACGCCTGCCGCAAACGCATCCACGAAATCGCCGAAACCCGCGACGGCTACACCGGAATCTCTCCCGTGGTGGCGAACCCGCCGGCAGAGACCTTCAAAAAGTAACGCCCGGCAACCAGCCAGCGCGAACGTCCGACGGCGGCACCCCGGGGCTCCTGAATTTTGGAACCTGGGGTGCCGCCGTCGGGTTTTAAGGGACCGGCTTGCAGGCTAGCGTGACGGTTTTACCACCATCGCCGATCCTCCGCCCCGCCGTACGGGTTCGGCTGCAGCTACCGTGCGGCCGTCCGGGAGGAACTCGATGGCCGTGGCGGCGCCGAGTTCGGCAACGGAGCTGAAGGCCGGGTGGCCGTACTCTTTGAGCTGGCTTTCGTAGGCGGCGATGAAAGCCGGTTCGGCCTGCGGTGTTGCCGAGTTGCGCTGGGAAGCGCGCGGTGCGGCAAGTGCCTCAGAGATACTCATGCCGAGATCGATGCGGTTGATGAGTGTCTGCAGCACCGTGGTGATGATGGTTGCACCGCCCGGCGAGCCAAGCGCGACGAACGGCTTGCCGTCCTTGAGCACGATGGTGGGCGACATAGACGAGCGCGGCCGCTTGCCCGGTTCGATGCGGTTGGGGTCCGTTTCGCTGTACACCGGGGAAAAGTCCGTCAGCTCGTTATTGAGGATGAAGCCCCGGCCAGGGACCACAATGCCGGAACCACCGGTCTGCTCAATGGTGAGCGTGTACTCCACAACGTTGCCCCACCTGTCAGAAACGGTGAGGTTGGTAGTGGAAAGCTGTTCCGTGTCGGTCCGATTGCTCTGGACAGCTGCCGGCAGCTCGCAGGCACCGTCGTAGGACCTTACGTCGCCAGCGGGAACCGGCTTCGGCGCTGCCTTTGCCGGATCAATCTCACAGGCGCGTTCCTTTCCGAAGACCGGGTCCAGCAGTGCCGCCGTGGGGACGTCCACAAAGGCCGGGTCTCCCACGTACGCGCCGCGATCTGCGAAGGCCAGGGCACTGGCTTCGAGATAGTGGTGGAGGACCTTGGGCTGGTCCTGCCGCAGGGACGGCAGGTCGAAGACCTCCAGGATGTTCAGGGCCTCGCCCACGGTGGTGCCGCCACTGCTGGAAGGCGCCATGCCGTAGACGTCGTAGCCACGGTAGTTCACGTGGGTGGGGTCCTGGTCAAGAGCCTCGTAGGCATCCAGGTCTTCAGTGGTCATGACGCCTGCAGGCCCCGGAAGGGCTGCGGGATCCGGGTTTGAGGGGGCGGTCCGGACGGTGGTGACGATTTCCTCCGCGATCGAACCTTCGTAGAAGACGTCTACACCCTCCCTTGCCATGAGCCGGTATGTCTCGGCGAGACCGTGGTTTTTCAGGATGGATCCGACAGCGGGTGCATCGTTATCCGGCCCCGGAAGGAATAGCTGCCGGGTTGCGTCGAATGGCAGGAAGCGGTCCCTGTTCTCCAGCGTCTGCTGACGGAATGTTTCGTCAACCACGAAGCCCCGGTTCGCCACCTGGATTGCAGGCTTCAATGTTTCCCGAATGCTCATGCTGCCCCAGCGATCCAAAGCCCGCTCCCACGTGGCAGGCGTGCCGGGCACGCCGACGGAAATCCCGCTCGTGGCCTGCTTCCGAAACGGATATGCCGCTCCGGTCGCCTTGTTGATGAACGCGTCCCTGGGCATTGCAGCGGGCGCGGTTTCGCGGCCGTCGATCGTGCTGACTTTGCCCCTCTTCGCGTCGTAATAAACAAAGTAGCCGCCGCCGCCGATGCCGGCGCTGTATGGCTCAGTGACGCCGAGGGTGGCGGCCGCTGCCACGGCAGCATCCACAGCGTTGCCACCCTTGCGCAGGATTTCGATCGCTGCAGCAGATGCGTCCACGTCGACGGTGCTCACGGCGCCGCCGTAGCCCGTTGCCGTGGGGGTCTTTTGAATGTTGTCCTTCTGCTGCTGCTGGTGGGCAGAGGCGGGGCTCATGATCGCCCCGGTGGTCACGCTCATCGCCAACGCTGCCGTTACTGCAGCAAACCGGCGTCCCAGATGTGGCATGGTTGCTCCTGATGGGGGTGCGGGTGAGGTGGGCCACACGTTACTCCTCGGGCATGGGACACTCAACGCCTGCGCCTACCTAACCGGAGCCCGTTGCAGGGCGCGTCACGCAACGGGCCCGCAACCTGCCGAAGACGGCCGATCGCTTATGCTTCCTGTGCAGCCACCGCGCTCAGGCGGGGAGCTCACGACAGCAGTTCAATGACGAACCACCCGGGAGAAACAGATGACCAACTGGCGGATCAGGGATTTCCACTCGGCGGACCTGGACGGGATCCTGCACCTCTGGGAGACCCTGAAGGCGAGCAACGTCGAACCGGTCTATGCCCTTTCCGAGGTGCTGGCGTCCTGTGAAAAGGACCATGCAGTCGTCGCCGTGCAGGGCGAGCAGGTGGTGGGCGCCGCCGTCGGACGCGCCGCACATGACCAGGGCTGGATCGTCTTCCTGGCCACCCTCCCCGAATACCGCGGCCGCGGGATCGGCACTTCGCTCCTGGCAGCCGTCGAAAACCGCATGGCTCCACACGGACTAAACAAACTCTCTGCCCTGATGCCGGAATCGGAGACCCGGGTGGAAGCCTTCCTGGGCCGCGGCTTCGCATTGAAAAAGAACCTGCGCTACTTCGAACGGACCATCCCCGTCCAGCGGCAGGAACTCGGCGCGCTGGGCCAGCTGGGCGGACGCGTCCTGGCCCGGGACCTCTGGGAGAACGTGGCCGGGATGCACCGGGAAAAGGAGCTGCTGGAACGCCGCCTGGTGCTTCCGCTGGCCGAGGCCGACCTGGCTGATGAATTCGGCGTGGTCCCGCCGCGCGCCGTCGTACTCTTTGGTCCGCCAGGTACCGGCAAGACAACCTTCGCCAAGGCCATCGCCTCCCGGCTGGAATGGCCCTTCGTGGAAGTGTTCCCCTCCCGCCTGGCGGCCGACCCGCAGGGCCTGGCCGGGGCGCTGCGCGAGACGTTCCTGGAAATCGCGGAACTGGAACACGCCGTGGTGTTCATCGACGAGGTGGAGGAAATCGCCTCGCAGCGTTCCGGCGAGCCGCCGTCGCCGCTGCAAGGCGTCACCAACGAACTCCTGAAGATCATCCCGGCCTTCCGCGAACAGCCCGGCAGGCTGCTGGTGTGCGCCACGAACTTCATCCGGGCGCTGGACTCCGCGTTCCTGCGGCACGGCCGGTTCGACTACGTAATCCCCATCGGGCTGCCGGACCGGCAGGCGCGCGAAGCCATGTGGCAGCGCTTCATTCCCGCGCCCGTGGTGGATGCCGTGGACGTTGAGCTCCTGGTGGAGCGCACCGAGGGCTTCTCCCCCGCGGACATCGAGTACGCGGCCCGCAGCGCCTCCCAGCGCGCGCTTGAAAACGCTGTCTACGGTAACGACAGCGACGGCGGGCTGGCCTCCGGAGCCGGGCCGTCGGTCCGGGAGGCGGTTCGGAAAGGCCCGTCCACCCAGGACTACCTGGACGCCATCGCCGACACCCGGACCACCGTCAGCAAGGAAGTCCACCAGGACTTCCTTGAAGACATCGACGTTCTGGGACGCGTATAACCAGCCCGTGTCTAGGGCAAGTAATCTTTGAGGCATGTCCTCGAACCCTCTTCGGCATGCCTTTGCGCGCATGGGCGGCCGTGACCCCCATGAGAAGCACCGGGCCGCCACTCCCCTTGAGCTCTTCTTCGACCTGACCTTCGTTATCGCCTTCGGGGTGGCGGGCAGCCAGTTCGCCCACGAGATCGCCGAGACCCACTTCGCGGCGGGGCTCCTGGGGTTCGCTTTCGCGATGTTCGCGGTGATCTGGGCCTGGATCAACTTCACCTGGTTCGCCAGCGCCTATGACACGGACGACTGGGTGTTCCGGGTGGTCACCATGGTCCAGATCGTGGGGGTGCTGATCCTCACCATGGGGATCGAGCCGATGTTCCACTCGATCGCCGAGGGCCACCACGTGGACAACCGGGTGATCGTGGCCGGGTACGTACTCATGCGGCTCGCCCTGGTGGCCCAGTGGGTCAGGGCGTCCCGACAGGACCCGGCGCGCCGGCAGACTTGCCTGCGCTACGCCCGGTACCTGGCCCTCGTGCAGCTCGGCTGGATCGCCGTGCTGATCGTCGAGACCGACGTGGCCACCACATTCCTCCTGGTCATCCCCCTGGTTGCACTGGAAATGGCCATCCCCTACGCCGCGGAGCGCAGCGAGAGGACTCCGTGGCACGCTCACCATATCGCTGAACGCTACGGCCTGCTGGCCATCATCGCCCTGGGGGAGTGCCTGATTGGCGCCATTGAAACCCTCCGGGCCATCGTGGCCAACCACGGCTGGAGCGTGGACGCGGCACTGGTCGGCTTCGGCGGTACGGCGCTGGCCTTCGGGATGTGGTGGGTGTACTTCATGCTTCCGGCGGGACGGGCCCTGCACGTCCGGCGGCACCGCTCGTTCCTCTTCGGCTACGGGCACATCCCCATCTTCGCCGCGATCGCAGCCACCGGGGCCGGGCTCCACGTTGCGGCTTACTACATCGACCATGAGGCGCACGTCAGTGCAGCCGCGGCCGTGGCGTCCATTGCCATCCCGGTTGCTGTCTTCAAACTGGCGCTGACCTGGCTGTACAGCGTGATGATGGGTCCGGACAGGACCGTAATCGCCGTGGCAGGCGGAATCATGGCGGTCCTGGCAGGCGCCGTCGGCCTCGCGGCTTTGGGGGCCTCGGTCCCGGTGTGCATGCTGGTCATCGTGCTTGGGCTGGCGGCGTCGATTGTTATTGATGAGCGGCGCGGGACCGAGCGCCTGCATACTGCGTTGCAGCGGCTCGAGTCAGGAGAACCTGCCCGCCCGGCCTAAATCCGCCCCGCCTAAATCCGTCCCGGGCGGCGCTATTGCTTGCCGTACTTCCGGTGTACAGCCTGCTTGCTGACCCCAAGGCACAGGGCGATGGCTTCCCAGGACAGCCCGGCCTGCCGGGCATTCCGCACCAGGGCAGATTCCGCCCGGCTGACTTCCTTCTGCAGTTCGGCCACCGCATACAGGGCCTCGGCGGGCCCTTTGCCGTCCATCGATCCAACCAGTGTCTTCATCCGCTCCACCTCCACGCCGTCAACATTAGTTGACGGCCGCCGGACCGTCAACCCATGTTGACGCCGGCCCCGGCCAGACCCATGGGTCCCGGGGCAGCCTGGAGGGGTTGAAGGCTTCCAGTGCCTGGTGGAGCGTCCCCGGGGGGAGGCCGAGTGATCGCAGGAGCCGGGCGCGCACGGCGTCAGCGGGGACGCCGGCCTTCGCCAAGTCGGTGATGGTGACAGCTCCGTCGCGCTTGGCCAGGCGGGCGCCGTCGGAGTTAACCACGAGCGGAACGTGCGCATATTCCGGTAAGGGAATATTCAGCAGCGCGGCCAGGTAGGCCTGCCGCGGAGTGGAGGGAAGCAGATCGTCGCCGCGGACCACCTGGTCGATGCCTTGCTCCGCATCGTCCACTACCACGGCCAGGTTGTAGGCCACCACACCGTCGTTCCGGC
Organism: Arthrobacter sp. K4-10C; assembly: GCF_059090085.1. Classification (NCBI taxonomy): domain Bacteria; kingdom Bacillati; phylum Actinomycetota; class Actinomycetes; order Micrococcales; family Micrococcaceae; genus Arthrobacter; species Arthrobacter sp. K4-10C. Next base: position 329,062 of record NZ_JBNHFI010000003.1, on the reverse strand, counting down.
GCAGTACAAAGTCGTCCACCACGCCCGTGAAGTCACCGTGCAACATATCCCGCACGGTGTATTCGCCGACATCCGACCGGAGGCGGATGGCCGCGGGACGGAGGGAACGCTTGAACTCCAGCTCCGCGGCATCCAGGTTGCGGCAGGTTCCGGGGTAGGCACCCTGCGGGGCGTGCGGGGCTGACGGCGCCTCCTGGATTTCCCGGCGGGTGCAGAAGCACTCATAGGTCAGGCCCGCGCTTCGCAGCCGGGTGATGGCATCCTCGTAGAGCCGGCCCCGGGCAGTCTGCCGGACCACGCCGCCGTCCCAGGTCACGCCCATTACCGCAAGGTCCCGCAGCTGCGCAGCCTCCGCCCCGGCGCGCGCACGGTCCAGATCCTCAACCCGGAGCAGGAAGGCACGTCCGGTGGACCGGGCAAACAGCCATGCCAGGATGGCCGTGCGCAAATTGCCCACATGCAGCTCGCCGGAAGGACTGGGAGCGAAGCGGCCGGCGGAGGTCATGGATCCAGCCTATGCGGAACAGCACAAGAGCCCCTCAGCTACCGATTGCTGCCGAAACCCGGTGATCGGTGGCTCAGGGGCCCTTGCCGTGAAAGGTGCGGAATGACGATGCGTGAACAAGAGTCAATCAGCGGCGGCCTCCTTGCGGGAGGCGTTTCTGCAGCCTCCGGGTGGTGTTCCGGAAAGCCCGTGGCCTGCGGGGTCCGGCGGTAGCCGTTTCCCATTTGCCAACATTTCAGCAGCCCACCTACAGTTGGTGCAACCGGCAGGGCTTCCACTGGTCACTTTGACTAATTTCCCTCGCGACAACGAGACAGGAACTGATCAGATTGCAGGAACTGGACGCTACGGACAAGCGAATCCTCCGGGCACTTGACGAGGACCCGCGGGTGCCCATCATGGTGCTTGCCCAGCGGCTGGGGCTGGCCCGCGGGACGGTGCAATCCCGGCTGGAGCGGATGACTGCTTCCGGCGCGCTCCGCGCCAACAGCAGCAGGGTGCTGCCCGCCGCCCTGGGGCGCGGCGTTGCGGCAGCCGTCAGCGCCGAGCTCGACCAGAGCCACCTCAACGAGGCCATCGCGGCCCTTCGCGAAATCCCGGAGGTCCTCGAATGCCACGCCCCGGCCGGGGATACCGACCTTCTGATCCGGGTAGTGGCCACCAGCCCGGACGACCTCTACCGGGTTTCCGAAGAGATCAGGCTGTGCCCGGGCATCGTGCGCACCTCCACCAGCATGTTCCTCCGGGAAGTCATCCCGTACCGCACCACCGGATTGCTTGCGGCCGATTGACCCGCCTCGGCTGCCGACGAGCAGGAGAAGGCCATCAACCGGCGGCGGTGCGGGCGGCACCGGCCCGGGTGGTTATGGAGGCGCAGGGGGCGCAGGTGGTGGTTCAGGGGCCGGGCCCTGGCCGATCCGCAAGCCGCATCGTTCACATGCTTCCCGCGGACTGACAGGACGGCTACACCGGCGGGCCCGCGTTCGACTTCAGGTTCTTCATCACCAGCGTGGATGTCAGGCGTTCCACGCCGGGCAGGGACGTCAGCTCGGCGTCGTAGAACCGCTGGTAGGCCGGCAGGTCCTCGGCGATGACCTTCAGCAGGTAGTCGGGCGAGCCGAAGAGCCGCTGCGCCTCCACGATGTTGGGATGGTCCGACACCCGTTGCTCAAAGATCTCCATGGTGGGCCGGTCCACCTGCCGGAGCGTGACGAACACGATCGCCTCAAAGCCCAGGCCCACGGCAGCAGCATCAATGTCCGCCTTATACCCGCGGATGACGCCTGACTGCTCCAGGTCACGCAGCCGCCGGTGGCACGGCGCCACGGTCAGGCCCACCTTGGCGGCAAGCGCCGTGGCAGTGATCCTGCCGTCCTCTTTCAGGTGGCGCAAAATGTTTCGGTCAATCGCGTCAATCACGCAATAATGTTACTGCCCGAGCCGTGTGGCGAGCGAAAAAGGGACAGCACTTCCGCGCGGAAAATCCCTATCGTTTCTCCTGAGAGAACCGACGGGAGAAACGCAATGAATCCGGAGCTGTTCCTGGCCTTCATTTTGGTGGCCGCCGCCCTGGCCTGCACGCCGGGCGTGGACTGGGCGTACTCCATCACGGCCGGCCTCCGGCAGCGCAGCTTCGTTCCCGCAGTGGCCGGGCTCTGTGGCGGCTACGTCCTCCACACCGTCCTGCTGGTGGCGGGACTGGCGGCCGTGCTGGCCGGTACGCCAGGCGTCCTGGGCTGGATCACCCTGGCCGGCGCCGGATACCTGATGTGGCTGGGTGTCAGCACCCTGCGATCGTGGCGCGGTGCCTCCTTCAGCGCGGCAGACGCCGTCGTACGTCCAGCCGGAAGCCAGCTGAGAACCTTCCTGCAAGGCATGGGCACCAGCGGCATCAACCCCAAGGGCCTCCTCTTCTACCTGGCCCTGATCCCGCAGTTTGTCAGCGCGGAGGCATCCCTGCCGGTGCCGGTGCAGTCGGGACTGCTGGGCATGACGTTCGTGGCGCTGGCGGGCCTGGTGTATACGGCCGTTGCGCTGCTCTCCCGCACCCTCCTGCAGAGCCGGCCCGGGGCAGCCCGCGCCGTCACCCTGGCCAGCGGCATCATTATGGTGCTGCTGGGTGTGGTCCTGCTGGGCGAGCAACTGCTACCGCTGCTCGCTTCCGCAGCTAGTCCTCGCTGAGCTTTTTCCAGTCCTGTTCCCAGATCCGCCGCATCTCCTCATCCTTGCGGATGGGGATGGGAGCCGCTATCTCCCGCTGCGGTTCAGGATCCGGCCGGTGCCGGCCCCAGTCGCGGGGGTTCAGGGACCGCCGGCTGGATTCCAGGACCAGCAGCGCACGGTCGGTCAGGGCGTCGTTGCGCAGCGCTATGTGCGTCTTGCGACGGCGCAGGACCTCGCCGATCGCCTCACGGGCGGCCTCATAGCGCCCCTCCCGCCGCAGGGCGCGCGCCCGCACCAGCAGCAACGCCGCGGAAAGATCGTCCGCGTTGAGCAGCCCTTCGGTCCAGTCGATCACCGTCCGGCTGCGTCCGAGCGTCAAGGCCAGCGAGCAGCGCGCCAGGGCCATGGGGAGCGACGGCGGCAGGCCGGTCAGCGCGTCCAGAGCCGCTTCCGTCCGGCCGGTTTCGCGCAGAGAGTGGGACAACGCAAGAAACACGGATTCCTCGCTGAAAAGGACGGGTATCTCCACGCGTTCGGCAAGTTCGATCCGGGTGACGATCCTGGTGAGGTACGTGGACGAGTAGCGGTTCGCGTCGTCGTCGTTGCGGATGGTGAGCCCGCGGTGCAGGAGTTCGGAAGCTCGCAGGTAGCCGCCGTGCTTGTACACGAGCAGCCCGGCCATCAGGTAGCACAGTCCCGCCCAGCCCGGGTAGGCGCGCGCCAGCGCGATCAGCCGCTCGGGTTCCCGGCTGGTGAAAACGGCGTCATGGACAGCCTTGGCAGGCTTGGGCAGGAGAAGTTTCAAGCGGGGGACGTCGCCGTCAACCGACAGCAGGGCCGGGTTCCGGCCGCCCATCACGCCGCTGAGCAGGCCTTCCACGCCGCCGGCCAGGTCATGGACGGGCGTGCGCAACTGGGGGCGGCCAAAGGGGGTGAGGTCCCGGCTGTCCCAGTAGATCGGTGCAGTGTCCCCGGCGGTCATCTTTCCATGCTAACCGGGACATGGCGGTGGATCGGCCCTTGTCCCGCCGGCTGATTTCAGGAAAGGTAACTAGCATCGTTAGCAGTTCCCAGCACCAGCACAGGGGAGAACGCCATGCAGATCGACAAGTCCCAGATCCTTGAGTTCCTGCGGTCCCAGGGGGACCACGAGAAGGCAGACCGGGCTGACACGGAACTGCCGGACCAGGTGGATACGGACCGGCATTCGGACCTGCTGTCCAAGCTCGGCATCAACCCCGCGGAGCTGCTGGGCAAGCTTCCCGGCGGGCTGGGCGACAAGCTCGGGGGGCTGGGCATCTAGCAGGCCTCTCCCCTAGTGGACGTAGGGGCGGTCCGGTTCTGTCGCCTGCGTGATCTCGGGTGAAGCCATGAGGAGGCCCACCCTGCTGCCGCTGTCCGGATTGCGGGCGAATTGCCCTGACACCGTTACCCAGCTGTCGGCCGCGTACCGCTCCCGCCAGCCAGGGCTGTAGACGGGCACCCCCACCGGCTGGGCATCGACAGTGCAGCAGGTGACCACGAACCGGGTGACATAGAAGACGTTCTGCGGATCGTCCCTGGCAGCTGTGACGAACCCTGTCACGGTGGCGGTTTTGCCGGTGAAATAGTCGTCTCCAGGACTGCGCCGGAGCAGGGACGCCCACTCCCGCACACCGAATCCTGACGGGTCTTCCTCAACCAGCCTGGCGGTCATGGCCGGCCCAAGGGTTCCGGAAACGTTGAGGTCCCGCTGGAGCGCTGCCGAAGAGGACAGCGTGGCCGGCGGCAGGACCAGCAGCCCCACCACGGCGGCGGCCACGGCCAGCAGGCTTCCTGCAGCGCGAAGCCGGCCCGGGCCTGCATTTCCCTCACCGAGCCGGCTTTCGTGATGGGCGTGCGTGCCGCCGTCGTCATGGCTTTCACCGGCATCGGGCGGGACCAGGAGGAACGCGGCTACGGACACCACGGCCGCCAGCACGGCCATCGCCACAGTGAAGGGCACGTAGCGGGGATGGATGTAGAGCTCCAGCTTGCCGCTGGCGGCAAGCCCCAGGGTCGCGGCGATACCGGTCAGGCTCAGCATCACGCCCTGCCGTCCTGCCAATCCCTTAGCCAGCAAAGTTCATCACCACCCCCAGGACGGCGCAGCAGGAACCGATCAGCAGCACCAGGCGCAGGAGCGTTCCGGCGGTGAAGGTAGTGCGGAGCAGTGCCAGCATCTTGACGTCCAGCATGGGTCCGAGGACAAGGAACGCCACGATGGACCCCGGCAGGAACGTGGCTCCGAAGGACAGGATGAAAAAGGCGTCCACCGTGGAACAGATGGACACCACGAAGGCCAGCGCCATCAGGGCCAGCACGGACCACAGGGGGTCACTTCCCAGCCTTACCAGTATGTCCCGCGGCACCGCGACCTGGATCAGGCCGGCCAGGGCTGAGCCGGCAAACAGGGCGGGCATCATGGCGTTGCTCTCGCGCGAGAACAGCTGGAGGCTGCGCCGCAGCCTGCCTTCGGTCTGCTGCCCGCGCCCGTCCGCGGCGCAGGCGTCCTCGAAGCTGGGCCGCAGGACTCCGGCCGCCTCCCGCCTGCTGTAGAGCCAGCCCACGAGGTTGGCGATGAGGAAGCCGCCGGCGATGCGCCCGGCGAGGATGCCGTTGTCCGAACCGAACGCCTGCTGCGTGGTGATGATGGTGACCGGATTGAGGATGGGCGCCGCGAAAAGGAACGTCATGGACTCCCCCACGCCCAGGCCCTTGAGCATCAGCCCGCGGGCCATCGGGACGTTCCCGCATTCGCATACCGGCATCAGCATGCCCAGGAAGGAGAGCACCACTCGACGCAGCGCAGGGTTGGCGGGAAGCCTGCGGTACAGGACGTCGGGCGGCAGCCACACCTGCACAAGAACCGAAACCAGGATGCCCAGGAAGACGAACGGCAGCGACTCGATGACCACGCTGATGGCGAGGGTGAAAAAGTCCCTTGCCGTCGTTTCGAGCCCGGTGAACGCACCCGGGATCAGCGAGCGGACGGCGAAGGCCAGCAAGACGGCGATGGCCAGGGCCAGTACGATGTTGAGGCGCCGCCAGCGCAGGTCCCTGTCGCGGGCAGCCGCCCCAGGGGCGACCTGTTGCGTCTCGACAGCCGGGGACGACCGCACTGTCGCCCGGCGCTCCCGTCGGGGCTGCCTCATGCAGGAATCGTAGGGGCGCGGGGCGAGGCGCGCAAGGCGCCGATCAGGCCCGTTCCATGAACCATTCGGTGAAGGAGCTGGCACGGCCGGTGCCCTCGAAGCGCACCACCCAGAGGTTGTCATAGCTGGGACGGTCACCCGAATAGGTGGTGAGGCCCTGGATGAAGGCGGTGTCGCCGTCGGTCCCCAGCAATTGCCAGCTGAACGTCCAGTCCGCGGGCTCGTCCCGGGCAGCCAGCCAGCCGTCCACGATTCCGTCCTGGCCCACCCAGGGATCCGGGTCGCCGGGGCGGGTCTCATACCGGGCATCCGGCGTGAAGAGGGCGCGGATATCCTCGGGCTGGTTGCTTGTCCACGCCGCCTGGTACTTCTCCATCCAGGCCCCAACGTGCTCCCGGGCTGCAACAGGGTGGGTCATGCCCCTGTTCTACGCCGACGCCCTCCGGTCTGCAACCTGTTCAGCCGCTGACAGCGGCAACCCACACCCCGATGACCCAGGTGCTGGCAGCGAGGGACGCGAGCCCGAACTCGGCGAGCATTCCCAGTCCGGTGGCTTTGAGCGCCGCCCAGCTGGAGGTTGCCGCCCGGCCGATGTTGCGGGTGCGGAGGAATTCACTCAGCAGCAGGCCGGCCGCGAAACCGACGAACAGTCCCACCACGGGAATAATGAACATGCCCACCACCCCGGCCACAAGTGCGGCCACAATGCTGCGGCTGGGAATGGCGTGTTCCTTCAGCTTCCTGCCGGTCAGCACGGCGCTGGCGGCCATTCCGGCGGCCACGAACAGCATGCCTACCGCGAACACCACCCAGCCAGCCGGCCCTGCTCCGCCCCAGATGGCCCAGGCCAGGAGGCTGGCGCCTATCAGGATGCTGCCTGGAAGGACCGGGATGATGGTGCCGGCCACCCCCACCAGGATCGCCAGGCCGCACAGCACGGTCACCACGGTTTCGGAGTTCATGAAGCCCAGTTTATGGGCCGTGCCCTTAACGCCCGACGGCGGTGCCCCCCCTTTCAGGAAGGAGGCACCGCCGTCGGGCGTTCCCAGGGTGGGATGTATTACCCGGCTTCCACTGCGGCAGCAACAGCCGCGGTGACGGCTGGGGCAACCCGCGGGTCCAGCGGGCTGGGGACGATGTAGTCGGCGGCCAGGTCCTCGGCGGCGAGTTCGGCGATGGCCTGCGCTGCCGCCAGTTTCATGGCGGGGGTGATGCGGCGGGCGCCGGCGTCCAGGGCGCCCCGGAAAATGCCCGGAAAGGCCAGGACGTTGTTGATCTGGTTGGGGAAATCGCTGCGCCCGGTGGCCACCACAGCGGCGTACTTCACGGCCACCTCGGGCAGCACCTCGGGATCCGGGTTGGACAGGGCGAACACGATGGAGTCCTGGTTCATCAGGGCGAGGTGCTCCTCATCCAGCTTGGAGGAGGAGACGCCGATGAAGACGTCTGCGCCGGTGAGTGCCTCGGCCGGACCGCCTGCGACGCCGCGGGGGTTGCTGCGCCCGGCGATATCGGCCTTCTTGCTGGTGGCGTCTGCGGCCAGGTCGGTGCGCTGGCTGTTGATGACGCCGCGGGAGTCCAGCAGGACGACGTCGGTGACGCCGGCAGCCAGCAGGATCTCGGCGACAGCGATGCCAGCGGCGCCCGCACCGGAGACCACAACGCGCAGGCTTTCCAGGCCGCGGCCGGTCACCCTGGCGGCGTTGGTCAGAGCGGCCAGGGCAACAACGGCGGTGCCGTGCTGGTCATCGTGCATGACCGGGCAGTCCAGTGCCTCGATCAGCTTTTCCTCGAGCTCAAAGCAGCGCGGTGCCGAGATGTCCTCAAGGTTGACGGCGCCGAAGCTGGGGCGGAGGCGGACCAGGGTCTCCACGATTTCGTCGACGTCCGTGGTGTTCAGGACCAGGGGGATGGAGTCGAGGTCACCGAAGGTCTTGAACAGTGCCGACTTGCCCTCCATGACGGGAAGGGAGGCGCTGGGCCCGATATTGCCCAACCCGAGGACGGCCGTGCCGTCGCTGACCACCACCACCAGGCGCTCGGCCCACGTGAGGGTGCGGGCAAGTTCCGGCTGCTTGTGGATGGCACGGCTTACCTCAGCGACACCGGGCGTGTAGGCGATGGACAGGTCGCGTTTGTTGGCCAGCGGGGCGGTGGTGCCGATGGTCAGCTTGCCGCCCTGGTGGGCACCGAAGATCTCGTCTTCGGTGAGGGGCGTGGCTGCGGAATTGTCAGTGGCTGTGATTGCGTCAATGGACACGTCTTTGTCTCCTGGTGCTTGCCGTGCACGCACGGCACATGGGAGCCCCGGCCTGGGCGGGCTCAGGGCAGTGGGAATGGTGCGACAGGAAACCCAGGGGTGGCGGGTCCGCGGGAGCGTGGGGCTGTCTTGTTCCCCCCTGTTGCTCCGGTGGCTCCATGGTAGGCAGCCGTGGGCGGGCCTGAAGGACGATTTGACACGCCCAATCGGCGCCAAAACGCTTGATCACGATTACTTGTGATCCAGCTCACTCCATAAAGGCGTATTTATTTGCTAATTGGTCTAGGCCGGTTACGCGCTTTGGTGGAGTGTGAATCCGGCTTCGGCGCCCGGCGAGAGGCGTGCACAGGCCTTTTTGAGGTCTTCTTCGGCTTCGAAGAGCGACAGGCGCCGGTTCCGGACGGACTGGACCAGACCAGTGACGGTCAGCAGCAGGACCCGCGCGGCAACAGCATCGGAAGCTGCTGCGGCAACCACCTTTTCGCTCAACACGTCGATCTCGCGCAGCAACGCAGTGGTGTCCCGGTCCGGAAGATAGACGCTGCGGCTCAGGCACTGTTCCACGGCAGGCTGCATGACGCGCATGTGGAAGATCTCCATCACCAGCCCGGGGAGGGCGCGGCCCCGAAAACGGGCGGAGGCGCTTCGCGCACCGGCCTGCAGCTCATCCAGCTGGTGGCGGTACAGGGCTAGCATCAGGTGCGTGGGGGATGGGAAGTACCGGTACAGCGTCCCCAGCGGCACATCGGCTTTGGCGGCCACCTCGGAGAGCTCCACGGAGTCCAGGCCCTTGCGGGCAAAGGCGGCTGCGGCCTCCAGGATGCGGGTATAGCGAAGCCGCTGGCGAGGGGCGGAAGGCCTGGCGGCCATGGGCGGATGGTCTGAAATGGTCTCGGGCATCAGCATTCCGGGGTTGTGATCCTGTAGCGCAGCAGCCGGGAGCGTCCCCATCCCGAATCCGCCTGCAGTCCGGTTCAACTATACGGCACGCTGCTCTGGCCTAATTAGACAGCCGCCTTACTACCCGGCCTTCCGGCGCTCAGGCCACACTCCTGATTTTGACCACGAAGACGGCTCCCAGAAGGCCGATGATGGCGGCCGTGACGAACAGCGTCAGGTACCCGCCGAAGTAGGTCACTGCGAGGAATGCCAGGACCGGCGCGAACACCTGTGGAAGGGAGTTCGCGACGTTGATGATGCCCATGTCTTTGCCCCTGTCTGCGGCTACCGGAAGGACCTGCGTCAGCAGCGCGAAGTCGACGGCAAGGTAGGCGCCGAACCCCACGCCCAGGATGCCGGCGCCCACCAGCGCGCCGGTCCACACCGGGAAGAAGGCCATGGTCAGTCCTGCCGCGGCAATGATGGCGGAAGACCCGATCACGAACGGCTTCCGCCGGCCCAGCCGGTCGCTCCACGGCCCGGCAATGACTGCGGTGATCATCACCATTACGGCATAGATTCCAGTCAGGGTAAGCACCCCCACGGCGGGGTCCTCGTGCTTGAGGACATCCCGGAGGAAAAAGAGCAGGTACACGATGGTCATCTGGTTGCAGACGTTTACCAGGAAGCGGGTGAGCCAAGCCCACGCGAAGTCCGGATGGCGGGCCGGGCTGATCCAGAAGCCGCGCAGGAAACTGTCCCACGAGAACGGCGGCCGGAGCTCCCTGGGCAGTGGCGGGTCATTCCGGTGGAACAAGTACGGCAGCACCGAGAGCAGCAGGGCTGCAGCACACAGGGCGTACCCCACCCTGTAATCTCCCGAGACCACCGCCCCGAAGACCGCACCGAGCAGGATGCCCCCCGTCGAACCCAGCGCCGCCAGGCCGCCCACGCCCCCGCGCTGGAGCACGGGCACGCGGTCCGGGACGGCGGCGGTGATGGCAGCGTATGCAGCGTTGGCGCCGAGCTGGACCAGGCACCAGAACAGCACCAGCAGGGCAACGGCAGTAGCGCCGGACATCGCCAGCAAGGCAGCGGCGCCCAGGATGGCGCCCGCGAGGATCCACGGTGCACGCCGGCCGAAACCCGAGACTGTCCGGTCGGACAGGGCGCCGAACAACGGGTTGGCCACCAGCGAGACGGCAGCACCGCAGGTCGTCACCAGGGACAGGATGGCTTCCTTGCTGGCCTCGTCGATGCCGATGGCGTGCTGGCCGATGAAGACATTAAGGGGCCCGAAGAAGGCGGCGTTGATGCCGACGTTGACGAGCACCAACCCCGTAACCCACCGGGCAGTGACCCTGGTTGTGGGCTCGGCGAGCGCCGCCGTCGAACCGTTAGGCCCGGCTCCGCGTTCGAGGGGGGCGGGTGATTCGGACCTGTTCATGATTTGTTCCCCCGGGACGGCTGGCTGGCGACGGAATCAGACTATCGTGGCAGCATCACCGACGCTTGCCCTATCAAAGGCAGCCCGCAGGGGCCGCCACCAGACCAGGAGGACCCATGGCTCCAGCAGCAGGAAACCAGCCGGCTACCACCGTCAACACTGCCGACCTTTACGACGAGCGCGGGGACGACCTCGCCTCCGTATCGCTGCAGTTCCAGTCCCTGGGCGGGCGGTCGCACTTCAGCGGGCAGATCCGGACCATCCGCTGCTTCCAGGACAACGCCCTGGTTAAGTCCACGCTGGCCACCCCGGGCAACGGCAACGTGCTGGTGGTGGACGGCGGCGGGTCCCTGGGCACGGCCCTGATGGGGGACATGATCGCCGAAAGCGCCGTGGAGAACGGCTGGGCCGGCGTCGTGATTCACGGGGCAATCAGGGACCGCGAGGCGATCGCCCAACTGGAACTCGGCGTAAAGGCTCTCGGCAGCAACCCGAAGAAGAGCGCCAAGGCCGGCGCCGGCGAGGTGGACGTGGACCTGGTGATCGACGGCGTGACCTTCCGCCCCGGCGCCATGGTCTGGTGCGATCCCGACGGCATCCTGGTGGAGCGCTAGAAGGAAAGTCTCCGGCATCGGGAATGGAGGCAGGCGTAGGATAGTTACTGAAAGCAACTATCCTTGCTTAGCCGATTCTTACCCTGGAGTTTCCATGCCCAAAGCCCCCGCGGCACGCGCCGCCGGAGAAGCGCTGACGCAGCGCCAGATCGTCACCGTGATGGTGGGACTCATGCTGGGCATGTTCCTGGCCTCCCTGGACCAGACCATCGTGTCCACGTCCATCTACACCATCGCCAATGACCTTGACGGGCTCTCGCTCCAGGCCTGGGCCACCACCGCGTACCTCATCACGTCCACGGTCAGCACGCCGCTGTACGGGAAGCTCAGCGACATTTTCGGCCGCCGGCCGCTTTACCTCACCGCGATCGCCATTTTCCTGGTGGGCTCCCTGTATGCCGGCTCTGTAAATTCCATGACCGAGCTCGCCTTCGCCCGCGGCGTCCAGGGCCTGGGCGCCGGCGGCCTGCTGGCCCTGGCGCTGACAATCATCGGCGACATCGTCGCGCTCAAGGACCGCGCCAAGTACCAGGGCTACTTCATGAGCGTGTTCGGCATCTCGTCGGTGCTCGGCCCGGTGGTGGGCGGGGCGTTCGCAGGCTCCTCCAACATCCTGGGCTTCGACGGCTGGCGCTGGGTGTTCTTCATCAACCTGCCTATCGGCCTGGCGGCGCTGGCGGTGGTGTTCCTGTTCCTGCACCTGCCGGCAAAGCACGCGAAGCAGAGGATCGACTACTGGGGCGCCGCCGCCATCACCCTGGCGATCGTTCCGCTGCTGCTGGTGGCTGAACAGGGCCGCAGCTGGGGCTGGACGTCCCTGAACTCCTTCCTCTGCTACGGCCTCGGCGTTGCGGGCATCATCTGGTTCCTGCTGGCCGAAAAGCGGGCCGGCGACTCCGCCCTGATCCCGCTGCGGCTTTTCCGGAACCCCACTTTCGGACTGTCCTCGCTGCTGAACTTCATCATCGGCATTGGCATGTTCGGTGCCATCGCCATGCTGCCCCTGTACCTGCAGCTGGTGAAGGGGCTGACCCCAACCCAGGCCGGGCTCATGATGATCACCTTCACCGTCGGCATCCTCACCGGGTCCATCACGGCCGGGCGGACGATTTCGGCATCGGGCACGTATCGGATCTTCCCCATCATGGGGACCGGCATCCTCACCGCCGCGGCCCTGGTGATGGGCTTCTCCTTGGGCGTGGACACTGCCCTCTGGGTCCCGGGCGTCATCGCGGTCTTCTTCGGCGTGGGGCTCGGCTTTTGCATGCAGCCGCTGACACTGGCCATGCAGACCTCGGTCCCGCCGCGGGACATGGGCGTGGGAACGTCCTCAGCGGCCTTCTTCCGGTCCATGGGCGGCGCAGTGGGCACGGCCGTGTTCATTTCGCTCCTGTTCAGCCTGGCCGCCAGCAGGATCGCGGACAGCATGAAGTCCGCAATGACAGATGCCGCCTACCTGGCAGTCCTGCAGGACCCGGCCGTGGCCGCCGATCCGGCCAACGCCAAGCTGTATGAGTTCTTCCGCGACGGCGCCACCAACGAATCCCTCAACGACACCAGCTGGCTGCATACCGCCAACAGCGTCCTGACCCGGCCCATCACCGAGGGTTTTGCGTACTCCATTGACGTCGTGATGTTCACTGCGGCGGCACTCACGGGCATCGCATTCCTCATCAGCTTCGCGCTCCCCAACAAGAAGCTGACGGACCAGTTGCCGTCCCCGGAGGCGGCCGCCGCGGCAGCGCACTGACCCACCGGCACCAAGAGGACGACGACGACGACGCGCCCCGCCGTCGTCGTTCTCCGTTTTAAGGGGGCCGACGCCGCCAAGTGGAACCTCGGGCGGTGACATGCCACACTGTTTACCGCGTGTGCGCCGGCACCTTCCCGCCGGTACCGCAGCCGACGACGTCCGCACCGCATCCACCAAACCCCAAACCCAGGGAGAACCATGCCCACTGCCCAGGAGCAGACCACCGCCCGGATACCGCAGCGGGTGATCTGGCTGGCGCTTGCAGGGGCGGTGGGCGGATTCCTCTTCGGCTTCGACTCATCCGTGGTAAACGGCGCTGTGGACGCCATGAAAGACGAATTTGCGCTGTCCGAGGCGGTGACCGGGTTCGCCGTCGCCATCGCCCTGCTGGGCTGCGCCGCCGGCGCCTACCTCGCCGGCAAGGTGGCGGACCGGTACGGCCGGATCCCCGCCATGAAACTCGGCGCGCTGCTCTTCCTGGTCAGCGCCCTCGGCACCGGTTTCGCGTTCAGCGTGTGGGACCTGATCTTCTGGCGGCTGGTGGGCGGACTGGGCATTGGCCTGGCCTCCGTGATCGCCCCCGCGTACATCTCCGAAATCTCGCCGCGCAAGGTCCGCGGCCGGCTCGCGTCGCTGCAGCAGCTCGCCATCACCACCGGCATCTTCGCCGCGCTGCTGTCCGACGCCCTGTTCGCGACCAGCGCCGGCGGCGCGGACCAGGCGTTCTGGCTGGGCATCGAGGCCTGGCGCTGGATGTTCCTGGCCGCAGCCCTCCCGGCCGTGGTCTACGGCTGGGTAGCCTTTACCCTTCCGGAGTCCCCGCGCTTCCTGGTGTTCCTGGGCAAGGAGGATGAGGCGCGCAAGGTCTTTGACGCGATCGCCCCCGCGGAGGACACCGACCGGCACATCCGTGAGATCCGGGAGGCCATTGAGGAGGACAAGCTGGCGGGCCAGAAGGGCTCCCTCCGCGGCAGGACCTTCGGGCTGCAGGCAGTGGTTTGGGTGGGCATCATCCTTTCCGTCCTGCAGCAGTTCGTGGGCATCAACGTGATCTTCTACTACTCCACCACGTTGTGGAAGGCCGTGGGCTTCCAGGAGAAGGACTCCCTCACCATTTCCGTGGCAACGTCCGTCACCAACATCCTGGTGACCCTGGTGGCCATCGCGCTGGTGGACCGGATCGGGCGCCGGCCCATCCTGCTGGCCGGTTCCGTGGGCATGGCCGTGTCCCTGGCCGCCATGGCTGTCGCCTTCTCCTCCGCTGTTGGTTCCGGCGCGGAGATCTCCCTGCCGGGCTCCTGGGGACCAGTTGCCCTGGTGGCCGCGAACGTGTTCGTGGTGAGCTTCGGCGCTTCCTGGGGCCCGCTGGTATGGGTGCTCCTGGGTGAGATCTTCCCGTCCCGGATCCGCGCCCGGGCCCTGGGCCTGGCCGCGGCGGCCCAGTGGGTAGCCAACTTCGCGATCACCCTCAGCTTCCCGGTGATGGCCGCCGGCTCCCTGCCGCTGACCTACGCCATGTACGCGCTGTTCGCGGCGGCGTCGTTCTTCTTCGTGATGTTCAAGGTGCCCGAGACTAACGGGATGTCCCTGGAGCAGGCCGAGACGCTGTTCGTGGCGAAGGGCTCCGCCAAGGGCTAAAGGGTCAGCTTCATGCCCTCATGGCTGGCCTCGAAGCCGAGCCGCTCGTAGAACGTGTGCGCTGCAGCCCGGGACTTGTGCGTGGTCAGCTGGATCAGGGAGCAACCCCGCCGCCGGGACTCATCGACAGCCCACTGCACCATCAGGTTCCCAATGCCCTTGCCGCGTAGGCTGTCGTCCACCCGTACGCCTTCTATCTGCGAGCGCCAGGAGCCGCGGCGGGATATGCCGGGGAGGAAACTCAGCTGGAACGTGGCGATGACCGGACCGGACGCTTCGCCCTGCCGCACCAGCTCACCCACCACCAGCAAGTGCGACGGGTCGCCGTCGATTGCTGCGAAGGCCTGCTCGTAAGGCGCCATGTCCTTAGCGGTCTCACGGGCGGCACCCAACGCGTCGTCGGCGAGGAGCCGCACGACGTCGGGAAGGTCGCCCAGGGTTGCGGGACGGAGGCGGAAAGTCCCGCCGTCGACGTCGGCGGTCAGCAAAGGGGGCACGGCACCACGGCTGTCAGTCACCCGCCCAGCCTTGCACACCTGCGCGGGAGGGCCGGCTCTTACCCGCCGGACCTTCCGGGAGAACGCAGAACGACGCCGGCACTCAGGTGAATGCCGGCGTCGTGTTCCCAGGAGGGTTGCGGAAAAAGCGGCAGGACCTGATAGGGCGTGGGGTCTGAAGCCGCGGGAAGCGATAGAGCGTCTAGGCGGGGGTTTGGGCGAGCTCTGCCTGGCGCTCCTCCACCAGGGTGGCGACGGCGCTGAACAGGGGGTGCCCGGGTTCCAGCCCCGTGATCTTCGCCGTGGCGTCCGCCGGGCTGCTGGACGCAAGGATGTCCGCCAGTTCCGTTGCTTCGGTGTCGGCAGGATCGGCGAACCGCAGCGCAGCGGCGATGGCACCCAGCAGGGCCTCCGGCACAACACCGCGTTCGGCCAGTTCCGCGGCCGGCCCGATAAACCGTTCATGCCGGCCGAGCTTCCGCAGCGGCGCGCGCCCCACCCGGTTGACAGTGTCCGGCAGGTGGGGGTTGGAGAACCGGACCAGGATTTTCTGGACGTAGGCCTCCTGCTCGTCGTTGCTGAAGCCGTGTTTGACCACCAGCAGCTGCTTGGTTTCCTCCAGCACGGCGCGCACGTCCTCGGCCACGTCCTGGTCGGCCATCGCGTCGGAGATCTTTTCCAGGCCCGCCTCAAACCCGAAGTAGGCTGCGGAGGCGTGGCCGGTGTTCACCGTGAACAGTTTCCGCTCGATGTACGGCGAGAGCTCGTCCACGAACGTCGCGCCCGGGATGGACGGGGCGGCACCGGCAAAGGCGGTCCGGTCGATAACCCATTCGTAGAAGGTCTCCACCGTGACATCCAGGCCCTTGCCGGCTTCCTGGTTGGGAACGATTCGGTCCACCGCGGTGTTCGCGAACACGGCCCGCCCGTCCAGCGCCCCGTTGCCGGCCTCCGGACGGGAGGCCACCTCACGGGCCAGGATGTCCGTCGCGTTGATGGCGTTCTCGCAGGCCATCACCTGCAGCGGTGCCATCCCGTCCTCGCGTGCGGCGATGCCCCTGGCGATGGCCGGCGCCACGAATTTCAGGATATGCGGGCCCACTGCAGTGGTGACGATATCCGCCGTCGAGATCTCCGCGATGAGCTCCGCTTCCTGCGTATTCGAGTTCAGCGCGCGGAAGTTGTCCACGGTCCGCACGGCAGGGTCCTCCCCCACCTCGTGGACCCGGTAGCTCTCCGCTTCCGCGAGCTGTGCAATGAGTGCATCCGCGACGTCCGCAAAGACCACCTCGTAGCCTGCGTCATGCAGGAGCAGGCCTACGAAGCCGCGGCCGATGTTCCCGGCACCGAAATGAACAGCCTTCACTATGCGTTGACCTTTCCGAAGAGCTCCAGGACTTCGTCCACCGAGCCGGCGGCCTCAAGGCGGGCAACCTGCTCCTTGTTCGTAAAGACCTTCGCGATGGAGGACAGGATGTGCAGGTGTTCGTTGTTGACGCCTGCGACGCCCACCACGAACTTCACCTGCTTGCCGTTCCAATCAATGCCCTCCGGGTAGCGGATCACTGATACCGCGGATTTCCGGATGTGGTCCTTCGCGGCGTTGGTGCCGTGCGGGATGGCCAGGAAGCTGCCCATGTAGGTGGAGACGGACGCCTCGCGCTCGTGCATGGCCGCGATGTAGCCCTCATCCACGGCGCCGCGGGCCAGCAGCAGCCGGCCGGCTTCGTCAATGGCGGCGTCACGGGTGGTGGCGGAGCCCTCCAGCACCACGCTTTCGCGCGCCAGGATCTCGCCGCTCGCAGCACCTGCAGCCGTTGCTGTGCCTGCGCCTGATGCCCCTCCCGGGGTACCCTCAGCAGGCTCGGTGCCCGGCACCGTGCCGCCTTCTGCATTGCTCTCCCGAACCAGCTCAACAATTTCGTCGTAGCGCGGGCTGCTCATGAAGTTGTCCACGGAGTAGTGGACGGCGCTGGACGTGGCAGGCTTGGCGCGCTCCGTCAGGTCCTGATGGGTGACCACAACGTCATAGGTGTCGCTGAGGTTGGCGATAGAGGCGTTGGTGACCTTGACGTCCGGGAAGCCGGCCGCCTTGATCTTGTTCCGGAGCACGGAGGCGCCCATGGCGCTCGAGCCCATGCCGGCGTCGCAGGCGAACACGATGTTCCGCACCGGACCGGCCAGGACACCCACGCCGCCGGCTGCGGCGGCACCCGCTCCCGCGCCCGTAAGGGTGGAGGCAACCGAGCTCTTCTTGCCCTTCATCTGCTCCATCCGCGAGGTGGCGTCATTAAGGTCAACTTCATCGCTGTGTTTGGTGGTCTTCATGATGACCGATGCCACCAGGAAGGACACGGTGGCTGCGAGCAGGACCGCGAGGATCACACCGACGTAGCTGTCACGGGAGGTCTGGGCCAGCACCGCGATGATGGAGCCCGGTGCCGCGGGGGCAACCAAACCGGAGTTGGTGATGGCAAGGGTGGCGATGCCCGTCATGCCGCCGGCGATGGCGGCCAGGATGAGCAGCGGGCGCATCAGCACGTAAGGGAAGTAGATTTCATGGATGCCGCCCAGGAAATGGATGATGGCGGCACCGGGAGCGGAGGCCTTGGCGACACCGCGGCCGAAGAACATGTAGGCGAGCAGGATGCCCAGGCCCGGGCCGGGGTTGGCCTCGAGCAGGAACAGGATGGACTTGCCCTGCTCCAGGGACTGCTGGACACCCAGCGGGGTCAGCACGCCATGGTTGATGGCGTTGTTGAGGAAGAGCACTTTGGCGGGCTCGATGAAAATGCTGGTAAGCGGCAGCAGGCCGTTGTTGACCAGGAACTGCACCACGTTGCCGGCGCCCGTACTGAAGGCGGACACCAGTGGTGAGATGCCGTAGAAGCCCAGCATGGCCAGCAGTGCGCCCCAGATACCGGCGGAGAAGTTATTGACCAGCATCTCGAAGCCGGGGCGGATCTTGCCGTCCCAGATGGAGTCGATCTTCTTCATGGTCCAGCCGCCCAACGGACCCATGATCATGGCGCCGATGAACATCGGGATGCCGGCACCCACGATCACGCCCATGGTGCCGATGGCGCCCACCACACCGCCGCGGACGTCATAGACCATCTTGCCGCCGGTGTAGCCGATCAGCAGTGGCAGCAGGTAGGTGATCATTGGTCCCACGAGCCCGGTGTTGGGCTCGCCGGCGGCGTTGGTGCCGAACCCGCCCAGCTCCGGAACCGGCAGCCAGCCCTTTTCAATGAAGAGGGCTGTGATGATGCCCCAGGCGATGAACGCGCCGATGTTGGGCATGATCATTCCGGACAGGAACGTCCCGAACTTCTGGACGCCAACCCGCATGCTGGTGCGGGGTTTCGCAACTGTTTCTGTTGCCATGTGATTTCCTAACCGTCTGTCCTGCTGCTCCGCAGGATGGTCCGATGATGACGAGCGACGTACTGCTGTGTAACGGGGTGACGCGACGTTGCCAGGGCTAGCCCGCCGGGCTGGCGGAGATCCGGTGCAGCCATTCGAGGAAGAGTTTGAGTTCCGAGCTGGACAGCTGGTCAGAGTGCGAGGCCTGAAGTGCGGCGTTCAGGGCGATCGCTGCCACCACTACCGAGGACTTCCCGGTATCGCCCGGTGCCGCGCCGCCGGAGGGCTCGGCAGACACCGCAAAGATCATGGCGTCCCGGGTCATGGTGGACAGTTCGAGGTTCCGTTCGGAGGCGGGCTCCGCAATCAGCATCAGCGTCACCCCCACGTTGGCCGCCAGGATGGACCTGGCCGCTTCCCGGGGCTGGACGTTCAGCTGGCCCGCCGCCGCTGCCTTGTTCAGCATCTCCTCCATCAGGGCCTCCGCATCGGCAACGATGGCGGGGCGGCTCTCAGGTCGGATATTGCCGAACATCACCAGGTACAGCTCCGGCTGGTTAAGCCCGAACTGCACGTGGTTGTCCCACATTCTCCGGATGTCCTCGAGCGGATGTCCGGAAGGGGCGAAATCCCTTTCACCCGCGACATATTCCTCAAATCCCGCGGTGACGACGGCGTCAAACAAGCCTTCCTTGTCACCGAAGTGGTGGTACAGGGTGGGAGCCGAAACCCCTGCCAGCTGGGTGATCTGGCGGGTGGAAACAGGGGCTCCCGCGGAGTTTGCCAGCAATTCGGCCGCCGCACGCAGCAGTCGCATTTTGGGGGGAAGCTGGCCATCCAAACTCATAACCGCTACCCTAGCACCTATAGCATTGCTATATGAACTGAATCACATACAATTTTTTTCAGGCACGTTTCCGCCCTGGACGTAGCAGTCCTCCGGCGGTCCCCGGCACGGCGCCGGACATCCTGACGCGCCTGGCAACCGGAAGAGAATGAGGACCTTCAGTGCAGAACTTCCCAGGAGTAGGCGTCAGCCCAGGCCGCGTTATTGGCGTCGTCCGCAAGATGCCCAAGCCGATCAGCGAGCCTCCTGCCGGCGAACAGCTCGCGGCAGGCATTTCCGCCGAGGAAGCCACAGCGGCACTGAAGGCAGCCGCCCAGGCCGTGCACGACGAACTGAAGGCCCGCGCCGCCCACGCCTCCGGTGACGGCAAGGCTGTCCTGGAAGCCACTGCACTGATGGCCAAGGACACCATGCTGATCAAGGGTGCGGCCAAGCTTGTGGCCCGCGGAACGTCAGCCGAGCGTGCCATCTGGGAGTCCGGGTCCTCAGTCTCCGAAATGCTCCATAATCTCGGCGGTTACATGGCCGAGCGTGCTACCGACGTCCTTGATGTGCGCGCCCGGATCGTCGCCGAACTCCGCGGGGTGCCGGCGCCGGGCATCCCCGCGTCCAGCACACCGTTCGTCCTGGTGGCCGAGGACCTCGCGCCGGCCGACACCGCCACCTTGGACCCGAACAAAGTCGTGGCTCTTGTCACCGCAGGTGGCGGCCCACAGTCCCACACCGCCATCATCGCCCGGTCCCTCGGCCTTCCCGCCGTTGTTGCCGCGGTGGGCGTGGACGAACTCCCGGACGGCACGGAAGTGTATTTGGACGGCGCCGCCGGTGCTGTCACATCCGAGCCTGACGAAGCCCTGCGCGCAGCAGCAGAGGCTTGGGCGGCAACCGCTTCCCTCCTGGCTGAGTTCAGCGGCACCGGCTCGACGGCGGACGGCCACCTGGTCCCGCTGCTCGCCAACGTGGGCGGCGGCAAGGACGCGGAGGCGGCTGCCAAGCTCGGTGCCCAGGGCGTGGGGCTGTTCCGCACCGAATTCTGCTTCCTCGAACGGGACACCGAACCCAGCGTTGAAGAGCAGGCCGTTGCCTACAAGAAGGTCTTCGACGCATTCCCCGGCAAGAAAGTGGTCCTGCGCACGCTCGATGCCGGTGCGGACAAGCCGCTGCCGTTCCTGACCGACTCAACGGAACCCAATCCCGCCCTCGGCGTCCGCGGCTACCGCACGGACTTCACCACCCCCGGCGTCCTGGACCGCCAGCTGGAAGCGATCGCGCTGGCAGAGAAGCAGTCCGAGGCGGACGTGTGGGTTATGGCCCCCATGATCTCCACGGCTGAGGAAGCCGCCCGCTTTGCCTCAATGTGCGCAGACGCCGGTATCAAGACTCCCGGGGTCATGGTTGAAGTTCCCTCCGCAGCCCTTACCGCCGAAGCCATCCTACGCGAGGTGGCCTTCGCCAGCCTGGGTACCAACGACCTCACCCAGTACGCCATGGCAGCCGACCGCCAGCTCGGCCCGCTCGCCAACCTGAACACCCCTTGGCAGCCGGCTGTCCTGCGGCTGGTCGGGCTGACCGTTGAGGGATCCAGGGCAGAAGGGAACAACAAGCCCGTGGGCGTCTGCGGCGAGGCAGCCGCGGACCCTGCGCTCGCCGTCGTACTCACCGGGCTGGGCGTGAGCACGCTATCCATGACGGCCCGCTCCCTCGCGGCCGTGGCCGCGGTCCTGAAGACCGTCACCCTCTCCGAAGCCCAGGAACTCGCCAAGCTGGCGCTGTCGGCCCCAAGCGCAACCGAGGCCCGGGCATGGGTCCGGGAGAAACTGCCGGTCCTGGAGGAGCTGGGACTCTGATCAGGCGCTGACGCCCCTGGCCCCCGCCGCTAACCGCGGGGGCCTCCGTCAGGCCGTGACGCCGAAGCCGTAGACGGCCCTGACCCAGCCGCTGATGGCCTGGGCCGCGATTACCGGGGCAGTGTGCTGGAAGACGTGGCCCTGGCCCAGAATCTCGGCCATGGTTCCCTGCTGGGCAATCTCGGCGAGGTTCACGCACCATGCGCGGCGGGCAATGGGGTCTTTGGTGCCGCGAAGCACCAGCACCGGCTGAGTGACCCCCGCGAGCCGTTCCTCCAGCGGGTATTCCATCATGACGGGCAATTCGGTCAGGTACCAGCGCGGGCCGGCCCGGAGGTAGTCGCTGAACACGATGGCGTTCGAGGTCAGCGACTCGCTGAACAACGAGTCCTGCGTCAGCGCCATCGCCTGCCTGGCCACCGACTTCCTGCTGGTCTCCACCACCGGCCCCATCAGAACGATGCCGTCCACCCGCTCAGGTTCCTGCAGCGCCAGCTGGACTGCGAACTGCGTGCCCATGGAATGGCCCACCGGCACATAATTTTGGACTCCGGCTTCCGCCAGGACAGCGCTCACGAATGCCGCAAACTCTTCAACCTGCAGCTGGCGCCCGGGGTTTGACGACTTGCCGAAGCCGGGCAGGTCGAAGGAGTAAACGTCCGCTTCTTTTGCCAATTCCTGATGCAGCAGGGCGAGGTAGCGGTGGGAGACACCGATGCCGTGCAGCAGCACATACGTTGGCCTGGCCCCCAACGCCGCCGGCAGGGCGGAGGCATACAGCTTCCCCTGCAGCCCGCCGTGTTCCACGTCCTGTCCGCCACTCAATGCCATCAGCCGAGCATACCGCCCGCCGCGGCAGGGCACCGGTAGGCTGAAAACATGGCACTGATAGCTCCCCGGATGACCGGCGCGCTTCCCCGGGAAGATGCCGACAAGCTTCAGCGGGCACTGGCGGGCAGCGATGACATCACCGTTTTCGTGGACGGCACCGTCCACCGCCTGCCGCCCATGGCGAGGGACGCCGTCGTCGATCTCCTCCACCGGTTCAGCCGCGGCGAAGCGGTGACCGTCAGCAGCGTGGAGGAAATGCTCACCACTTCCAAGGCGGCGGAACTGGCCGGCATCTCGCACACCTACCTCCGCAACATGACGGACCGCGGCGAGATCCCGGTGGAGTACCGCGGCACGCACCGGCGCATCCCTCTGGCGGCCATCATGGCCTGGCTGGACAGGCAAAAGCTCGAGCAACAGAAACTGGAGCAGCAGAAAAAGGACGCCAGGAAGAAGGCCGGCCCGCAGGACGGGCCGGACGGTTCAGGCCGGTCGGACGGTTCAGGCCGGGACGCCTAGATCCGGGGCCTTGCTGCCCAGCGCCGCATCTTCAGGGCGGCATGTAGTTCCAGCCGGGGCAGGCCCTTGAGCGGATCCACGCCCAGGAGCTGCCGGATGCGGCCCAGCCGGTTATAGATGCTGCTGCGGTGCAGGTGCAGCCTCGCGGCGACGTCCTGGACCGAGCCGTCGTTGTCGTAGAGGAGTTCGAGGACGGGGATGAGTTCGCCGTTGCGGTCGTGGTCCTCCAGCATCCGGAAGTAGACGGAGCCGGAGTCCGCCCACGCACCAACCCCTCCACCGGCCGTAGCAAGCAGCTGGTAGACGCCTGCGGCGCGGCAGTCCACCAGCTCGCCCAGCTGCGGGTCCACCGCCGCGGCCTGGGCCGCCACCCGGGACTGGCGGTACGCCTCCGGCAACTGCCGTGTCCGGCTGAAGCCTTCACTGATGCCGAGGATGATGCGGTGGACCGGCCGGCCCGAGCGTTTGGCCAGTTCCAGCTGGTAGTGCACCAGCACCTGGGCGTGGTTGGCCCGGCCCGTCGAATCGCGGAACAGCACCACGGAGTGCGTCTCCGTTCCGGCGCTGAACAGGGCCGCATCCACGCCCACCGTGGCTTGGAGCGCCGTGGAACGGTGGGCAAGGGTGGCGGCGATGGGATCGGGGCCGCTGGCCCAGCCGTCCGCGTCGAGCACCGTGACCATCTGCCAGGGACCCTTCCCCTGGACCTCCTTCCAGCCGGCCACGGCGGCCACCGCATTTGGTTCACCGGCGCAGGCGGCCAGGAACTCCCGCTCGCGGCCCCGCCGGTACTCCGATTCGGCGGTGTTCGAATCCAGCAGCAGCCCGGACAGCAGCTCCAGCTCATGATTCACTGCGGGCAGCTGGGTGAGGATCGCCGCCGGATTTTCCTCCGCGGAGTCCTGCTGCACCCACAGGTAGCCCACGCGGAAGCCGCGCACCATCAACGGCACGCACACGCGGCCGAGCATGCCCAGGTCCGGGTTGGCCGGAACCACCACGGGTCGCACCGCGGTGGCGATGCCGTGTGAGAGCTGCCAGGCACTGACGTCCGCCGGCACTTTCTTGCTGAGCAGGAAATTCACCCGCACCCGGTCCGCGTGGGACTGGTTGGAGCTGTACGCGAGGAGCACGCCGTCCAGGTCCTCCAGTGACAGCCCGCGGCCAAGCTTCTGTGCCACCTGCTCCACGAGCTGCTCCACACCCTGCTGCTGCATGGGGCAACATTACTGCTTTCGGGCCGGGGCGGACGAACGGACAGGAGGCGACACCTGACGCCCTCATGCTCGACATCTGTCGATCATGGTGCGCGGAATACCGCGGAATTGCGCGGGTCTGCGGGCAGGGCAGCTCCTGCTCCATGTCAGCTGGCTCACAACCGGATTTATCGTGGAAACACGAAATCCTTCCTCACTTTCCGGCCCACACGGCCGAGAACCTGGAGCCCACGATGATCATCGGTGTCCCCAAAGAAATCAAGAACAACGAATTCCGGGTAGCCATCACTGCCGCCGGTGTCCACGAGTTCCGCACCCACGGCCATACGGTCCTGGTGGAGCGCGGCGCGGGCCTCGGCTCAGGCATCACCGATGAGGAATACTCCATCGCCGGCGCCGAGATCGTCAACGAGGCGGATGACGTCTGGGCCCGCGCGGACATGGTCATGAAGGTCAAGGAGCCCATCAAGGCCGAATACCACCGCTTCCGCAAGGGCCTCATCCTCTTCACCTACCTCCACCTCGCGGCCGAGCCAGAACTGACCCGGGAGCTCATCAACTCCGGCGTCACAGCCATTGCCTACGAAACGGTGCAGGAAGGCCGCACCCTGCCGCTCCTCGCCCCCATGTCCGAGGTGGCCGGCCGGCTTTCCGTGCAGGTGGGAGCTTCCTCCTTGATGGCCCCCGCCGGGGGCAAGGGCATCCTGCTGGGCGGCGTGCCCGGAGTCCGCCCCGCCAAGGTTGTTGTGCTGGGCGCCGGCGTAGCGGGAACCAACGCTGCCGCGATGGCGTTGGGCCTTGGCGCCGACGTCACCATCCTGGACATCAACATCCACCGGCTGCGCGAACTGGACGCCCAGTACCAGGGCCGGCTCAAGACCGTGGCCTCGAACAAGTACGAGATCGAGAAGTCCGTGGTGGACGCCGACCTGGTGATCGGCTCGGTCCTGATCCCCGGCGCCAAGGCCCCCAAGCTGGTCACCAACGACCTCGTGGCCCGGATGAAGCCCGGCTCGGTCCTGGTGGACATCGCCGTGGACCAGGGCGGCTGCTTCGAGGACACCCGTCCCACCACGCACCAGGAACCCACCTACCGGGTCCACAACACCATCTTTTACTGCGTCGCCAACATGCCCGGCGCCGTACCCAACACCTCCACGTACGCCCTGACCAACGTCACCCTGCGCTACGCCGTGGCGCTGGCCAACCTGGGCGTCAAGGCCGCTTTCGACCGCGATCCCGCACTCGCCGCAGGACTCAACATCGCCGCCGGCCACGTGGCACACCACTCCGTGTCCGAGGCGCACAACCTGCCGCTCGTCGCGGACTGGCACGAGCTGGTCTCGGCATAGTCGACGGCGGCACTACCGGGCCAGCGCGCGTGCCGCCTCGATGATCTTCAGGGTTTCGACGGCGTCTGCCGGGTCCACGGGAACCGGCGCCCCGGACCTGGCACCGCCGTCAAGGATCTTCCCGGCAAGCAGCCGGTAAAACTCGGGATACGCGCCGCGCTCGGTGGGCAGGGCATCCAGATGGCCATCACGGCCCAGGAGCCCTGCCCATTCCGGCGCTTCCACCCCGTAGTCCGCATCCAGCGGGCTACCCCCGGCCACAATGTACGGCTCCTGCGGATCCACTCCGTGCTTGGTGAAGCCGCCCACGGAGCCCAAAAGGCGGAACCGCGGGGCCTGCTGCGCGCAGAGCATGTTCATGTGAAGATGGCTGAGCACCCCCGACCCGTGGCGCAGCACCACGAACACGTCATCGTCGGCGCGCTCCTCCGAGCGCCGTGCGCGTAGCTCCGCGTGGGTCACGGTGGCGGGCCCAAAAAGCTGGAGCGCCTGGTCGATCAGGTGGCTGCCCAGGTCGAACAGTGTGCCACCTCCGTCGGCAGCCGTTGCGCGCGCCTTCCACGCTTTTGCGATGATGGGGGACCAGCGCTCGAAGCGGGACTCGAACCTCGTCACCGCGCCTACCGCCTCCACCGCCAGCAGTTTCCGCAGGGTCAGGAAATCGCCGTCCCACCTGCGGTTGTGGAAGACCGTGAGGACCCGGCCAAGCTCACTGGCCAGCTCAATCAGCTCCTGTCCCTGCGCGCTGGTGACAGCGAAGGGTTTATCCACCACCACGTCCAGCCCCGCCTCCAGGGCATTCTTGGCAAGGGGGTAGTGGGTAGCCGGGGGCGTTCCCAGCACCACCAGGTCCAGCTCCGCGGCGCGCTCCATCACCGCACCGCCGTCGCGGACCGTCTTGGCCCCCGGATAGCGGGCGGTGGCAGCCGCCTGCCTGCCGCCGTCGGACGTGGCGATGAGGTCCAGCGAGTAGCTGGGGTCCGCCTCTATGAGCGGCGCGTGGAAGACGCTCCCGGACAGCCCATAGCCGACGACGGCGGTACGGATGGCGCGTGCAGCAACAGTTCCGGTCATGCAAACTACGCTACTCCGCCGCCTCCGGGCGGGCGCCTGTCAGCTGCCGGCAGGTTAAAACGCCGAGGCCGGCATCCCCTGCCCGGGGATGCCGGCCTTTGCGTTGCTGCGGCGGAAGCCTTACTTCTTTTCCCAGCCGAGGGTGGTCCAGTCCGGAACCTGGGACAGGCTCTGGAACAGCGACGGACCGTAATTGGCGAGGCCGGTGCGGACGAAGGAGATCTGGGGGCCGTTCATCACCACGCCCATGGAGAAGTATTTAGCCATGTGTTCCTTCTCCACCTCCATGGCTGCCTTGTTGCGCTCGGCGTTGTCCTCGATCGAGGCGAGATCGGCGATCTTCTTGTCCAGTTCAGCGTCACCCAAGCCGTTTTCATTGGTCTTGGAGTCGTAGTACTGCTTGACCGTGGACGTCGCGTCGGCGCCCACGGTGTAGCCGGAGACGCTCAGGTCGAACTCGCGGCCGCCAACCACCTTGCCGAAGTCGGCGGAGGCACGCTGGTCAATCCCAACGTCCATGCCGCCGGCCTGGAGCTGCTTCTGCAGTGTCTGGGTGAAGGCCAGGGTGGTGGGATCGTCACCGAAGTTGCTGATCTTGAAGGAGACCGGAGCACCGCCCTTCTCCATGATGCCGTTGGCGTTCTCCGTGTAGCCCGCATCGGAAAGGACCTTCTTGGCGGCGTCCGGGCCGGTTTCCTTCACGGGGTAGTTGTCCTGGTAGTACTCCGAGAACGGCAGGAGCATCATGGACCCGGAGCTCGGTTCTTCCCAGTTCAGGCCGTTAAACCGGACCTTGCGCAGCGCCTCGCGGTCAATCGCCGCGAAGATGGCTTCTCGGATGGCGACGTCGGTGATCCGCTGGGCATTGATGTTCAGGCCGCCTGCGAAAAGGCGCTGGCCGCGGCGGATGTCGGAGTCTTTGGTGCCTTCCAGCTGCTTGTAGAGCGCGATGGTGTTAGCGGACATGGCATCGATCTCGCCGTTTTTGAATGCTGCGATCTGTGCGCTGGTTTCCAGCTGGCGGAAGACTACATTCGCGAGGACCGGTTTGGTGCCCCACCACTTTTCGTTGGGAACCAAGGAGAGGGTTTTAGCCGCGGCGTCATACTGGTCCACCTTGAACGGACCCGCCATCCACTCAGGGTGCATTTCGCCGACGAAGCCCTCATTGAAGATCTCCGGAGTGTTGACAGCCGGGTGGATCAGCCCGAAGAACAGGTCCTCCAGCGGGTATACCGGCTGGGTCATCTTGACGATGACTTCCTTGTCGCTGCTGCCGGCCTCTACCGACTCCACAAAGGCATACGCCCCTGACGTGACGATATCGTAGCCCGCGTCCGGGCTCTTCAGGATGTTCCAGGTGTTCTGGAAGGCCTTGACGTCGATCGGCGTGCCGTCATTGTAGGTTGCCTTGTCATTGACCTTGATGGTTATGGTCTGCTTGCCATCGACCATCTCACTCTCCACGGACTCGCAGAAATCCTTGTTGGGGGTCGCCTTGCCCTCGAAATCTACCTTCCAGCAGCCGCCGATGCCGCCACCCGTCACCGCAACTGGGTTGATCGGGGCCATCAGCGCGGAGTTGTCCGCGCTGTTGCCGTTGTTGGAGAAACCGTTGAAGTCCGGACCGATGCTGCCCAGCGGAAGGGTGACCTTGCCGCCCTGTTCAAGATCGGCTGCGGGCTTCTCATTGATGCTGATGAGCTTGGACAGGTCGCTGCCTGCCTCCTGCCCCTTGGCCGTTTCGGGGCCGGTGGCACCGCCACCACCGCCGCAGGCCGTCAGCGCCAGGGCTGCGGCGATGGCCGCTGCTCCGCCGATCCTGTTCAGATTCCTCATGGTTTTCCCTTCGTTGGTGCGGGTGGAGTGGTGGGTCGACTAATCCTAGGGTGCATGGTGGTCCGCCGTGTCGTGGACCACCAGCATGTCTTCATCCAGTTGCCCGTCCGGGAAGAAGCAGGCAAAGCGCTGGTCCGGAAGCGGCATGGGTGCGGCCTCCAGGGCCCGGGCAGCCCCGGAAGGAAGCACTGGCTCCAGTGGCGGCTCAAGGGTGCGGCATTTTTCCTGCTTGGCGGGCGGAAGTGCGGCGAAGACCGGGCAACGGGTAGCGAAGTTGCAGCCTTTGGGAGCGTCCAGCGGGGAGGGCAGGTCCCCCTTGAGGATGATCCGTTCGCGGGTGCGTTCCACCTGGGGATCAGGAACGGGAATGGCGGACAGAAGGGCGCGGGTGTATGGGTGCCGCGGGTTGTCGAAGACCCGGTCAACCTCGCCGATTTCGACGATCTTGCCCAGGTACATCACAGCCACCCGGTTGGAGATGTGCCGGACCACGGAGAGATCGTGTGCCACCAGGAGGTAGCTCAGGCCGAGCTCGGCGCGGAGCTTGTCCAGGAGGTTTATGACCCCGGCCTGCACCGAAACATCCAGGGCGGAAACAGGCTCGTCGAGGACTACCAGTTTGGGATTCACTGCCAGGGCGCGTGCAATCCCGATCCGCTGGCGTTGGCCGCCGGAGAACTGGTTGGGGAACCGGTTGACGTGGTCCGGCTGCAGGCCAACCAGCCTCATCAGCTCCATGATCCGCTTCTTGATGGCGTGCCTGTCCATCCCTGCGTTCTGCAGCGGTTCGGCCAGCACCTCGTACACGGTGAACCGCGGGTCCAGGGCGCCCGTGGGGTCCTGGAACACCATCTGCAGTTCGCGTCGCATCGCGTTCTTGGTCCTGGCGTCAGCGGCCTGCTTGTTGCTGAGGCCGCCAATCACCACCTCGCCGTCCTGGTCCTTGTGGAACTCCATGATTTCCAGGAGGGTGGTGGTCTTTCCCGAACCTGATTCCCCCACGATGGAGAAGCATTCGCCTTCGCGGATATCGAAACTGAGCCCGTCCACAGCCTTGACGGTGCCTATGCGCCGCTTGATCAGGGCACCCTTGGTGAGCGGGAAGTGCTTGCGGACGTCCTTGAGCTGCAGCACTGTTGAGCGCTCAGCCCGGGGTACCTCGTCGAACCGGGAGACGGGCACCGGTGGAGCGGCAAATAACTCCTGCACGTCCACGTCCGCTCCCAAGGCGTTCGACTTAATGCAGGCGGCGCGGTGCTGTGCGCTGCCTGGAACAGAGGCCAGCCCAGGTTCCCCGGCCAGGCACGCCTCCGAGGCGAGCGGGCAGCGCGGGGCGAATGCGCAGCCGGTGGGCTGGTGGAGCAGGTTGGGCGGAATGCCGTCGATGGGCACCAGGGACGATTTTTCCGCCGCGTCCACCCGCGGAACCGCCCCGAGCAGTCCCATGGTGTACGGCATCCGGGGGTTGTAGTAGATGTCATCCACGGCGCCGGTCTCCACCGGCCTGCCCCCGTACATGACCATGATGTCGTCGGCCATGCCCGCCACCACACCGAGGTCGTGCGTGATCATGACGACGGCGGCGCCCGTCTCCTCCTGTGCCTTGTGGAGCACCTCAAGGACCTGCGCCTGGATGGTGACGTCCAGGGCCGTCGTCGGCTCATCCGCAATGAGCACGCGCGGGTTGTTGGCGATGGCGATGGCGATCATCACGCGCTGGCGCATCCCGCCGGAGAATTCATGCGGAAAGGCCTTCAACCTGTTCCTGGGGCTGGGAATCCCCACCATGGCGAGAAGCTCGACGGCGCGGGCTTCTTTGGCCTGCCTGCTCATGCCGGGATTGTGGATGGTGAGCGCCTCGATGATCTGGGTGCCCACGGTGTACACCGGCGTCAGGGAGGACAGCGGATCCTGGAAGACCATGGCCAGTTCGTTGCCTCGGTACCCGCACATCGCCTTGTCGCTGAGGCCAAGCAGTTCGCGGCCGTTGAGCCTGACGGAGCCGGAGACCTCGGCGGTGTCGGGCAGCAGCCCCATGATGGCCAGGGAGGTGACTGACTTGCCGGAACCGGACTCGCCCACGATGCCAAGCGTCTTGCCGGGCATCAGGTCGAAGTCCACGCCGCGGACAGCGTGCACCTCACCGTTTTCGGAGTTGAACCGGACGTGCAGGTCACGGACGGACAGTACGGCGTTGTTGGCTGCGGAAAGCCCGGCGACGTGCAGCTGCTCAGCCGGCGACCCTGTGGTTTCCGCCGGTCCGGCGGTGGTTTCACTGCTCATGAGGCGTTCTTCTTCTTCACAGGTGCCTGTTCCGTCGCGTTGTTCCTGGCGTTTCTCGTCCTGGCCTTGCCGCTTGAACTGGAGCTGGGATCGAAGGCGTCGCGCAGGCCGTCGTTCATCATCGCCAGGGAGCCGGTGAGGAGGAACATGACGGTCAGGGGCACCCAGAACATCCAGGGGAAGGTCTGGACTTGGGACGTGGCACCGCCGATCAGTACACCAAGGCTCACATCCGGGAGCTTGATGCCAATGCCGATGAAGGAGAAGGCAACCTCCGCGAGGATGGCTGCGGTGACGCCGCGGGTGATGTCCAGGACCAGCAGCGAGCCGATGTTTGGCACCAGGTGCCGCAAGATGATCCGGCGCGGCGGCACGCCCATGTACTGGGCTGCCTTCACGAAGTCGCGCTGCATGAGGGACATGGACAGTGAGCGGATGAGCCGGGCGGTTCCCATCCAGCTGAAGACGAGCAGCACGATGATCAGCAGCAGCCAGGAAGGCAGGTCCCGCTTCAGTCCGGCCCCACCGCCGCTGGTGGCTACGGCGACAACCAGGAGTGCCGGCATCATGATGAGCGCTTCCAGGACGAAGAGCATCGCTTTGTCCACCTTGCCGCCGAAGTAGGCCATGGTGCAGCCATAGACCGCGGCGATGAGCACTGAAACCAAGCCAACCACCAGTCCGATCAGGATGGAGATCCGGGTGCCCTCGACGGTCATGGCGTAGAGGTCGATGCCGGCCTGGGAGGTGCCAAGGTAATGCTCGGCGGAGGGCGGCATCCCGATGCTGAAGGGGTCGATGGTTTCCTTGTCCCAGGACGTAAAGTAACCGCCCACGAACGAGAAAAGGGTCAGGGCAAGGAAGATGGCCAGGCCGGCCACGGCTGTCTTGTTCCGCATGAACCGGCGGAAGATGATGGTGGATTTACCGATGACGACGTCGGCGCTTTCCAGGTGCGCGTCCTGCGCGGCGGCTGCCGGGTCGACGGCGTTGAGGTTGGTCACGGCTACTGCACCCGCACTCTCGGGTCAACCAGTGTGGTGGCGAAGTCGGCCAGGATGGCCCCAAGGGCGAAAATGACCGAGCCGTAGGCGAGGGTAGCGGTAGCGGCGTTGACATCCTGAAGCGAGATTGCGTCGATGCTCCAGGAACCAACTCCCGGCCAGGCGAAGATCTTCTCCGCGAAGAATCCGCCGGCAAAGATGGCCGGGATGGTGAAGGCGATGCTTTGCGCCACCGGGATGAAGGAAACGCGGAGGGCGTGCCGGGCGATGGCCTGGTTGCGGCTCAGCCCCTTGGCGCGCGCCGTCCGGACAAAGTCTGCGTTTACGTTGTCCAGCAGGTACTGGCGTTGGGCGATCTGGTAGGAACCCCAACCCACCAGGGTGATGGCAAT
Source organism: Arthrobacter sp. K4-10C (assembly GCF_059090085.1). Classification (NCBI taxonomy): domain Bacteria; kingdom Bacillati; phylum Actinomycetota; class Actinomycetes; order Micrococcales; family Micrococcaceae; genus Arthrobacter; species Arthrobacter sp. K4-10C. The sequence continues at coordinate 297,562 of NZ_JBNHFI010000003.1, read as the reverse complement.
TGTGGGAACTGCATAGTGCGCCAGCATGTCCGTGAACTGTGCCCAGCCGGGTTCCACCCCTGGGGTGGAGATCCCCGTGACGAAGAAGATGCGTTCCCCCACGGACTCGTTGATGTTGATGGCCCCAAGCTGCACCAGGAAATAGGCAATGGGTGCGGGCACGATGTACGCGAGGTAGCTGTAGGAGGTGATGACCCGGTCCTGGAACTTGTACTGCCGGGCGGCGGAGTAGACTCCCAGGGCCACGCCGATGACCAGGGTCAGGATGATGGATGCCAGGAACAACCTGGTGGAGATCCACACCCTGTCCCCGAATTCGGCGTTGATGTAGGCACCGTTGGGGCTCCTGCCCCAGTCCCAGCGGGTGACAATGGCGGTCAGCCAGTCCACGTACCGCTCCCAGGGACTGAGGTCCGGGTCGAGCCCCTTCAGGCGCATGGAAGTGGCCACCTGTTCGGGAGTGGGGCGCGGGATGCGTTCCTGTTCCAGGAGAGCAGGCTTGAGGGAACTGACAGCCAGGAAGTAGCCCGCCGAAGTGGTCAGGAAGATCATGATGACGTAGGTGAGGCCGCGCCTCCCGAGATACCTGAGCACGCTACTTCCGCTTCGCCACCGCGGGCGGGGCAGCGGAACGGCACCCGGCTTGGGGCCTTTGCGCCCCCCTCCGGACTGGGATGCCAGGCAAATCTACAGTCACGAGCAAGATCCTTCCGTCCTCACCGGATCAGCGGGAGTTGTGCCGCTTCGCCGGGTCCTTTGCCAGCTGGTGGTTGGCGTCCCGCAGCCCTTGACGGGCAGTTTTGGTGAGCTATGTCGCGGGTCACATTCCAGAGGAAACTACCACAGGCCCCAACTCAAAATGCCGCTGAATGCCGGGGAAACTATCCGCCCGTATCAAATCGTTATGAATGGTCTGTGAAGTTAATTTGACTAAACGGTAAGGCTTGTGACCGCCCGCTCTAAGCTCCTTTTACCACCCGCGTGACCAGGTCTTCCCAGGAAGCCGCCAGCCTGTCAGCGGTTATGCCGTGCACGCGGACCAAGTTGAGCAGCCTGACGGCATCGAGGGTGGCGCTCAGCGACCCCGCCATCAGCCACGGATCGGAATCGCATCCCGCGTCCCGGAGCAGCACTTCGACGTGCCGGTGCCGGAGCACCTCTGCCGGCACCTCAGGCCGGCCACGCGAAGCGTTCTCCGCCGCCAGCACCAGGTCACCGAACTCCACAACGTACGCGATCCGCCCTGCTCCGAAGGCAATCAGCCGGTCGAGCCCGGGGGCACCGGGACCCAGGGGCGGCGGTCCGAACAGGAAGCGCGCCTGGAAGGCAGCTTCCGAGTCGTCCAGCAGCGTCAGCAGAAGACCGGCCCGGCTGCCAAAACGGCGGAACACGGTCCCCTTGCCCACTCCGGCGCGCTCCGCGAGCCGGTCCATGGTCAGGCCCTTGGCGCCACACTCCTTGATGAGTTCCCGCGCGGCCACCAGCAGCCGCTCCCGGTTACGGGCGGCGTCACTGCGTTCAGCGGCGGTCGCCGGCGTCATTCCCGGCCGCAGTGGGATGGAGCTCACAAGCGTCATTCTAGCCCCGGGAATACAAACGGACCGCAGTCCGTTTAGTGTGGTGTAAGGCATGACCAGCCACAGCAGAACCGGCGTGCGGGCCACCGCTGCCACTATCCCAGGAGTTTTCATGACCAAGAGCACCGTACTGACACTCGTCGGCAGCCTGCGCGCCGAATCCACCAACCAGAAACTGGCCGAGGCCATCCAGCTCAACGCCCCCGAGCAGGTGGACGTGGTCATTCACGATAGCCTGGGAAACATCCCCTTCTACAACGAGGACATCGACGTCGAAGGCAAGGTTCCTGCCGCTGCCGCCGCCCTTCGCTCCGCGGCCAGCGAAGCTGACACCGTCCTCCTGGTAACCCCCGAGCACAACGGCACCGTTCCGGCAGCCCTGAAGAACGCCATCGACTGGCTGTCGCGCCCCTTCGGCGCCGGCGCGCTGGCCGGCAAGCCCACCGCCGTCGTCGGCACCGCGTTCGGCCAGTACGGCGGCGTCTGGGCGCAGGATGAGGCCCGCAAGGCCGTAGGCATCGCGGGCGCCCAGGTCCTGGAGGACGTCAAGCTCGCCGTTCCCGGCTCCATGGTCCGGTTCGCCGAGGTTCACCCCAAGGATGACGCCGAGGTGGTTGAGCAGATCAAGGGCGTCCTCGACGCACTCGCCGCAGCGGCACCCGCCGCCTAGACGCACGGCCGGCCCCAGCGCCCGGTACGCAGTCCCGCGGACCGGGCGCTGCCGCATGCAGGTACCGCCGTGACCAACTCTTGTCCCAACCGGTACCTCCCGGACATACGCGCCGGAAATGAGCGCCGTAACGTTAATCCACGGAACGTACCGGAACGGATCGCGGTGCAGTTATGGCAGCAGCAGCATTGAACGCCGGAAGGCGTCGGCAGGGCTGGAGCGGGATGGCAAAAGCCTGCCTGGCGCTTCCGCTGCTGCTGGGCGCCTGCACAAACCCCGCACCGGCCGCACCCGGCGGAGAACCGTTCCCACTTGGTCTCCCGGGCAGCGCGACAGCCGCACCACCACCGGGAGCCCCGGCGCCGCAACCCCAGGAGGCGCCGCCGGCAGGAACGGGATTCGAACCTCCCTCGTCCAGCACACACACGGGCGAACCGACGGCCGCTCCTCCAGCGCCGCCAGTGCAACCGGAAGCATTGCCCACGCCTGAGACGGGGCGGGCAACGGCAACCCCAACCCCGGGCACGGCGCCCGAAAGCGTTGCCGGCACCCCGGCAGCACCACGCACCGCGACCGCATACTACGTGCTTCTGGACGACGGCGGCAGCAACGGCGTCCGCTTCGGCTGCAACGACAGCCTGGTGGGCGTGGACCGCGCGGCGCAGGATACCGACGAACCCTTGCCGGCCGCGATTGGCGCCCTGCTCGAAGAGGAGGATACAACCGGCGCGGCAGTTGGGTTTGGACCGGAAGTCTACAATGCGCTGGAGAATTCCCGGCTGAAGTTCCTGTCAGGCACCTTCGACGGTACTACTGTGACGGTTTACCTTGCCGGGACCCTCAGCCTGGGCGGCGCATGCGACCTCCCCCGCGTTGAGGCGCAACTCACCCAGACAGCGGTAGCCGCAGTGGGTGCCATCCGGGCTGAGATCTACGTGAACGGGCAGAGCCTGGCCGAAGCGCTGAGGCAGGACTGACGGCCGGACAGGTCGTTCTGAAACAACGAATGTTGCATTTGAGGCAACTGTCGGCTGTATCCTGTCGGTGTGAGCCACGAAACAATCGATGCAGCAGGGACGCTGCCAGCGGAAGCAATAGATGCGATCGAGCGGGCCGCAACGTCGGCCCATCGTCACGAGGAACTCTTTTCGGAGCGCGCCGCCAACATCCGGCAGTCCGCCGTGCGGGATGTCTTCGACATCTCCATGCGCCCGGGCCTGGTTTCCCTCGCCGGCGGAAGCCCTTACCTCCAGTCCTTGCCGTTGGACCGCCTGGCAGCCACCGCCGCGCGGATCATCGCGGAGGACGGCCTCACTGCCCTGCAGTACGGGACCGGACAGGGGACAGAGGAACTGCGGACGCAGATCTGCGACGTCATGGCTGCGGAGGGAATCCTGGACGCGCTTCCACGGAATGTGGTGATCACCGCCGGCTCACAGTCGGCCCAGGATGTGGCCACTAAGGTGTTCTGCAACCCGGGTGACGTGGTACTGGTTGAGGACCCCACCTATGTTGGCGCCCTTAACACCTTCGAGGCTTACCAGGTCCGGGTGGAAACCGTGGAGATGGACGAGTCCGGCCTGGTGCCGGAACTCCTGGAGGCCAAGATTGCGGCGCTCCAGCTCTCGGGCAAAAGCATTAAGTTCCTCTATACCATCCCGAACTTCAACAACCCCTCCGGAATAACCCTTGCCAGGGAGCGCAGGCAGCGGATCGTGGACATATGCCGTAACGCTAATATCCTGATCCTTGAGGACAACCCCTACGGTCTTCTGCGGTATACAGGCGAACCTCTGGCTCCCCTGCGTGCCGGAAATCCCGACGATGTGATCTACATGGGTTCGTTCTCCAAGATTTTCGCCCCCGGCCTGCGCATAGGCTGGGCACTGGTGCCGGAACACCTGCAGCGCCGGTATTACCTTGCCGCCGAGTCCGTCACGCTCTGCCCGCCGGCCCTGAACCAGATGCTGGTCTCCGCGTATCTCAGGGACTACGACTGGAAGGGCCAGATCGAGACCTACCGGGGCCTCTACGCCGAGCGGTGCCAGGCGATGCTGGCCGCGTTGAAGGAGTACATGCCGGCAGGAACAACCTGGACGAGCCCCGAGGGCGGCTTCTTTGTCTGGGTGACGCTGCCAAAAGGACTGGATACGTACCCGCTGCTGCGCAAGGCAATTGACGCCGGGGTGGTGTTTATCCCCGGTGCCGCCTTCACGCCGTCGGACGAGCCTTCCAACAAGCTGCGCCTCGCCTTCAGTGCCGTGCCTCCGGAAGCCATCACCGAAGGGGTTCGCCGCCTGGCGCCGGTGCTTCAAGAAGCCATCTCCGCCCTGTAGCGTTGGCCTGAGCAGTGCCGCAGAAACCAAGCAAAGGAGCATATACATGAGCGGAATCATCGTTGTTGGGGTCGACGGCAGTGGAACTGCCAAAAAGGCAGCCGAGTCCGCGCGGGACCTCGCCGCTGCCTTGGACGCATCACTCCACGTCGTCTCGGCCTTCGACAGCGACCGGACCGAGGTGTTTGGCAGCGGCAGCGACCAGTGGATCGTCTCTGATGCCGATGCGGCCGAACAGGTGGCCCGCACCGTTGCGGAATCCCTCGGCGGCGGGGTCAACGTGACGTATTCCGCTGCCCGTGGCCGCCCGGCAGATGCGCTCATCAAGGAAGCAGTCCGCACAGAGGCCCGCATCATCGTGGTGGGAAACCGCAGGATGCAGGGCATCGGCCGGGTGCTGGGCAGCGTGGCCAACAGCGTGGCACACAACGCACCCTGCGACGTCTACATCGCCAACACCTACGACGCCGACTAGGAGTTACCGCGGACACTCCCCCTGGTGGCAAGCGTCGCTGCGGGGGGTGTCCGTTCTCACGCCCCACACGTCGGTTAAGCCCTCGGCGCGACGATAAAATTGGATAAGCCCCAACGGTGCGGAAAAGAGAACCACACTACCAAGGGGCACCATTGATCACTCTCCAGCGCCGCCAGCTCGTAGGACACGACATCCTCCTGGCCCGCCACGGAAACCACATCTGCTCCATGCGCGTCGACCGCAGCAACGGCACTGTCGTGGCCCTGCTGGATGACGGCTCCGTGGACAGCGCACCGAACCTCATTTCCCCGGACCTTCAGCTTCCGGAAACCGTGCGGAGCGTCCTGCGCGAGGACTGGAAGCTTCTCACCGCGTGGGCCGGCATGGCCGCCGCCGTGGGTGTCCTGATGACCGCTGCGGCAGTGGCCCTGGGGACCACCACCGACCCGGCCACGCTGGAGATGCTCACCACCATGTCCTACGGCACCATCAGGCCCTGAAGCATCCACCAGATGCCCGCCATCACCACTCCCCCGAAGAGTGAGCCTGCCACCACCTGAGCCACGGTGTGGGCGCGCAGTACCACCCTCGACCAGCCGACCGCCGGAATCAGCAGCAGCACGGGTGCCCATGCCGCGCCGAGCATCAGGACGGCGATAACGGCGGAACAGGAGATGGCGGCAGCGTGCCCGCTTATTTTCCAGAACGGGCTCACCACCGCCAGGACCACCACCCCGCCCACCACGGCAAGAACCATGGCTACCACGCTGCTCGGCGCACCTGCCGACGCCAGGACCAGCAGGCCGGCCAGGATCGAACCCAGAGCCATCAGCAAGACGGGCGCCCGCTGCTTCCGGTCGCTGACGTGGTGGTCGGTGACTTTCCCGAACCGCACCAGAACCAGCAGCAGGATCAGTGGCAGCACGCAGACAAACAACGCAGCCAGCGCCCCGTACACCATGGTTTCGGGAAACCCGTCCTCCGTGAGGGGACTGATCAGCAGCTGGATGCTCACCACTACAGGCGGCTGGAACGTCTCGGTCAGCCATCTGGCCGTCCTGTTCTTCGCCCGGATGGCGTTGCTGTTGATGACCACGTCCTCAGTCCAGGAGCAGCGCGGGCTCTTCCAGGATGGCTGCGACGTCGGCCATGAAGCGTGCGGACAGGTCGCCGTCCACCACCCGGTGGTCGAACGAGCCGCCAAGGGTGGTGATCCATCGCGGAATCACTTCGCCGTCCAGGACCCAGGGCTTCTGCTTGATGGTGCCGAACGCGACGATGGCCACCTCACCCGGGTTGATGATGGGCGTGCCGGTATCGATGCCCAGGGCGCCGATGTTCGTGATGGTCAGCGTTCCGCCCTGCATTTCTGCAGGCTGAGTCTTGCCCGCCCGTGCAGTGGTGGCCAGGTTGTTCAGGGCCAGCGCCAGTTCCTTGAGGGACAGGTCCTGGGCGTTCTTGATGTTTGGCACCATCAGGCCGCGCGGGGTGGCCGCCGCAATGCCCAGGTTCATGTAGTGCTTGACGTGGATTTCAGCAGCATCACCGCCGTCGGCGTTGTCCACCCAGGTGGCATTGACGCTGGGGTTCCGTGCAGCAGCCCAGATCACGGCTTTTGCCAGGATGAGCAGCGGCGAAACCCTGATCCCCTCGAAGTCCCGTGACGATTTGAGCCGCTTGACGAACTCCATCGTGCGGCTGGCATCCACGTCCACGAAAATGCTGACGTGCGGCGCAGCAAAGGCCGACTCCACCATGGCCTTGGCCGTGGCCTTGCGGACGCCCTTGACCGGAATCCGTTCGATCCGCTGGTCCTGCGGCCTGCCGGCCTTGCCCCAGAAGCCGTCGGCCTTGTCCAGCTCGGCGTCGCGCTGGGCCTGGTAGCTGACCAGGTCCTCCCGGGTCACTTCACCGCGGGAACCGGTGGCCACCACGTCCGCCAGGTCGATGCCCAGGTCACGTGCAATCTTGCGGACTGGAGGTTTGGCCAGGACGCGGTTGACCAGGCCGGTGAGGGTGCCGCCCAGGGTGGGACGGTTGTCGACGGCGTCGCCGGCTCTTTGAACGGGAGCCTGCCTGCCGGCGCTTCCGGCAGTCACCGGCGGCGCGGCGGTCACGGCAGCCGGCGTGAGCGGCTGGACCGGTTCCACCTCCGGCTCATTGAGCGTCACGGCGGCGGAGGGCTGCGTTTTCCGTGGACGGCGCTTGACGGCGTCGGCCTTGGGGCCGGACCCCACCAGCGGACCGGCGGCCGGGGCGTTGTCCTGGGCGCCGCCGTCGTCCTTCACACCCTCTGCGTCGGCAGGCAGCTTCCCGTACACAGGCTGCACGAGCGTTTCCGGGGCGCGCACGTCAGCGGGCGTGGGGTCTCCCGCCACCTCATCACTGACACTGATGATGGGTGTGCCGACGTCGATGGTCACCCCCTCGGGGACCAGCAGTTCCGTGACCGTACCCGCGAAGGGGGACGGCAGTTCGACGATGGACTTGGCCGTTTCGATCTCGCACAGGACGTCGTTGATGGCGACGGCGTCGCCAGGCTTGACCTTCCAGGAAACGATCTCGGCCTCGGTAAGGCCCTCGCCGACGTCGGGCAGGTTGAACTTGTTGAGAGTCATGGTGTCCTCAGTAGGAGAGGGCGCGGTCCAGCGCCTCCAGGATGCGGTCGATGTCCGGAAGGTAGTCTTCCTCCACCTTGGCAACGGGGTACGGCATGTGGAAGCCGCCGACGCGGATCACGGGGGCTTCAAGCGAGTGGAAGGCGCGCTCACTGACGCGCGCCGCGATCTCGCCGCCGATCCCGCCGAAGGTGGGCGCCTCGTGGGCAACGACCAGGCGCCCGGTCTTCTGCACGGAGGCAGTGACGGTATCAAAGTCCAGCGGCGAGATCGACCGGAGGTCGATAACCTCCACGCTGCGGCCGTCCTCCTCCGCGGCATTCGCTGCCGCGAGGGCCACCGGGACGAGGGGGCCGTAAGCCACAATCGTGGCGTCGGTGCCTTCGCGCAGGACATGGGCCTTGAACGGGTCCGCGGCGGAGCCGGGTGTTTCCACGTCCACTTCGCCCTTGAGCCAGTAGCGGCGCTTGGGCTCGAAGACAATCACAGGGTCCTGGCACGCGACGGCCTGCTGGATCATCCAGTAGGCGTCGTGGGGGTTGGACGGGGTGATGATCCGCAGCCCGGCCGTGTGGGCGAACAGCGCCTCCGGTGACTCGGAGTGGTGCTCCACGGACCCGATGCCGCCACCGTAGGGAATGCGGACGACCACTGGCACGGTGAGGTTGCCGTTGCTGCGCGCATGCATTTTTGCCAGCTGCGTGGTGATCTGGTTGAAGCCGGGGAAGACGAATCCGTCGAACTGGATTTCGCAGACCGGCCGGTACCCGCGCAGTGCAAGGCCGATGGCGGTGCCGATGATGCCGGATTCAGCCAGCGGGGTGTCCACCACCCGATCGGGGCCGAATTCGGCGATCAGTCCGTCGGTCACGCGGTAGACGCCGCCCAGGGGGCCGATGTCCTCGCCCATCAGGAGCGACTTGGGGTTGCTGGCCAATGTGGCGCGGAGGCCCTGGTTGATCGCCTTGGCGATGGTCATGGTGGTCATCAGTGGCCTGCCTTTGCTGCTGCCTGTCCATGCTCCGGGGAGGGTTCCTCACCGGCAAACCCGGCCGCGTATTCCTCGAACCATGCCAGTTCCTCGGCCACCAGGGGGTGGGCCTCGGCGTAGGCATTGGCGAAGGCGGAGCGGATGTCGGGGGTCTCAAGGTCGTGGGTGGTGCGCCGGACATACGCTGCGAGCTCGTCGCCGTCGGCCTTCACCCTGGCAAAGAAGGCATCATCCGCCAGGCCCTCCGCACGCAGGTACTTCTCCAGCCGGAGCAGGGGATCCTTTGCGCGCCAGGCGTCCTCTTCGGCCGAATGGCGGTACTTGGTGGGGTCGTCCGCGGTGGTGTGGGCACCGACCCGGTAGGTGAAGGCCTCAATCAGGACAGGGCCCTTGCCCTGCCGCGCGTGTTCCAGTGCCCACTCGGTGACGGCGTGCACGGCGATGACATCATTGCCGTCCACCCGGATGCCGGGGAAGCCGTAGCCCTTGGCACGGTTGGACAACGGAACGCGGGTCTGTACGTTGGTGGGGACGGAGATGGCCCAGTGGTTGTTCTGGCAAAAGAACACCACAGGGGCGTTGTAGGAGGAGGCGAAGACCATGGACTCATGGACGTCGCCTTCGGAGCTGGCGCCGTCACCGAAGTAGGCAATCACGGCGGCATCCTGCTCCTGCCGCGCCACACCGGATGCTCCTGCCAGCTTTTGGTCCCGCTGGATTCCCATGGCGTAGCCCACCGCGTGGAGCGTCTGGGCAGCCAGGACCAGTGTGTAGAGGTGGAAGTTGGTGTCCTTCGGGTTCCAGCCGCCGTTGGACACACCCCGGAACTGGCGCAGAAGTTCAGCCAGGTCCACCTTCCTGGTCAACGCCACGCCGTGTTCACGGTAGGTGGGAAAAATGTAGTCCTGCGGCTGGCTTGCCCTGCCCGAACCTATCTGGGCTGCCTCCTGGCCCGTCAGCGGCACCCAAAGCGCAAGCTGGCCCTGCCTCTGCAGGGCGGTGGCCTCAACGTCAAAGCGGCGAATCGCGGCCATATCGGCATACAGTCCGCGCAGGTCCTCGGGCGACAGTTTGTTGGCGTACTCGCTGAACACCGGGTCCGTGCCCAGTTTGCCGTCGGGACCCAGCAGCTGCACCATCTGGGCAGGGGGCTCGCCCATGACAGCTTCCGCGTCAGCTTCGCGCTGGTCGTCTACCGCTGTTCCGTCAAACTCGGTGGAAGGCAGATGTGTGCCCATACCGTCTCCTTGCTTGCCGCATCCGGATGCAATGCAAATGTCGCTGGGATATATGCCTCGGTCGGAATACATTCCGCTTGGGGCATATACATTGGCTTACTGATCCTAACTTTATCTTCAGTAGGTAGGCGCGGGACTACTTGTTAAGCGCTAGGAAGGCTGCGGCGCGTTTGTATAGTCCGCACACAACTGCAGGAAGCGCGTATTGGCCTCCTGCTCGCCGATGCTGACCCTCACACCCTCACCGGGGAAGGCCCTGACGGACAAGGCCTGTGCTGCCGCTAGCTCTGCAAAACGGGCGCTCTCAGCGCCCAACGCCAGCCAAACGAAGTTTCCTTGGGCGTCGGGCACAACCCAGCGGAGGTCCTTCAGGCCCTCCATGACCCTCGCCCGCTCGTCTACGAGGGTTTGTACCCTTTCTACAACCTGCGGGAAATTTTGCAGGGAGACTATTGCCGCCTTTTCGGCAATCTGCGACACGGCGAACGGTGTCGCGGCCACCCTCAAATACTGGGTGAGCCCGGGATTGGACACACTGTAGCCCACCCGGAGCCCTGCCAGCCCGTGGGCTTTGGAGAACGTGCGGAGCACTGCAACATTGGGGTATTTGCGGTAAAGGGCGAGGCCATCCACAGCATCCCCTGCCCGGACGAACTCCTGGTATGCCTCGTCAATAACCACCACCACGCTTGAAGGAACGGAGCGGATGAAGGCCTCGGTATCGGCGGCTGTAAGTGCCGGACCGGTGGGGTTGTTCGGCGTGCACAGGAGGATTACCTTGGTGCGCGCGGTCACTGCTGCGGCCATGGCGTCCAGATCGTGCCGGCCGTCAGAGGTCACGGGAATCCTGACACTCCGGGCGCCGGAGAGTCCGACGCTGATGGGGTAGGCCTCGAAGGAACGCCAGGCGTAGATCACCTCATCGGGCTTGCCGTCGTCATTTTGGCCGGCAAAGGTAGCCAGGATCTGGTTAAGGGCGCCCAGGCTGCCTGCCCCGGTAACGATGTCGTCCGCGGGGACGTCAAGGAATTCGGCGAGCGCCGCCCTCAACCGGCTGCTGAGCGGGTCCGGGTATCGGTTGAAGTCCGACTGGTGCGCTATCGCGTCAATGACGGCAGGGATCGGCGGTAGCGGGTTCTCGTTGGAGGAGAGCTTGTAGCTTGCCAGTCCCTGGACGGGGGCAGCCGCCTTTCCTGCTGCATAGCGGGGTAATTGGCCAACCACCGGTCGCGGCGCGATTCCACCGGCCAGGGTCTCTGATGACGTCATGAAGTCCAGCCTACTTCTCTCCGCCCTGCCGGCCAGGGACGGAAGGTGGTGTGCTGCCAGCCCCCATTCAGCCCCCTGTGCAAGCATTGGTCCATGGGTTCTTTCATTCTTCGGGTCATCATCAACGCCGCCGCGCTGTGGGTGGCGAGTTGGGTCCTGCCCGGCCTGGAAATTTCCGGTTCGGCGACCTCTGAGGCCGTCGCGAAGACCGGCGTCACCGAGGGCACCGACACCATCGGGCTTGTCCTGGCATACCTGTTCATCGGAGCCATCTTTGGCATTGTGAATGCCTTTGTCCGGCCCCTGGTCAGATTCTTCGCCCTGCCGATCACCATCCTGACCCTGGGCCTGTTCACAATCGTCATCAATGCAGCCATGCTCTACCTGACGTCATGGATCAGCAGTTACACGCCGGTGGAGTTCAGCATCGATTCCTTCTTCTGGACCGCAGTGCTGGCCGCAATCATCATTTCGCTGGTCTCGCTGGTGGCGGGTGTGCTGCCAGGAGGACGGAAGCGCTAACTCATTTCGGGCGCCGACCTTTTACGTACCGCAGGATTCAGCGGCCTCCATGGGCACGTTCGTGTCCGCGCGGATCAGGTGGAGTAGGCGTGGACGCGGGACTCTTGGCCCTCGACAGGGAGAAGCGGGTGGCCGTGGCCGCCCCGCCGGCCCCCAGGACGCTGCCCAGCACGGCAGTGGACTGCATCAGGGATGCATCGTTGCTGTCCGCCACCAGCCGGGCGGCTTCCTGGTACCCGCCGAAACTGTGACCAGGGCCCAAACCGACGTCTTCCCCCGGCCGAACATATAAGTCGTCATTCATTGTGACCGTTACCTGGTTCCTGCCATCCCTGTTGGGGGCACCGTCGCTCCCCGGAACCCAATCGGTCCGATGTTCAAGGTGGAGCGTACTGACCTCCGGAGGGGGCGTTATGCGGCCAACGGGCGACCCTGCTGTCAGCACGTACTTCATGTCGTACTCCGAGCGGAACCGTTCGTCGGCCGCGAGGTTCATCGCATGGATACCGCCCTGGCTGTACCCCACAGCTACTACCGGAGCCCCCTTCTCCGCACCCGCCTCCTGCAACGCCTCAAGGACAGCGGTATTGATGCCGGTAGAATTGCCGCCCAACCCGTCAGCTATGCCTCCAAGGCCGAACGGATTGGTCCCGGAGCCGGCATCCGCCATCTGTGTTCCCGGTATAACCACGACGTAGGTTTTGACGGCGTTGTTATCCACCTCTATGACTTCCACGTACCCACTGCCGCGCGCATCGATCTGACGGACCCGCTCGAGCAGGCCTGCCGGTGAAGCATCCAGATCAATAGGGACGGACTCCTCTTGCCGTACCGTGAGGGGACGTGGCGCCGACGCGGGCACCGCTCCCTCGGTGATGGCCTTGATCAAGGGCAAGGCCGAGACGGAATCGCCGGCAAGCATCTCGGCCGCTTTGCCATTGAGGAAACCCGTCCGCCAAAAGTCCGCATGCTTCTCAAGTTCCACCGAGGGATCCCAAAGCCCAAGGCTTCGGCTTGCGCGGGAGAATCCTTCCGCAGCTTCGTAGTCCCGCCTGCACTCCCAGACCTTGTCGCTGACCTGTTGCAGCCCGGTACGGACGGCCTGAACGCTGCGCTGCGCATCCATGACGGAGTAGAGTGCTGCAGTTCCGGTGGTCCTCGGCTCGTTTTGGTACGGGCACAGATCCTTCCAAATGCGGTGTACCTCAAACTCGATGGCACCGAGCGCCGACGCCAGGGCATCCAGCTTCTCCGCTCCAAGGGCCAACTCTTCCAACTGGAAGCTGATTCCTCCAATGCCACCGGATATGAGGAGGTTCCCGTCCGTCGCGGAACGGGATAAGTGGATATTCCCTCCGGTGCCGGACGGGGTTACCTCTGCCATCAGTAGGAACCGCTGGAAGTACATTCGGAGTTCAGGACTGCGCGCGCATGGCAATTAACTGCCGACACCGCTTCATGGAGCTGATCGATGACCCGGCGCATCGCCGCCGCCTGGAGGCTTACGGCATGCCGGTAGGCCCGTCCGGCCGGCGACTGCCATTGCGCCAACTCAACGTCCCGCAAACCGGCAAGTACCTCCTCGGCCCGCGCGTCGCAAAGGGCCAGCCTCGCTGCCAACTCCTGCACTTCCAGGCTGCGCTGCGCGGCAAAGCCGTAGACGTTGCCGCCCAAGTCATTCCCCATGCCGCTCCCCCATTCCCGATCCTCGGCGGGATGCTTTTGCTGATGCGCCCACGCTACGGAAACCCTGGCACCAACTTCAGCACCGCCGTCAGCTATGTGGACAAGTAACCTCGATGGGCACGCTTCGGGGGCCGCTGCAGTTCGTGAAAGAATCAGCTCATGCCTGAAACTGCCGCCACAGCTGATACACGTACGCCCTCAGGACGCCTGGCCCTCGCCGCGTCGGAGGAAAAGATCGCACTCGGCCCCCTTGACGGCCGCTACCAGTCCGCCGTCGCCCCGCTGGTCGACTACCTGTCCGAAGCCGCCCTGAACCGGGACCGTGTGGCTGTGGAAGTTGAATGGCTCATCCACTTGACCAGCAACAACGTGCTTCCCGGAGCCGCCGCCCTGACCCAGGAACAGCAGGACCAGCTCCGCGCCATCGTCACCGAATTCGACGCCGCCTCCGTGGCCGAACTGGCCGACATCGAAGCCGTCACCGTCCACGACGTAAAGGCCGTGGAGTACTACATCGGCCGGCGGCTTCCCGCCATCGGCATCGAAAACCTGACGGCAATGGTGCACTTCGGCTGCACCTCGGAGGACATAAACAACCTCTCCTACGCCCTCGGGGTCAAGGGCGCTGTGGAGGACGTGTGGCTGCCCGCGGCCCGCGCCCTCGTTGCCCAGATCAGCAAGATGGCGGAGGACAACCGCTCCGTTCCCATGCTCTCCAGGACGCACGGGCAGCCGGCCACCCCCACCACGCTCGGCAAGGAGCTGGCGGTCATCGCGCACCGCCTGAACCGGCAGCTGGACCGGATCGCAAGGACCGAGTACCTCGGCAAGATCAACGGCGCCACCGGAACCTACGCCGCCCATGTTGCCTCCGTTCCCGGTGCCGACTGGCAGCAGGTGTCCCGGTCATTCGTGGAAGGCCTGGGGCTGACCTGGAACCCCCTCACTACGCAGATTGAAAGCCACGACTGGCAGGCCGAGCTGTACGCGGACGTTGCCCGGTTTAACCGCATCCTGCACAACGTCTGCACGGACATCTGGAGCTACATTTCCATCGGATACTTCGCCCAGATCCCGGTTGCAGGCGCTACCGGCTCCTCCACCATGCCGCACAAGGTCAACCCGATCCGGTTCGAAAACGCGGAAGCGAACCTGGAGATCTCCAACGGCCTCCTGGACACGCTGGGCGCCACGCTGGTCACCTCCCGCTGGCAGCGCGACCTCACGGACTCCTCCAGCCAGCGCAACATAGGCGTGGCATTCGGCCACTCGCTGCTGGCTATCTCCAATGTTGCCAAGGGGCTCGAGCGCCTGGACGTTGCCGAGGACGTGCTGGCTGGGGACCTGGACACCAACTGGGAAGTCCTGGGCGAAGCCATCCAGATGGTCATGCGGGCAGAGGCTGTTGCCGGCGTGAAGGGTATGGAGAACCCCTACGAGCGGCTCAAGGACCTCACCCGCGGCCAGCGCGTGGACGCCGCCCGCATGCGGGAGTTCGTGCAGAGCCTCGGCCTTTCCGCCGACGCCGAGGCGCGCCTGCTCGCGCTGACGCCCGGCAAATACACGGGGATCGCGGACCAGCTGGTGGACCACCTCAAGTAGCCGCACCGCAGGACGCAGAAGAATTACGACGGCGGCGCCGGGCTTGGTAAGGCCCGGCGCCTTCGCGTTGCCGGGCTGGAAGGGCTGAGCCTGCCGTTCGGTGCCCGGAGTGCGAAACTGGAGTGCATGAAGCTCCTGCTCATCCGCCATGGACAGACCCCCGGCAACGTCCTCGGCCAGCTGGATACGGCCCACCCGGGACCCGGTCTCACGGAACTCGGCGAGCGGCAGGCCGAGGCCATGGCCCGGTCTTTGGCCAACGAGCCCATCGAGGCACTGTACGCCTCCACGCTGATCAGGACCCAGATCACGGCCGCGCCGCTGGGCAAGCTGCGCAGCCTCGACGTGGAAGTGCTGGACGGCTTGCACGAGATCGAGGCGGGCTCCCTGGAAAAACTCACCGACCACGAGTCGCACAAGCGGTACATGGGGACAGTAATCTCCTGGGCGGCCGGAGACCTGGACCGGCGCATGCCGGCGGGACCTGACGGCCACGCCTTTTTCGAACGCTTCGACGCAGCCATAGCGAAGGTAGCCGAACGGGCGGCCCGGGAGCAGCACGGCACCGCTGCAGTGGTGAGCCACGGCGCCGCCATCCGCACCTGGGCCGGGCGCCGCGCCAAGGACGCGGACCATGAGTTCGCTGCGCGCCACGTGCTGGCAAACACGGGAATCGTGGCCCTTGAAGGCGATATCGATGCCGGCTGGAAGCTGATCCACTGGGACGGAAGTCCGGTCGGCGGGCTGGCGCTGGCCGACCCGACGGCGGAGGACCCCATGGGCAGGGACGCGGCCGGGGCCTAGGCCCGCATACTCAGCCGGCTGTTTCCGGGCAGGGGCAGCCCGACCTGACGGCAACCTCCGTATAAGCGGCAGCAGGGGCGGAGGGGCGCCAGGCGTCAAGCTGGAATCCGCACCGGCAGCGCCACACTGGCGGCAATTCGACCGCTCGGGCGCCTTCCTGCTCGAAGGTGTAGCCGGCCGCAGGGCGCCCGATGGCAGGAGTCACCAACTCCATGGGCACTCCGCAGTGGATCCCGCTGCTTCGCTGAGGTGAAACCTCGGTAAAAGTGATCAACGTGCTCACGACTCCATCGGACAGTTCGTTTAGACTGATCGTAAGCCTACATATTACTAGGCTAACTAGCTAGTCCTGCTAACTACTTATGGCTGTGCCGGCCCTCAGGCGCACTGACCGCCTCGGCCATCTTCTCCATGAACGCCACTACGACCCGCGCCTCGTCGGCGGTCAGGCTTTCGGCAACTGCCATCATGCGGCTGTGCATCGCGCCGAGTGTTTCCCGCACCTCCCTATCGGATTCCACCGTGGGAACGACGACGACGGACCGCCGGTCTGACGGGTGGGCTTCCCGCCGCACATGGCCGCTTGCCGCCAGCCGGTCGATCAGCGAGGTAGTGGAGGCGCTGGTAATACCCAGGAACTGGCTCAGGTCCTTCGGGACCACCGTTTTTCCCGAGGCCTGGACGCGCAGTAGGTACCGCAAGGCCAGAAGGTCAGTTTCACCCATCCCCATGGAATCCCGGGTTGACCGGCGCATTGTGGTCTCCGCCGCCCGGTAGTCACGCAGGGATTTCAGGACGGCTGCCCCGTAGTCCAGCTGCCCATCCGGGCCGTACCAGTAGCCGGAGCCTTCGTTACCTGTGGAAACCATGAGAATATTTTAGACGGTCTGATAACTAGGCGGCCAAGTAACCCTATTCCGCACAGCCTGGCGTGTTATCCGGTCCCTTACCCGGAAGAAACACCGGCGTAACCGCGGGCTTCTAGCCTTTTAGTGCATAACCCTCCGGCGAATCGAGGCAACTATGCAGACCAATCCAAGGCTGAACATCCGCCAGGTTTCCTGGTCCCACCCCGTAGGGGCGGACCTGCGGCGAGCGCAGCAGGCCGAACTTGATGCCCGCTTTGGCACCACGGACCACGAACCCGGCACGCCGCCGTCGGGCGCTGACTGCGCCGTTTTCCTCGTGGCCTATGACAAGGGATCGGGCCAGCCCGTGGGGTGCGGGGGCCTTCGCCTCCTGGACCCGTCAACAGCGGAGATCAAGCGGCTGTACGTTGTTCCCTATACGCGCGGCTCGGGGGTGGCCAGCTCCATCCTCGCAGCGCTGGAGGCGGAGGCCTTCAAGCAGGGAATCACGCGCATCAAGGCGGAAGCCGGTTCGGCCCAGCCTGACGGGCGGAACTTCTACCAGAACTCCGGGTTCGAGCCGGTGCCAAACTTCGGGTCCTACGTGGGCGTCGAGCACTCGTACTGCTACGCCAAGAGCATCAACGCACAGAGTGCCGCACACACCGCCATGGCCTAGCAGCCGCCCAGCCACCACTTCACGGAAACTGTAAGCCAAGGCTGACCTTTCACCCGCCGTTTACCACGACGCTTCCATCAGTTCTCGGGACTGGACCACATTGAACAGCCCGGCTGTTTATCGAATCGATAGCAATAACAGCCCCGCATTCCCCATGCCCGGCTATAGGCTGTGCGGACATGCTCCGGTTCCAGTCAGAAATGAGTCCTGATCGTGCGTAAATTCCAAACTATGGTTGCCGCCGCCGTCGCCGCCACCCTCCTTGCAGGCTGTGGCGGGGGCACCCCTTCGCCCGCCGCCTCCGGCGAAGCCTCCTCAGCCCCTGCCGGTGGTTCCGGCGAGACCCTGGTGGTGTACACCAACTCCAACGGCGAAGGCCGGGGTGAATGGGTGACCACCAAGGCAGCCGAGGCCGGGATCAAGATCGAGATCGTCGGTGCCGGCGGTGCAGACGCCACCAACAAGCTCATCGCAGAGAAGAACAACCCCATTGCCGACGTGGCCTTCGGGCTGAACAACATGTACTTCTCCCAGCTCAAGGCAGAGGACGTGCTGGAACCCTACGAGCCGTCCTGGGCAGGCGAGGTGGACAAAGAACTGGCCGACGGGGAAACGTACTGGCCCCTGGTCAAGCAGGCCATCATGCTGGGGTACAACTCGGACAAGATCTCCAGGGACGCCGCCCCGCAGGACTGGACGGACCTGTGGACCAAGGATGAGTTCAAGGACCGCTACGAGCGGGTAACCGGCCTTGGCACCGCCACAGCGCAGCTCGTCTTCGCCGGCATCCTCAGCCGCTACCGTGACGACTCGGGCGACCTGGGCATCTCGGACGAGGGCTGGAAACAGGTGGAGCAGTACTTCCAGAACGGCAGCCCCGCCGTCGCCAAGACTGATCTCTTCGCCCGCATCGCTTCCGGCGAGGTGGACATGGGGCAGATGCCGTCCTCGATCATCGCCGAACGGGAAAAGTCCTTCAAAGTAAACGTCGAAACAGTCATCCCGTCCGCGGGCGTCCCCCTCGCCGTCGAACAGATTGCACTGGTCAAGGGCACCGAAAAGAAGGAACAGGCGCAGAAGTTCATCGACTGGTTCGGCAGTGCGGATGTGCAGGGGCAGTTCGCCAAGCAGTTCAACTCCATGCCGGTCAACAAGGCCGCCGCGGCCCAGGCCAACCCCGAAGTGGTGGACTTCTTCGCGGACCTCAAGCAGCAGGACATCGACTGGGACTTCGTGCAGGAGAACATGGGCGCCTGGGTGGAAAAGATCGAACTGGAGTACATGACGTAGCCCGGGGTTCCCGGCAGCTATCCGTTCCGATTTGGGCCGCTCCACCAGACAGGTTTTGCCATGATCCGCTTGGACAACATCGAAGTTACCTTTGGCGAATTCACCGCCATTCCCAACCTGGACCTGCACGTCCGGCCCGGTGAATTCTTCACCCTGCTGGGGCCCTCCGGCTGCGGTAAGACGACGGCGCTGCGCACCCTGGCAGGCTTCATCCAGCCGGCCAAGGGGACCGTCCGGGTGGACGGCAAGGACGTCACCCGGCTTCCCAGCGACAAGCGCCAGGTGGGCATGGTGTTCCAGAACTATGCCCTCTTCCCCAGCATGAGCGTCTGGGAGAACATCGCCTTCGGGCTGAAGGTACGGAAGGAGAAACCAGCGGACAGTGACCGCCTGGTGCGGGACATCGCCCGGCGCGTGGAGCTGAGCGATGAGCAGCTGGCCAAGAATGTGGCGGAGCTGTCGGGCGGGCAGCAGCAGCGGGTTGCGGTGGCGCGTGCCCTGGTGCTGAGGCCCAAGATCCTGCTGCTGGATGAGCCGCTGTCCAACCTGGACGCCAAGCTCCGGCACCAGCTCAGGCAGCAGCTCAAGGACCTGCAAAGCGAGTTCGGCATCACCACCGTCTACGTCACCCACGACCAGGACGAGGCGCTGGCCATGAGCGACCGGGTGGCCGTGTTCAACAAGGGCGTGGTGGAGCAGGTGGGGACGCCGCAGGAAATCTACGACCATGCCGCCACTGAATTCGTCTGCAACTTCATTGGAGACAGCTCAGCCCTGACGCCCGAGTTCGTCGCCGGGGTGAACAACCTTTCGGATGCCGGACTCAGCACGGGTGCCAGCTCCTACCTGCGCGTGGAAAAGGCGTCACTGGACATGCCCGTGAACGGCCGCGGCGCCGTCGGCCTTCCCGGAAAGGTTGTCTCCCGCACCTACCATGGCCTGCACAGCCGGTACGTGGTCCGCAGCCACGGCGCGGACATCCGCCTGCTGGTCAGGGAGGACGGCGCGGCCCACCCGGAGGCCGGCACGGAAACCACCGTCTACCTCCAGCCGGCACACATCCTGCAGTACCATCCGAAAACGGGGGTTGCCCTGCGGCAGCAGGATCCCGCGGCAGCCCTGCCATGAGCAGCGCTTCCATCCGAACCATGGCCCGCTCCCCGTTCGTGCTGGTGGTGGGCGCGGTGCTCACGTGGTTTATAGCGGCCTTCCTGGTGTGGCCCAACGTGAACGTCCTGATTGCCACCTTCTTTCCGGACGGCAACTTCTCCGGGCGGGCCGCGGAGAAGCTGTTCTCGTCGCAGCGCGCCATGAAGGCGCTGGGCAACAGCTTCCTGCTGGCGGTGGCGCTTTCCATCACCGTCAACGTGGTGGGCATCTTCATTGTCCTGGTGACGCACTACTTCCGGATCCGTGGCTCGCGGATCCTTTTCCTGGGCTACGCATCCACCTTCATCTACGGCGGCATCGTGCTGGCTGCCGGCTACAAGTTCATCTACGGGGACAAGGGAATTGTCACGTCGCTCTTGCTGAAAGTGTTTCCCGGCATGGACCCGGCGTGGTTCTCCGGGTTCTTCGCGGTCCTGGTAGTGATGACTTTTGCCACCACCACCAACCACATGCTGTTCGTAGCCAACGCGCTGAAGGGCATTGACTACCAGACCGTTGAGGCAGCGCGGAACCTGGGCGCCTCCACGTGGACCATCCTGCGGCGCATCGTGCTGCCCATGCTCAAGCCGACGCTGTTCGCAGTGACCATACTGTCCTTCCTCACCGGCCTGGGTGCCCTGAGCGCCCCGCAGGTGCTGGGCGGACGCGACTTCCAGACCATCACGCCGATGATCCTGACCTTCACCAACAGCCCCACGTCCCGTGATCTCGCCGCACTCCTGGCAGTGATCCTGGGCCTGGCCACCGTGCTGATGCTCGCCGTAATGACCCGGATGGAGAAGGGCGGCACGTACTTCTCGGTGTCCAAGGTGTCCTCGGAACTGCAAAAGCAGCAGATCACCAGCCCCGTGGCCAACGCCGCCGTCCACGCCGTGGCGTACCTGCTCTTTGCGGTGTACACGCTTCCGGTGGTGCTGATCGTCCTCTATTCGTTCGCGGACGGCGCCGCCATCCAGACCGGCCAGCTCTCGCTGGGCAGCCTGACCATTGAGAACTACGCCCGGGTCCTGACCCAGCCGTCCGGGCTGCGGCCCTTCATCGTCAGTGTGGTGTACAGCGCGCTGGCTGCCCTCATCGCCGTCGGCGGCCTGTTGTTCGTGGCGCGGCTGCTCCAGAGGTACAAGAACTGGGTGGCGTCGCTCTTCGAGTACCTGCTCCACATCCCCTGGATCCTGCCCTCGGCGCTGCTTGCCCTCGGCCTGATCATCAGCTACGACCACCCAAATCCGCTTGTGGGCGGAGCGGTACTTACCGGGACCACGGTGATCCTGCTGATCGCCTTCGTCACAGTGAAGATCCCCTTCACCCTGCGCATGCTCAAAGCGTCCTTTGCGTCGGTGAACTCCTCGCTGGAGGAAGCAGCGGCCATCATGGGGGCCAAGACGCTTTATGTGTTCCGGCGGATCCTCCTGCCGCTGGTACTGCCCGCGGCCGCCGCCATCACCGCCCTGAACTTCAACAGCCTGCTGGACGACTACGACACCGCCATCTTCCTGGCCCACCCGCTGGTCCAGCCGCTGGGCCTGGTTATCAAGGCCAACACCGATGGCGCAGAAGGTGTGGAAGGGATTGCCAACACCTTCGTCTACACAGTGCTCCTGATGCTGATTACCGGCGTCACCATGTACTTGGTGTACGGCCGCTCCGCCCGCCGCGGAGCGGGAAAGAAGCGCCTGCCTGCGGTTCCTCCTGCCTCGTCGGCGGCAGTTCCGCTGCCCGCCGCTGCGTCCTCCTCCGGTGGGGACAGCAAGCTTCCCGCCGCGCCCGTGCGCTGATCAGCCTGCAGGACGGCTTCCGACGACGGCCCTCTGGTTCCGCCGTCGGGCCAGGTTGAGCAGGCGGTCCCGGAGTGGCTGGGCGCCGTCGGCCAGGGCAACACGCAGGAGCGCCGCGGACGCCACGCTCAGGGCGCGGGTCCGCAGCCGGCGCTGCCTGTTGTAAGCGTGGAGCGCCTGGTCTTCCGGCATCGACTTGAGGAGGTCGGCCAGTGTTACAGCGTCCACCAACGATTCACAGGCGCCACGGCCAAGACTGGGGATCATGGCGTGCGCGGCGTCGCCGATGAGCACGGTCCTGCCGCGGACGAAGGTACCGAGCGGCGGGGCTGTCCAGATGCGCTGCACCAGCGAGTCCCCGGGAGTCGCGGCAGCCAGGACCTGGCGGATGGCCGGCGCATGCCCGGCGTAGCGCTCCCGTGCCTGTCCCAGGACTGACACCTTGTCGATCCCGTGGGGGCCAAGCCCGGAGCGGTAGCTGGCGTACCAGAAGCTGCCGGTCGGGGCGGCGGCGATGCCGAACAGGTCGCCGCGGCCCCAGTACTCGCCCACGTCGTCCGGACTGGCAGGGAAAGGCACAGTTCCCCGCACGGCAAGGTAGGGCGTGAGCCTGGCAGCGGTGCGGGCACCCCAGACCTCGCGGCGGACCACACTGTGGACGCCGTCAGCGCCCACCACCAGGCCGGCAGCAGCCGGAGGACGCTGGACATGGCTTGTGACGCGCTGGACCGAGCCCGGAACAGCCGAGTCCAGGAGCCTCAGCAGGTCTTTCCTGGAGACAGCGAACATTCCGTTGGCATCCAGGGTCACCCACGGTTCACCGGCAGCGTTACGGACTGAGCCGCTGCCAATAACGGGGCTGACCGTCCGAGCCTCACCGAGGATCCCCAGCCGCGCCAGTGCACGCTGGGCGTTCGGCCACATTCCCAACGCGGTGCCCACGGTGGGCAGGTCCGGCCGCTTCTCGTAGACAGTAACCCGGAAGCGGCTTTGGTCCAGGCATGCCGCGAGCGCAAGCCCGGCGATGCCGCCTCCCACGATCGAGATCGTTTCCATGCCCGCCATCTTACTACTTTTGTAGTAAATCGAAAGAATATAACTAGACTGGCTTCATGCCCGACCGTCGCACCCAGTTGCTAGATGCTGCATTGGCCGTTGTGGCGGACAAGGGGATGAAGGGCCTCACCCATCGTGCGGTGGATGCGGCGGCAGGACTGGCGGAGGGGACCACGTCCAACTACTACCGCAACCGCGCCGCCCTCGTTGAGGCGGTGCTGGACCGCCTGCTGCATCTCGATGCGGAACTCCTTCGAAACGTCGGGCCGGCGGGCCCGCCGTCCAATACCACGGAACTGGCCGGGCAACTGGCAGCGATGGTCCTTGCCCTAGCCGGGCAGCACACGGGACTCACCCGGGCACGGCTGGCTCTCTCGCTGGACCATCCCGAGGCAGTGACTGCCGGCCACTACCTGCTGGTGGGTGGCCTGGAACAGACTCTTACCGCCCTGGGGGTTCCGGACGCGCCGGTCCGGGCACGGGATGTGGCGGATTACGGCGACGGTGTCCTGCTTCATCTTTTGACGGTCAGGCGGGATGAGAAGCCGGAAGCAACTGCCATTGCGGCCGCCATCCGGCGCCTGCTTGCCTAGCTTGCGCCCGGCCACCCGGTGTACGCCTCGGCCAGGTAGGCCATTCCGTGGCGGGAGGACACCAGAGAGTTGAGCTCGCCGAGCTGGCGGGCACGGGTGAAATCGTCCGCGTCGGCGGGGGTGTGCAGCATGGTGGTCATCCAGTAGGAGAACTGCTGCGCCTTCCACACCCGCTCCAGCGCGCGGTCGCTGTAGGTTTCCAGCAGCCGGTCAGAGCCGGAGTTGTAGTGGCTGTCCAGCCCTTCGAAGAGGACCTTGACGTCATGGATGGCCAGGTTCAGGCCCTTCGCCCCGGTGGGCGGTACGGTGTGCGCCGCGTCTCCGGCCAGGAACAGGTTGCCGTGGCGCATGGGCGTGTGGACGAAGCTGCGGAACGGCAGGACCATCTTCTCAATGACCGGCCCTTCCTTTAGCTCGAAGCCGTTGCCGTTGACCCGGCTGCGGAACTCGGCCCAGATCCGGTCATCGTCCCACTCGGCCACGTTCTCCTTGGGGTCGCACTGGAAGTACATTCGCTGGACTGTGTCGGTGCGCTGGCTGATCAGGGCGAACCCGTTGGCCGAGTTGGCGTAGATCAGCTCATCGGAGCTCCGCGGGGCTTCGGCCAGGATGCCGAACCAGGCGAACGGGTACTCGTGGAAGTACCACTTGCGGTGGGACTCCGGGATCTGGAAGCGGCAGTGGCTGCGTGAGCCGTCAGCGCCCACCAGGAAGTCTGCCTGGATTTCGTACTCCGCCCCGTCGGCGTCGGTGAACCAGACCTTCGGCCTGCCCTCCAGGTCCTGCGCTACAGTGTCCGTGACGCTGTAGCGGACGTCGCCGCCGTCGGCCTTCCTGCGCGCGGCGAGGTCCGTGAAAACGTCGGTCTGCGGGTAGAGCCAGACGGACTCCCCCACGAGGTCCTTGAAGTCCACACGGTGGCTCTCACCGTTGAAGCGCAGTTCGATGCCGTCGTGCCGGTCGCCGTCGCGCAGCACCCGGTCCGAGACTCCGCTGTCCACGAGCATGTTGACCGTGCCGTGCTCCAAAATGCCTGCGCGGACGGTCTCTGAAATTTCCTTGTGGCTGCGGACCTCGATGACCGTGGAATCGATGCCGACCTTGGCCAGCAGGTGGGACAGCATCAGCCCGGCCGGACCGGCCCCCATGATGACCACCTGGGTGGAGATGATGTTTCGTGCCATGGTTCGTCTCGCTTCGGTGCGGGGCCCGCGCTGCGGTGCCGGAGTGCTTGGTTCCGGCACCAGTGTGCGGCAGCTGCGGTGACCGCCGTAACAGCAATTCCGTTGAACGGGATTCTAGGAGTCGCCGAGGCCGCGCGCGATGCCCCGGGCCGCGGTCTGCAGGGCGGGCACCAGGGCCTGCAGGCGCATCTCGTGCAGGGGAACCACGACGCCGAGCGAGGCCACAGCGCGCTGCCGGCGGTTGAGCACGGGGACGGCGATGCCCCAGGTGTCCGGGTCCACCACGCCCTTCAACTGGGCGAAGCCCTGCCGGGCCGTTTCGCTGAGCAGCCCGCGCAGGGCGTCCGCCGTGACCTTTCCCTCGGGGTCGTTGAACTGGGCAAGGTATTGGGCCTGCAGCGTCTTGTCCTGGTGCGCCATGAGGGCCAGTCCCGCGGAGGTGATGTGGACGGGCATGCGCCCGGCCACCTGGGCCCGGTTGGCCACCGAACCCCGCCGCGACAGCCGCTCAACGAACAGCGCCTCCCACCCGTCCAGGACCGCAAGGTTCACGTTCTGGTTCAGGACCTGCTGGATGTCCTCCATGAACGGCATGGCCGCCTGCCGCAGGGCCAGGGTGGGCGATGTCCTGTTGACCAGTTCCCACAGGCGCACCCCCGGCCGGACCAGTCCACCCGGCGCGGTTTCCAGCAGGTCGTGATCGGCCAGCTGGTGCACCAGCCGGTGCGTGGTGGTCAGCGGCAGGTCCGCGCGGACCGCCAGTTCGGACAGTTGAAGGGCAGTGACGTCCTGCGGAAAAGCCGAGATGAGCCGGACGATCCGGTCCACTACGGAATCACCGGACCTCGAGTTCGCCACGCCGCACCAGCTTCCGTTGAATGGTTGTGGTACCCAGCGTACCGCGCCGGGAAGGGCGGTCAGGCCGCCGTCGTCCGTTGACGGAAACGGCGCCACACGCCGGGTGCCACAACCACGGCGATGCCGACGGCAGCTCCGATCACCGTCTCGATGATGCGGTCGCGGAGCAGGATGCCGGGGGAGGACGGAACCACCAGGAGCGTGGAGATGAGGGCGAGGGGTGTCACGAAAACCTGGGCCAGCAGGTACTGGCGGATGATGAACATTTCCGCACCGAACTGGCAAAGTGCCATCACCAGCACCGTCTGCCACGGCTGCAGTTCCAGCAGCACGATGCCCGCAAGGATCACCAGGCCCAGTACGGTGCCGATAATTCTTTGGATGCCGCGGCGGATACGGTGCCGGGTGGTGTGGCCCACCAGCGGAACCACCGCCGCCACCATGGCCCAGTAGTTGTGGCCGAATCCCAGCCAGTCCCCCGCCCACGTGGCCAGGGCCCCGGCCAGCCCGGCCGCCACGAGGTAGCCAAGGCCTTCCAGCCACGCCGCGCGCCTTTCGTAAGGGGTGCGGCGGATAGGCGCGGGGCGGGTCCACGGCGTCCGTTGGCTCGGCAGCACCCTGGCGGAGAACCCGATCAGCAGGCAGAACGCCGTGGTGAGCACGGAGACAAGCATCCCCTGCCACAGCGCGGGCTGGTTGGGGATGGACGCGATGGCAGCGAAGGCGAAAATGTGGAAAAGGGAACCGGCCGGCCGCAACCGGAGCCAGGAAATGGCCACCGAGCAGGCGCCGGCAACCAGGGTGGTGGCCAGCACCAGGAGCCAGGTAGTGGCGGCACCGTCCAGGCCCCACGCCGCCTCCAACCGCGCGGCAAGCGACGCCAGGAGGATCACCACCAGCATGAGCACGCCGGCCCGCAGCTGCAGTGAGAAGCGGACCCCGTGCGGTTCCCCGCGCCCGTAGATTCCGGTGAAAGCGCCGAACGAGGCGAAGATGGCCAGGTCCAGCCGTCCCAGCAGCACCAGGGTGAGCAGCGGAACGAAGACCCCCACCGCGCACCTCAGGGCGGGGTGGTGGTCCTTGTTGCCGGGGGCGATGCTGAACATCTCAGCGAGCATCTTCACGTGGACTGTGGCGCCTTTCCTGCAGTTTCCGGGTGGAGGTTTCCAGCGGGCGGCCGCGCTGACGGTCCTGCTAAATCCTACGGCCCCGGCCTGAAACCTGCCCGGCGCGTTCCCTTGAATGGAATCAGCAGGCAATGCCGCCGAAACAGCGCCCCGTGATGCTTATGCCATGACGCCACGCGCACCGAACTTCCCCGCCGCCGAACTGAGCTGCGAAGTCTGCGGCCTGATGCCCGAACCGACCAAGACCCGGCTGACCCTGGCGAACGTCGCCGTGATGCTCCCCATCGAACTCCTGGTGCATGCCCTGGTGGTGGGTACCCAGCTCCCCTACTTTGCCAAGGTGCTGGTCCTGACCGTCACCGCCACCGTCCTGGTGATCTGGGTGGCGGAGCCCTCGGCCACCCGGATCCTGCGGCGCTGGCTGCACGCCCCGGCGCTGCGGCTCCGCAGGAAGCTCAGTGCGGCGCCTGCGCTCTGGCGGGCGCGCACCATCCTGCGCGACGAGCCCGGTTCGCTGGAACGGGTCACCAGGGCGCTGGCCCGCACCGGCACCAACATCCTGAGCATCCATGTCCATCCGGTGCCGGGCGGTGTCCTGGACGAGTTTGTCCTTGCCGCGCCGGGCGGCGTCGGTGAGCGCGAGCTTCTGGAGGCGCTGCTGGACGCCGGCGGTTCAGCCCCGCAGGTGTGGTCCACCACCAGCCTGGCGATGGCGGACGGCCAGACCCGGGCGCTCAGCCTTGCAGCCCGGATTGCGGATGCGCCTGATGAACTGCCGCTTGCCGTGGCGGAACTGCTGCGGGCCAGGATCCTCACCCCGGCCGAGGAGGGCATGGCCCGAGACACGGACGACGCCGGCACCCGACTCAAGATCCCCACCGCATGGCACGGTCCCATCACCTTCGTCCGTCCCGGCGAACCGTTCACGCCGGCCGAGTCGGCCCGCGCCCACCGGCTCGCAGAGCTCGCGGAGATCCTGGCGCACCGGGCCCCGCCCCGCCCAACCAGGTAGCACTAGATGTCGTTTTGAGGCCCCAAAAGGACATCTAGTGCTACCTACATGCGGGGCTACATCCGCAGGGTCAGGGCGCCGGGGACCATGGTCATCAGGACGTGCTTGCCCTTGCCCTCGTGGTCACCGTCCAGCTGGTAATCGTCAGGGTGTTCGAGCGTGATTTCCACGGTCTTGCCCTGGAAGTACTCGACGGCGGTGTCCTTGCCCCGGCCTTTGCCAATCATTCCGGCAATCACCGAGAGCCAGCCGAGCCGGCCGTGATGCGGCGCCAGGACCGCGATGTCCAGCAGTCCGTCGTCCATCTTGGCCTCAGGGAAGATCTCCAGGCCGCCCTGGACCTTGCCGCAGTTGCCCACCATGACACTGCGGACCCCGCGGCGCACCGCCCGCCGGCCGTCAATCACGATGGTGGCCCGGACGGGTTTGCCCGGCAGGTTGCGGATGCCGGCGTCCACGTAAGCCAGCCAGCCGACCTTGTGCTTAAGCTCCTCGTCAGTGTCGGCCATGATGGTGGCGTCGTAGCCCACCCCGGCCATCACCAGGAACAGCTGCTCCCTGTCGGGATCGCTGCGGCGGGCACGGACCACGTCGATCTTCCGCTCGGTTCCAATCAGTGCCCCGGCCATGGCGCCGTCGTAGTCAGTGACGTCCATGCCCAGGTTGCGGGCCAGCAGGTTTCCGGTGCCCAGCGGGAGCAGGCCCATCGGCACGTCGCCGCCAGAGAGAACTTCAGCCACGCACCGCACCGTCCCGTCGCCACCGGCAGCGATGACGATGTCCGCCCCCGCGGCCAGGGCGTCCTTCGCCTGGCCGACCCCCGGGTCCTCCTTCGTGGTTTCGTACCACAATGGCTCGCCCCAGCCGTTCTCCACGCAGTGCTTGGCTACCAGACCGCGCACGTCAATGTCCACCGGCTTCGCAGGATTGACGATGACGGCAGCGCGCTGAAGAGAGGTGGAGCTGTGGGCAGTCATGGTGTCCTTCGCTGGAAATGGAAAGGCTGCTTCTGAAAGAAGCGTAGCCTGCCCCGGGCAGGCTACGGAGCAGGCTGTGGCGCATCGGCCGCTTACAGGGCCTTCACTGCCCCGAGCACCTGCGCCAGCGAGTCCTTTGCGTCACCGAAGAGCAGGGACGTCTGCGGCTGGTACAGCAGGTCATTCTCGATGCCCGCAAACCCCGGACGCATCGACCGCTTCAGGAACACCACCTGCCGGGCGTCCGCCACCTCCAGGATGGGCATGCCGTAGATGGGCGAGCCGGAGGAGGTCTTTGCTGCCGGGTTCACCACGTCATTGGCACCCACCACCAGTGCCACGTCAGCAGTCTTGAACTCCGGGTTGATCTCGCCCATTTCCTTCAGCGATTCGTACGGCACGTTGGCCTCGGCCAGGAGCACGTTCATGTGCCCCGGCATCCGGCCGGCGACTGGATGGATGGCAAAATCGACATCGATGCCGCGCGCTTCCAGGGCATCGGCCAGTTCCGCCGCCGTGTGCTGGCCCTGCGCCACCGCCAGGCCGTAGCCGGGGACAATGATCACCCGCTGCGCATATCCCAGCAGCACAGCCACGTCCTCGGGGCTGGAAGACCGGACGGGACGCTCGCTCACGGCGGTGGACCCCGCCGTCGAACCTCCCCGGAAGGCTCCGAACAGAATGCCGGCAACGCTGCGTCCCATCGCCGCCGCCATGGCGCGGGTAAGGATGGTTCCCGAGGCGCCCACGAGCGTTCCGGCAACCACCAGGAGGACGTTGCCCAGCACCACGCCGCTGGCGGCGACGGCCAGGCCGGTAAAGGCATTCAGGAGGGAGATGACGATGGGGACGTCGGCGCCGCCCACGGGCAGCACCAGCAGGACGCCGGCGGCCAGCCCCAGTAGAAGGAGCAGCACCGCCAGCACAGGGGAACCGGAGAGGATGACGACGACGGCGGCCGCCACCGCGGCGAGAAGCACCGTGGCCATTACCACAGGGAGTCCCGGGAAAACCACCGGGCGGGTGGTCATCAGCTCCTGGAGCTTGGCGAAGGTGACACCGGACCCGGCGAACGAGATGGCGCCCACCAGGAGCGTGAAGACGATGGCCAGGCGGACCCAAGGATCATCCGTGTGGGCCAGTTCAATTAGGGCCACCAGGGCCGCGGCGCCGCCGCCCACGCCGTTAAACAGCGCTACAAGCTGCGGCATCTGGGTCATTTTGACGCGCCGGGCCACCGGGGCCGCCACCGCCGATCCCAGGGCTATTGCGCCGAGGATCCAGGGGACGTTCTCCAAGCGGGCGGACAGGAAGACAGTGACGACGGCGATCAGGGCGCCAAGTGCCCCGACGAGGTTGCCGCGGCGCGCGGTCCGCGGGGAACTGAGGCCGCGCAGTGCCAGGATGAAAAAGACCGCGGCGACGAGGTACAGGAGCGAGGTCCAAACGGGATCGAGGAGGCTCATTTGTTGCCCGCCTTGGGCGCCGCCGGGCGGGATACTTCCTTCTTCGCGTGGAACATGTGCAGCATCCGGTCCGTGACCACGAATCCGCCCACCAGGTTGGCGGTGGCCAGGACGACGGCCAGGAGTGCGACGGCGAGGATCCACGGGTCGGTTGCCTGGCCGGCAACAATGATGGCACCCACCAGGATGATGCCGTGGATGGCATTCGCCCCGGACATCAGGGGCGTATGCAGGGTGCTGGAGACTTTCGAGACCACTTCAAACCCCACAAACACGGCCAGGACCGTGATGGTCAGCAGGCTCATTCCATCCATCAGAGCGCCCCTTCCTGCCGTGCATGGGTTTTCTGTGCCAGCAGTTCGGCGGTGGGCTGGTGCCGCACCCCGCCGTCGTGGGTAAGGCAGGCGCCCGCCAGCACCTCGTCGCCGAAGTCGGGTGCAACGGTGCCGTCACGCACCATCAGCGCCAGCAGGTTGGACACGTTCTTGGCGTAAAGCCGGGAGGCGTCCGAGGCCATCGCCGAGGCCGGGTCCTTCAACCCGATCAGGCTGACGTGCCCGGCGCCGTCGGCCGTGGGGACGGCGATGTCCGCGCCCGGAACCACACCCTCCACGTTGCCGCCCGACTCCGCTGCGAGGTCGACGACGACAGAACCTGGGCGCATGCCTTGCACCATCTCACGGGTCACCAGGAGAGGGGCGGGCCTGCCGGGGACGGCCGCCGTCGTGATAAGCACGTCCGACTGCGCCACGTGGGGCGCCAGGAGCTGCCGCTGCCGGGTGCCGGCGTCCGTGCTGAGCTGGCGGGCGTAGCCGCCGGACGCTTCAGCTGTTTCAAGGTCCAGCCGGATGAAGGTTCCGCCCATGGAAGCGACCTCGTCGGCTGACGCGGGACGGATGTCGTTCGCGAAGACCCTGGCGCCCAGCCGTTTGGCGGTGCCGATGGCCTGCAGGCCGGCGACGCCCGCGCCGAGTACCAGGACCCTGGCCGGGGGCACCGTGCCGGCGGCGGTCATGTAAAGGGGGAAAAACCGCGGCAGCCGGATGGCCGCTTCCAGTACGCAGCGGTAGCCGGCTACCAGCGCCTGGGAGCTGAGCGCGTCCATGGACTGGGCGCGTGAAATGCGCGGGACCAGTTCCAGCGCGAAGCAGGTGATGTGATGCTCTGCGAGTGCCTGCACGGTATCCAGTTCGGACGACGGCGAGGCGAGCCCCACGGTGACGGCTCCCGGCTTCAGGGAAAGGGCCGTGTGCGGGTCCAGTGGCCGAACGTGGGCCAGGACATCGAGCTCCCCCATGTCCAGCAAGGCCACAACGGCGGCGCCGGCCTGCCGGTAGTCGTCATCGGAATGGCCTGCGGCCTCACCCGCACCGGCCTCTATGAGTACGCCAAGCCCCATGCCTGCCAGCTGCTTGACCGATTCCGGCGTAGCGGCAACGCGGCGTTCCCCCTCGCGGCGTTCCCGCGGTATGCCCAGTTTCACCCGCTGACTCCCCTCACAGACGAGTGCGGCAGCGCTGCCCGGCCGGTCCGGCACCTGCGCCTTACCCTTGCGGGCGGGGCTTCGCGGAGCGGCGCTGCTGCACGTAGTTGGCTAGAGTCTATGGCCCGCGCTGCCGCGGCGGGAGTAGGGCGGTGGGCTGATGTGGAAACAGTTACTCAGCTGTGGCCCGGCGCCCGCCGGACTTCGGGCCGCCGGCCAGGCGGTAGGAATCCTGCAGGAGCTCCCCTAGGAGCGTCCTGTCGATGCGGGCCAGCCGCACCAGCACCAGTTGTGGTGAGCGCTCGTGGTGCGGGGTCCAGTAAAAAATTCCCGGCTCGGTGCCGGCCAGCGCCTCGCGTTCTTCCGTCTTGACCGTGAGGACGCCGGGCTCCCAGATCCGCGCCATCAGGGTCTTCGCAAACCACGCGGGCTGTCCCCAACTGGGCCGCTCCGTAACGCCCGGGAAAGCCAGGGCTGCTGCACGGACGTCGTCTTCGGTGACCATGGCGGCTTAGCCCCGTGCGGCGAGGTCTGCCGAGATGAGCTTGGCCGTGGCCACGATCTCCTGCGCCACGGAGGCGAGGTAAGCGTCCCGGTCCGGTTTGGCGGCGACGGTTTGCGCCTGGAGGGAGACGTTGACGGCGGCCACCACCTTGATGGGTCCGTCATAGACGGGAGCCGCCACGGACATCAACCCCAGCTCCAGTTCCTGGTCCAGAAGGCACCAGCCCTGGGCACGGACCGAATCCAGGACGGCCAGCAACTCTGGTACGGTTCCCAGTCCGCGCGGGGTCAGGGGTTTGATGTCCGCCGCGCCCAGGTAGGCCTCCAGTTCGGCCGGCGGAAGGTGGGCCAGCAGGACCCTGCCCATCGAGGTGGCGTACGCCGGGAAGCGGGTGCCCACCGTTATGCCAACATTCATGATGCGGCGGGTGGTCACGCGGGCGATGTAGGCGATATCCGTGCCATCCAGCACCGCTGCGGACGTGGATTCGCCCAGCTTCAGCGAGAGCTCCTCAAGGTGCGGCTGGGCCAGCTGAGGGAGCGAGAGCCCGGACAGGTACGCATAGCCGAGCTGGAGGACCTTGGCCGTGAGCGCGAACGTCTTGCCGTCGGTCCGGACGTAGCCCAGCTCCACCAGGGTGTGCAGGAACCGGCGTGCGGTGGCCCGGGTCAGGCCGGTCCGGCCCGCGACTTCCGTCAACGTCATGACCGGGTGGTCCGTGTCGAACGCGCGGATAACGGCCAGCCCGCGGGCCAGCGACTGTACGTACTGGTCGCTGGCTTGCGGGGCCGGCTGGGTGTCCGTACGGACGGCGTCTGTCATGGTTACCAATCCTAGGGGCGTCCCTAGACCGCGGCAGCGGCCGCCTGGAGCGGGACGGGGACGAGTTCCTGGAGTTCTTCGAGGGTGCAGCCGAAGGTTTCGCGGACGGTGACGCCGTCGGGTCCGGTGAGGAAGACGGCTTTGTCGGTGTAGACGCGGGTGACGCAGCCGACGCCGGTGAGCGGGTAGGTGCAGGTTTCCACGATCTTGGAGGCGCCTTCGCGGGTGAGCAGGGTCATCATCACGAAGACGTCCTTGGCCCCCGTGGCCAGGTCCATGGCCCCGCCTACGGCGGGAATGGCCCCGGGTGCGCCGGTGTGCCAGTTGGCCAGGTCGCCGGTGGCGGAGACCTGGAACGCGCCCAGGACGCAGATGTCCAGGTGCCCGCCGCGCATCATTGCGAAGGAGTCGGCGTGGTGGAAGTAGGACGCGCCCGGGAGTTCGGTGACGGGGATCTTGCCTGCGTTGATCAGGTCGCCGTCGATCTCGTCATCCTTGGCTTCCGGTCCCATCCCGAGCATCCCGTTCTCCGTGTGGAGGGTGATGTCCTGGTCCGCTGTGAGGTAGTTGGACACCAGGGTGGGCTGGCCGATTCCGAGGTTCACGAAGGAACCCGGGGCGATGTCTTTGGCCACCAGGCGGGCCAGGTCCTCGCGGCCCAGCGGCGTGGTGGAGGTCTGGATGGATGTTGCGGTGCTCATCTCAAGCCACCTTCACTGAAGTGTTGCCGGGCACGCGGACGATGCTGTTGACGTAGATTCCGGGAGTGACCACGTTTTCCGGATCCAGGCTTCCGGTGGGGAGAATCTCGGAGACCTGGACGATGGTGTGCTTTGCCGCGGCGGCCATGATGGGGCCGAAGTTGCGGGCGGTCTTCCGGTAGACGAGGTTGCCCTTGCCGTCGGCCTTGAGGGCCTTGATCAGGGCGACGTCGGCGTGGATGGGGGTTTCGAACACCTGGCCGCGGCCGTCAATGATCCGGGTTTCCTTGCCATCGGCCAGCATGGTCCCGTACCCGGTGGGCGTGAAGAACCCGCCGATCCCGGCCCCGGCAGCCCGGATCCGCTCTGCCAGGTTGCCCTGCGGCACTAGTTCAAGCTCGATCTCCCCGGCCTTGTACTTCGCGTCAAAATGCCAGGAATCGGACTGCCGCGGGAAGGAACAGATCATCTTCTTCACCCGGCCTTCCTTGATCAGCAGCGCCAGGCCCTGGTCGCCCTGGCCGGCGTTGTTGTTCACCACCGTGAGGTCTGTGGCACCGCACTCCAGCAGCGCGTCGATCAGTTCGAACGGCTGCCCGGCGTTGCCGAAACCGCCGATCATCACCGTGGAACCGTCCGTGATCCCGGCCACGGCCTCACTTACGGTGTCTACGAAGTTCAGCATTACTTGTCCTTTCCCTTGGAAGCGGTGACGTTTTCGAGCACGACGGCCAGGCCCTGCCCGACGCCGATGCAGATCGCGGCCACTCCCCAACGTTCACCGGAGGCCTGCAGGGACCGGGCGAGGGTGCCCAGGATGCGGGTGCCGGAAGCACCGAGCGGGTGGCCCATCGCGATGGCGCCGCCGTGCCGGTTCACGATGGCGGGGTCGATGCCCCAGCCGTTGATGCACGCCAGGGACTGCGCGGCGAACGCTTCGTTGAGTTCGACGGCGCCCACCTGGTCCCAGCCGATGCCCGCCTTCGCGAGGGCCTTGTTCGCCGCCTCCACGGGCGCGTAGCCGAAGTACTGCGGATCATTGGCGTGCGCGCCGCGCCCGGCGATGCGCGCCAGCGGGTCCAGCCCCAGCAGCCCCGCGGCAGTCTCGGAGCCCACCCAGGCAGCGGAGGCGCCGTCGGACAGCGGGGAAGCGTTGCCGGCGGTGACGGTGCCGCCCACCTCGGCGCCCTCGGGTTCGTTGCGGAACACCGTCTTCAACGCCGCGAGCTTCTCCGCGGTGGAGCCCGGGCGGATGCCCTCGTCGCGGACCAGGTCCGTGCCAGGCACCGGTGCCACCAGGTTGTCGTAGAAGCCCTCATCCCACGCCGCGGCGGACAGGTTGTGCGAGTTGGCCGCGAACTCGTCCTGCGCCTGGCGCGTCACCCCGTACTTCTCCCGCAGCCGCTCGGTGGCCTCGCCCAGGGAAATGGTCCATTCCTTCGGCATCGCCCTGTTCACCAGCCGCCATCCAAGGGTGGTCGAGGCCAGGGTCAGGTCCCCGGCAGGGTACGGCTTTTCCGTTTTGGGCAGCACCCACGGCGCACGGGACATCGACTCGGCACCGCCCACCAGCACCAGGTCCGCGTCGCCGGCGCTGATCTGCCGGGACGCGATAATCGCAGCATCCAGAGACGACCCGCACAGCCGGTTCACCGTGGTGCCCGGGATGGACACCGGAAGGCCCGCAAGCAACGTGCCCATCCGGGCGATGTTCCGGTTCTCCTCGCCGGCGCCGTTGGCGTTTCCGAACACCACCTCATCGATCCGCTCAGGATCGAGGCCCGGAGCCCGCTTCACGGACTCCCTGATGACATGCGCTGCAAGGTCATCAGGGCGCACCGCAGCAAGGCCGGAGCCGAACTTACCGAACGGGGTGCGCACGGCGTCGTACACAAAAGCCTGGTTCATGGTTCCTCTGGTTCTCTGGGACCCAACTACGTAGCAGTTGATGTCGTTTTGAGGGTCCAAAACGACATCTATTGCGACCTAGTTGGGTGGGGTGGGGGTTTCGTCGGCGGGGGTGTGCGTGGTGTCCAGTTCGCGGAAGACCTGCTGGGCGGTCTTGAAGGCGGTGTTCGCGGAGGGGACCCCGCAGTAGATGGCGGTCTGCAGCAGGATTTCCTTTATCTCATCCCTGCTCAGCCCGTTGGTGAGGGCTGCCCGGATGTGCATGGCCAGTTCTTCCCAGTGCCCGTGCGCCACCATGGCGGTCAGGGTCACGGCGGAGCGCATCTGCCGGGACAGGCCGGGCCTGGTCCAGATTCCACCCCACGCGATCCGGGTGATCATG
Source organism: Arthrobacter sp. K4-10C (assembly GCF_059090085.1). Taxonomy (NCBI): domain Bacteria; kingdom Bacillati; phylum Actinomycetota; class Actinomycetes; order Micrococcales; family Micrococcaceae; genus Arthrobacter; species Arthrobacter sp. K4-10C. The sequence goes on along the minus strand of NZ_JBNHFI010000003.1, from coordinate 261,938 downwards.
TCCTGGAAGTCCTCGGTGAAGCTGTCCTTGTTGGCATTGGCACGGTCCACGTGGGCGTCGCCCAGGACTTCGCGCCGGACCGCCATGCCGCCGTCGTAAATCTCCTGGCTGGTGGCATCCGGCTGGACCACCCCATGGCGCTCCGGGCCGTGCCGCTCAGTCCCGCTCATTTGCTTCCTCCACTGGTTTCAGCCCAGTCCAGCAGGTTCCGCATCAGCTCGGCCGTGTGGGCGGGTGCCTCGGCGGGGGCAAGGTGGGCGACGCCCTCAAGCGTCACGGCGGTTGCGGTGCCGCCGCCGGCGGTGATGCCGGCCGCCACTTCCTCGGCCATCGACGGCGGGGCCACGCCGTCCAGTGCTCCGGCGACCACCTGGGTGGGCACGCGGATACTGCCGAGTTCCTCGCGGATGTCGAAGGCGGCCAGTGCCTCGCAGCAGTAGGCGTAGCTGAACCTGTCGGCGTCGCGCAGGGCGTGCAGGAGCCGGCTGCTGACTTCGGGTTCCCTGTCCATGAAGCCCGGCGCAAACCAGCGCTGCGCGGAGCCCTGGATCATCACGGGGGTGCCCTGGCTGCGGACGGTATCGGCGCGCTCCAGCCATCCCTCGGGGGTTCCGAGCTTGGCGCCGCTGCACTGCACGGACAGGCTCTTGAGGCGTTCGCCGTGCTTGATGCCCAGCTGCAGGCCGGTGGCGCCGCCCAGTGAGACACCCGCGTAGTGGAAGGCCTCGCCGGGGGCGATGGAGTCGACGAGGTCCACCACTGCATCGGCCAGCGCCGCGACGTCGAAAGGTTCGGTTGCGGCGGGTGAGACGCCGTGGCCTGGCAGGTCCCAGGCCACGACGTCGTAGCCGTTGCCCAGCAGGGACGCGGCACGGTTCCAGAGGATGGAGGAGGTGCCCAAGGAGGAACCAACCACCAAAAGGGGGTGTTCGCCGAGGGGTCGCTGCGGCGAAAGCAGTGCGGCTTTCAGGGCAGGTTTAGCCACGGCGGCCTCCGTTAGCGTCGGTAGCTGAAGTGGGACGATCCGAGGATGCGAAATCCGGGAAGGCAGCAAGGATCCGCCGGGAGATCTCCGGGGACTGGCCCAGGTAGCTGGCGGGGTCCAGCAGCTCATCGAGCCGCAGGTCTGTAACCAGGCCGGACGGAACGGCGTCCCGGAGCAGCTTCCGGTAGGTGGCTGCCTGCTCGGACGGTTGTGCTTGCAGGGTCTGGTCAACCACATGTTGCAGCTGCTGTTTCCCGTTGCGTCCGTCCTTCCCGGGAAGCAGCGGAGCGACGGCAGCGCTGACGCCCTCTGCCAGGAGCAGCGGGCCGGCCAGGTCAAGGTTGCGGCGCATGGCGTCCGGGAACACCTGCAGGCCTTCGGCGAGCTCCCGCACGTGACCGGCGGCGCCCAGTGCCAGGGCAAGCAGTTGTTGGAGCGCGGGCCACTCAATATGCCAGGCTCCGTCCGGGCGCTCATCGTTGAAGTTCGCGGCCGCCAGATGCAGCTGGGATGCCAGGTTGGGTGCCTGGAGGGCGGCGCTGCGGACCAGTACCGAGAGGACGGGGTTCTGTTTCTGCGGCATGGCGGAAGAGACGCCCCGGCCGGGGGCACGGGGTTCCGCCACCTCGGCCACCTCGGGGCGGCTGAGGAACAGGACGTCCGCGGCGATCTTGCCGAGTGCATCCAGCAGTGCTGCGAGGGCATTGCCAGTGGACGTGATGGCCAGCCGGTTGGTGTGCCAGGGTGCGGGAGCGGGGGCGAGGCCCAGCTGGGCCGCCAGTGCATCAGCGAGGCCGAACGGAGTGGCCGGGGAGCCTGCCGTCAGCGCTGTTCCGGCGGCGAGGGTGCCTGCAGCACCGCCGAACTGCACGGGAAATTCCAGGGCCGCAAGCTGCCGTCCCGCGCCTGCCAGGCCGTGGAACCACTGCGCGGCGCGGAGTCCGAAGGTGTAGGGCAGGGAGTGCTGCGTCAGGCTCCTGCCCACGCACAGCGTGTCCGCATGCCGCTCCGCCAGGCCGGCGAGCGCCGCCGTCGTACCTTTAACGTCGGCGAGGAGTGCCGCCACGGTGTTGCGGGCCAGCAGCATCAGCGCCGTGTCCAGCACATCCTGGCTGGTGAGCGAGGTGTGCACCGCCCTGGTGGCGCCAACGTTCGAGGTATCAAGTGCGGCCACGTGCCTGTTGAGGTCCGCCAGCAAAGGGATCACCGGATTGCCGCCGCCCTGGGCGCGCGCCGCAATGTCGGCGGCGTCGTACCGGCCCGGTTCGGCGGCGGAAGCTACGACGGCGGCGGAACCGGCGGGTGCCAGGCCCGCCTTTTCCAGCGCCGCGGCCCAGCCGGCCTCGACGGCGAGGATCGCCGACAGCACGGCCCCGTCCCCGGTCAGCGCCGCCACCAGGGGTGACGCCGAGACGGGACGCAGCAGGCCGGCTCCGGCGCCGGAAGCCGTTCCGGGGGCGGTGGCGTCCGTCACTGGAAGTCCAGAAAGACGGTCTCGCCCTCACCCTGGAGGCGGATGTCGAAAGTCAGGCCGCCGTCTGGATCACGCCGGGCGATGAGGGTTTTGCGGCGTTCCGGGTCCAGGGAAGACAGCAGGGGATCGTTGGCCAAGGCCTCCTCGTTTTCCGGCAGGTAGATGCGGGTGAAGAGCCGGTTGGTCAGGCCGCGGGCGAAGATGGCCACGGAGATGAACGGGGCTGCGCCGGGTTTTCCCGCAGAAGGCGCGGTGGGCCCGGGGTTGACGGTGGTGAAGGTGTACACGCCGGTGTAGCCGACGGCGCTGCGGCCCCAGCCGGTGAACGTGTAGCCGTCGCGCCGGAGGGACCCGGTCTTCTGCACGACGTTGCCCTCGGCGTCAGGCTGCCAGATCTCCAGGATGGCGTCCGGCACCTGCTCGCCGGCGCCGTCGTAAACGGTGCCCTGGAGCCGGATGGAGCCGGGCGAGCCGGGGGCGAGGAGTTCGTTGTCCTTTTCGAACGGCAGCGCATAGCCGTAGAACGGGCCGACTGTCTGCCCGGGGGTGGGGACGAGCTGTTTGGTCTGGTTGCTCATGTGCATGTACCTATTCGCTTTCGTCGCCTGCAGTACCGAGTGCCTCGTTTTCGGTCCAGGTCCGGTTGGGACCCGTCAGGACAATGTCCCAGGTGTAGCCCAGCGCCCACTCCGGTTCGGTGAGGTTGTGGTCGTAGGTGGCCACCAGCCGGTCGCGCGCGTCCTGGTCCACGATGGTCTGGTAGATGGGGTCCAGCGGAAAGAGCTGGTCGCCCGGGAAGTACATCTGCGTGATGATGCGCTGGGTGAATTCGGTGCCGAACAGCGAGAAGTGGATGTGCGCGGGACGCCAGGCGTTCAGGTGGTTCTTCCAGGGGTACGCGCCGGGCTTGATGGTGGTGAACCGGTAGGAGCCGTCCGGGCCTGTGATGCAGCGGCCGATGCCCGTGAAGTTGGGATCGATCGGTGCCGGGTGCTGGTCGCGCTTGTGGATGTATCGGCCGGAAGCATTGGCCTGCCAGATTTCCACGAGCTGGCCGGCCACGGGGCGGCCGTCGCCGTCAAGGACCTTGCCGGCCACGATGATCCGCTCGCCCTGGGGTTCGCCATTGTGCTGGATGGTCAGGTCTGATTCCAAGGCGTGCACGTCCTGGTGCCCGAAGGCAGGCGAGTACAGTTCGATGGTTTCCGGATCCGCGTGGTGCAGGCTCTTGGTGGGGTGCCGGAGGATGCTGCTGCGGTACGGCGGGTAGTCCAGCCGGGGCTGTGTCTCCGCCGGAGCACCGTCCTTCAGGGCACGGGCGTAGGCGTCGGCCAGGCCGTTGATCTCTGCGCTGAGGTCCTGCTGTGTTTCGACGGCTGCGTCCCGGGGCACGTGTCCTGCCTTGGGCTCGGCAGCCGGGACAATTTCGTCCGTGGGGGCGTCCATTTCTTGCGGCACGGCTAACTCCTTTCTGATAATTCGTGATCGTTTGCTGGTGGCGGCAAGTGAGGGGCGGTGCAGGGGGTCGTTGGACTGCATGCCGGACCGGGGCATTGGGCGCCCCGTAGCCGACGTAGGTGCCGCAGCGTTCCACCGTTTTGAGGAACACCCTGCCCACGGTGGGTGTGTCCCACCAGGTAGGACTCAGTTCGATGAGTCATCCGTGCAGCTCCTTTGGTAACGGCACCTGGACGCAGCGCGCGCAGTCTCGGTGATGGAAAGTACAGTACAGCAATTGTTCATTTTGCGCACCACTGTTCGACATACGAACAGTACGCCGTCGATCCAGCTCTGCCTGTAGCAGCAGTCCGTCGGGTCGCACGTCCGCACCAGCCCGGTTTTTAGACCGGAGAGCCCGTCACGCCCCCAATGGCGGGCTTTCCCCCTTAAAGGCGGGCCGGTCCGGACCACCCAGCCGGCCGGTCACCCGGCGGAAGTGGGGAACGACATGAATTGCCGTTTTTGCGGAAGGTGAGGCTACCCTAAGTAGTCCCCACTTTTATTCCTGCTTCCCTGGCAGCCCTGCAAGGCGGTTCTTACGTGCGCTCGTTCCTCCGGCCCCGTGTCCTCGTGGCAGCTCTGGCCACCCTCACCCTGACCGGCTGCGGTTTCAGCGGCACCCAGAGCCAGGCCGTGCAGAGCACCGCCGCGGCGGATACCAGCCAGCGCATCGTGGTGAACAACTTCCGCACACCGGTGGCCAACTGGGCCCTGGAATCAGACGCCGCCTACATCCTCTCCCTGTCCGGCTGCCTCGAGACGCTGACCAAATACGACCAGGCAGAGGGCAAGGTAGTGCCCTTCCTCGCCACCGAGTGGAAGCAGACCTCCCCGCTGGACTGGGACTTCACCATCCGCCAGGGCGTTTCGTTCCAGGACGGCACTGAACTCACCGCGGAGTCGGTGGCGGCAGCCCTGAACCACGTCCTGGACGCCAAGGTCCCTGCCCGGGCCTTCAACCGGACCATGATCAGCAGCGTCAGCGCCGTGGACGAAAAGACGCTCCGTGTGAGCACGCCGGCCGAGAACCCGTTGGTCCCCTACCGCCTGGCAAGCGTCAACACCGGTATCCTGGCGCCTGCCGCCTACAAGAACGGGGAGGTGAACCCGTTCGGCCACTGCACCGGACCGTTCACTCCGGTGTCCGAAAAGCCCAAGCAGTCCCTGACCCTGGACCGCAATGAGAACTACTGGGACGGCGAGGTGCAGCTTGCCGGAGCCGAGGTCCGTTTCATCACCAACGGCGCCACCCGCGCCGCCCAGGTGCAGACCGGCGAAGCCGATATCTCCCTGTCCATTCCCGTCGCCAGCCTTGCCGCCCTGAAGGGCACGGCCGGAGTCACCGTGCTGGGCGCGGATTCGCCGCGCACCGCCACCCTTTACATGAACAACGGCCGGGCACCGCTGGACAACGTTGACGTCCGCAAGGCCGTCCGCGACTCCCTGGACCTGGACGCCCTCGCCGCCAGTGTCTACGAAGGCGCGGCCCTCCCCGCCACCGGACCGTTCGCACCCTCCGAGCCCTGGGCCGGAGAGGCGCAGGAAAAGCAAAAGCAGGATCTTGAAGGAGCCCGCAAACTGCTGGAAAGCGCCGGCTACACCGCTGACCGCCCGCTTGAGATCATCGCGATCGTGGAGCGTGCCGAATTCGCCGACGTCGCCGCCGTCATCCAGGAGAACCTGAAAAACATCGGCATCCCCCTGTCCATCCAGGCCAAGGAATACGCCTCGGCGGAACCGGACGTGCTGTCCGGCAACTACGACATGCTGCTCAGCCAGCGCAACCGCCTGATCGACATCGCCGACCCCATCGGCTTCCTCACCGCCGACTACACCTGCAAGGGCACCTACAATTTGAGCCACTTCTGCGACGCCGAGTACGACAAGATCATCGGCGAGGCGGCCAAGACCGTGGACGCCGCCGAACGGTACAAACTCTACGCGGAGGCCGGCCGGATCCTGCAGGACAAGGCCGTGAACGCCTGGCTGGTCAACGAACAGGCCACCGATGCCGTCCGCACCAACGTCCTGTCCTACGTCCAGGACCCGCTGTCCCGCTACGTCCTGACGGCAAAGACGGCCAAGTCCGCTTCCTAGTCCGCCGGAACACCGCATGCTGCAGTTCATCACCAAACGGACGGCCACCCTGGTGGCCGCCGTCGCCGTGTCCTCCTTCGCGGTGTTCCTCATCCCGTACGTCACCCCCGGTGACCCGGTCCGGAAGATCATCCGGTCCCGGGTCGCCGGTGATGCCATTGACGACTCCTCCGTCCAGGCCCTCACCCAGAGCCTGGGGCTGAACGATCCCCTGGCCGTCCAGTACTTCAGGTGGCTGGGCAACTTCTTCAGCGGGGACATGGGCCTGTCCTACGTCAGCCGCACGCCCGTCGCTGAGCAGGTCCTGCCCGCACTTGCCGTCACCCTCAGCCTGGTGGCCATGTCGCTGGGACTGGCCGCCGCCGTCGCCCTTCCGCTCGGAATCATCTCCGGGCTGCGGCCAGGCAGCCTGCCGGACAAGGCCATCACTGCCGTCACCCAGGCGTTCATCGCCATGCCGGAGTACTGGGTGGCGCCCATGCTGGTCCTGGTCTTCGCCCTCAAGCTCTCGGTGCTGCCCACGGCCGGGTGGAACGACCTGTCGTCCGCAGTGCTTCCCGCCCTGACCCTGGCTTTGCGGCCCATCAGCTTTTTCACTTCCGCCGTACGGGCCGGCATAATCGACGCCGCTGCAGCGGACCACGTGCCGGCAGCCCGGGCGCGGGGCCTGAGCAATACGCAGTCCATCGTGCGGCATGTCATTCCCAACGGCCTGGTGCCCCTGTCCACCCTCTTCGCGGTCTGGTTTGCGGGGCTGCTGGGCGGTTCAGTGATCGTCGAAGTGATCTTCGCGGTGCCCGGCATGGGAAGGCTGCTCTTCGATTCGGTGGTCAACAGCGATATCCCGCTTGCCCAGGGCGGGGTGGTGGTTGTGGTGGCACTTGCCGTGGGAGTCACCACCCTGGCCGACTTTGTCCACCGCTTCCTGAACCCGACAGTGGGAGGCTCCCTTGCGTAGCCGGATCACCGTGACCACCCTTGCCGCATCGGTCCTTGCCCTGATCATCCTGGCGGTGCTGCTGGCCCCATGGATCTCGCCGTACCCGCCCGCGGAACAGAACCTGGCGCAGCGACTGGCGCCGCCGTCCGCAGCGCACTGGCTGGGCACGGACAACCTGGGCCGGGACACCCTGAGCCGGCTCCTGGAGGGCGGCAGGTTCTCCATGTCGGTGGCCGCGCTGGCAACAGTGCTCACCTGCCTCCTTGGCGTCGGCGTCGGTATCCTCAGTGCCCGGCGCCGCGGCTGGGTGGATGAGTTCCTTACCCGCACCAATGATGTCCTGCTCGCGTTGCCGGAGATGGTGGTGGCGCTGTTCATCGTGGCGGCGCTCGGCACCGGGTTCTGGCCCCTGCTGCTTGCACTCACCGTGACCGGCTGGACGCCCTTTGCGCGGCTGGCGCGGACACTTGCGTACGACATCTCCGCACGCGGCTTCGTTGACGCCGCCCGGGTGGTGGGCTGCAGTCCGGGCTTCATCATCTTCCGGCACGTCCTGCCGCACCTTGCTGCACCGATCCTGGGACAGGCGACGCTGCGGTTCGGCCACCTGCTGATCAGTGTGGGGGCCCTGTCCTACCTTGGCCTGGGCGTCCAGCCGCCGCAGTCCGACTGGGGCTCCATGCTGGCGGCCGCCCAGCCTTTTGCCGACCGTGCACCGCTGGGCATCCTGGCCCCGGGCCTGGTCATCTTCACGGTTGCGCTCTGCGTCACGCTGCTGGGCCAGCGCGCCGCACGGATGGCCGCCGCACCCCTGCTGCTCCCCACGGCGGCCGGGTCATGAGCAAGCGCCTCGTCCTGGACGGCCTGGAGGTCCGGCACAAAGAGGACGACGGCGGGCACGGCCGCCGCCGGTTGCTCTCCAACGTCTCGCTCACCGTCGATCCCGGCGAGTTTGTGGCGCTGGTAGGCAGTTCGGGATCGGGAAAGACCCTGACCGCCATGTCCTGCCTGCGGCTGCTGCCCCCGCAGCTGGAAATCACCGGCGGGTCCATCAGGCTGGGAGACACGGACCTCACCCGCGCCAGCGAACCTGAACTCAACGGCATCCGCGGCGGCGGGCTGGGCATGCTGTTCCAGCAGCCCAAGCGAATGTTCAACCCCAATCGGACCATCGGCAGCCACCTAAGGGAGCCCCTGCGCCTGCACGCCGGCCTTCGCGGGGGGAAGGCCCGGGCGAAGGCCGTGGAACTCCTGGACGAGGTTGGCTTCGCCGATCCCGCCAAAGGCATCCGCGCCTACCCGCACCAGCTCTCGGGCGGCATGGCCCAGCGCGCCATGACTGCGCTGGCCCTGGCCGGGCAGCCGGACATGCTCCTGGCAGACGAGCCCACCTCCGCCTTGGACAAGATGCTGGAACGGCAGGTGCTGCAGCTGCTGGACCGCGAACGCCGCGAGCGTGGGCTCGGCATCCTGTACATCACGCACAACCTGGCGTCGGTTGCCGCGTACGCGGACCGCGTGCTGGTCATGAACTCTGGCAGCATCGTGGAAGCGGGGCCCGCCGGGGAGTTGCTCACCCGGCCCAGGACGGACTATGCCCGCGAACTTCTGGCGGCGGCGCAGCTGGCACCCGGGTCCCGGCGTCGGCCGTCCTCCACGGAGCGCGAGGTCCTTGTCCTGGACAAGGTGGGCAAGCGCTTCGGGCGCAGGCGCGGCAACAGTGTGCTGGAAGACGTCTCGCTCTCCCTTCGCCGCGGCGAAATACTCGGCGTGCTTGGCCAGTCCGGTTCCGGCAAGAGCACACTGGCCAAGGCCATCGTCGGACTGGACGCAGCCAGCGCCGGGACCATCAGCCGGCGGCTGGACGGCGCCGCAGACCAGCGGCCCACCGCCGTGCAGTTGGTATTCCAGGAACCGCACGGCGCCTTCGACCCCCGGATGACATTGCGGGCCAGCCTGCAGGCACCCCTGCTGCCGCGCCGGGAGCTGACTCCGGCCCAGCGGGACGAACGGATCGCGGCCGCCATGGTGGAGGTGGAACTGGACGCCGGACTGCTGGACAAACGCCCCGGCCAGTGCTCCGGCGGCCAGCTGCAGCGGGCCACCATCGCACGGGCCCTCCTGCTGGAACCGCAGGTCCTGATCTGCGACGAGGCCACCTCGGCGCTGGACGCGCTCACGCAACGGACCATCCTGAACCTGCTGCTGCGGCTGCAGCGGGAGCATGACCTGTCCCTGATCGTCATCTCCCATGACATGGACGTGGTGCGGTACATGTGCGACAGGGTTGCGGTCCTGCTCGAGGGCCGGGTGGTAGAGGTGGCCGAGACCCGCGACTTCTTCGCGGCGCCGCGGCACCCGCACAGCCGTGCGCTGGTGGACGCGTCCATCCCGTGCCGCGCGGACGGCCTGTGGACCATGTTGGACGCGAGGAACCCGGCCGTCCGGGGAAGCAGCTAGGCCCGGCCGGTCTCCAGGACGGAGGCCAGGTCGAAATTAACCGGTTCCTCCAGCTGCGCGTAGGTGCAGGACTCCGGGTCCCGGTCCGGGCGCCAGCGGGAGAACTGCGCGGTGTGCCGGAACCTGTCCCCCTCCATGTGGTCGTAGCGGACCTCCACCACCAGTTCCGGGCTCAGCGGCACGAAGGACAGGTCCTTGCCGGCGCTCCAGCGGCTGCCCTCAGCGTTCCGCGGCGTCCGTTCCCCCTCCTCCTGCTTGGCCCACGCCCACGGATGGTTGTCGAAATCCGTTACGAGGGGCTGCAGTTCCTGGAAGAGCTCCTTCCGGCGCTTCATCGGAAAGGCGCCGATCACGCCCACGCTCGCCAGGCCGCCGTCGTCCTTGTACAGGCCCAGCAGCAGCGAGCCGATGGTGTCCGGCCCGCTCTTGTGCACCCGGTAGCCGGCCACCACGCAGTCGGCGGTGCGCTCATGCTTGACCTTGAACATCACGCGCTTGTCCGGCTCATACCTGCCGTCCAGGCGCTTGGCCACCAGCCCGTCCAGGCCCGCGCCCTCGAACTGGCTGAACCATCGTCCGGCCGTGTCCTTGTCCGTGGTGGCGGCAGTGAGGTGGACCGGGGATTTGCTGGTGGCGAGCGCCTTCTCCAGCGCCGCACGGCGTTCCGAGAACGGCCTGCCGGTGTAGTTTTCGTCGCCCAGCGCCAGCAGGTCGAACGCCACGAAAGACGCCGGCGTCTGCTCCGCCAGCAGCTTCACGCGGCTGGCCGCGGGATGGATGCGCTGCTGGAGGGCGTCGAAGTCCAGCCGGTCGCCGGAGGCACCCACCAGGACAATCTCACCGTCCACCACGCACCGCGGCGGGAGGTTCTCCTTCAGCGCAGCCACAAGCTCGGGGAAGTAGCGGGTCATGGGTTTTTCGTTGCGGCTGCCGATTTCGAGGTCGTCCCCGTCCCGGAAAATGATGGACCGGAAACCGTCCCACTTGGGTTCGTAGCTGAGGTCCCCGCCTCCTGGAATGCCGTCGATGCCACTGACGGACTTGGCGAGCATGGGCGGGACGGGCGGCATCACGGGAAGTTCCATGTGCCCATTCTTGCCCGCCGGGCGCCCGGGGCGGAACCCCCGTGCACGGCGCGCCGCCGCGGGTGGGGCCGGGTTACCGCCGGGCTGACAGCAGGCGGCTCAGGCGGCCAGCAGCCAGACGATGAGGATCAGCACGGGGCCCGCTGCCGCCGTCGACAGCAGGCTGGTTTCGCGGGCAACTGCCACTCCCCGCCCGTACTTGCTGGCGAACAGGAAGACGTTCTGGGCCGACGGGAGCGCAGCCATCAACACCACGCCCAGGAGCATCTGCTGGTCCAGGTTGAACATGAAATGGCCGACGACGTACGCCACCAGCGGCATTCCCGCGGATTTAAGCGTGGTGGCGGTAAGGATTTCGGCGGTGTGCCCGCGACTGCCCAACATGCGGCTGCCGTGCAGCGACATGCCGAAGGCCAGCAGCACCACCGGTACCGCGGCGCCGCCCAGCAGGGCCAGCGGGGCCATCACGGGCTGCGGCAGGTCCACGTTGAACGCAGCCAGGACCACCCCCAGCAGGGACGCGATAATCATGGGGTTCCGGAACGGCTGCGTGAGCATCCGCCGCGGCGAGAACCGGCCGGCCTCCGAAAGGTCCAGCAGGGTGAGGACCAGCGGTGCCAGCAGGAGCAGCTGGACCAGCAGCACGGGCGCGACGGGGGTGGCGTCACCCAGCGCGTACAGGGTGATGGGGATGCCGATGTTGTTGGCGTTGACGTAGGAGCTTGCCATGGCCCCGATAGCCGTTTCCGCGAGTGGCCGGCGGAACCAGAGCCGGCTGATGGCGATGTAGAGCAGGGCGGTGGCGGCAGCCGTGATCAGGGCCAGAGGAACGTAGGCGGAGAACACCACCGCCATGTCCGATTCCAGCACCACCGTGAACAGCAGCACGGGGTTGGTGATGAAGAAGGCGGTCCGGGTCAGCGCCGAGACGGTGGCCTCGCCGCCCAGGCCGCAGCGCGCGGCAATATACCCCACGGCAATGACGACGCCGATCACCGCCAGCCCGATCAGCACGCCGCCCATTGAGGTACTTCCTTCCAGTCTTTCCGGTTCCCGCAATTTTTGCCGGGAGCGCAGTACTACAAGTTCCAAACTTATCGGACAAGCGGCCTTTTGCAGGCACGCCGGTCCGGTCGGCTCTCGACACGGCACCACACCGGACGGTAGAGGTTAACGATGGTTACCGTCGGCTTTCATGCATCACACGAACAGATCAGTCCCGGCCAGCTGCTCAAGGATGTCCAGCACGCGGAACGCGCAGGTTTTGAGGCGGCCATGTGCTCGGACCACATCGAGCCGTGGTCCGCCCGCCAGGGCCATTCCGGGTTCGCGTGGTCCTGGCTGGGGGCTGCCCTGGCCACCACCGGCCTCCGGTTCGGTGTGGTGACAGCCCCGGGCCAGCGCTACCACCCGGCCATCATTGCGCACGCTTCGGCCACCCTTGCCAGCATGTTCCCGAACCGCTTCTGGTTGGCTCCGGGCAGCGGCGAAAACATGAACGAGCACATTACCGGTGATGGATGGCCGGCCAAGGACATCCGGCAGCGGCGGCTGGAGGAGTGTGTGGACGTGATCCGCCGGCTGCACCGCGGTGAGGAGGTCACCCACCGTGGACTGGTGACCGTGGAGCAGGCACGGATCTGGGATGTCCCGGACTCCCCGCCGCCGCTGATAGCTCCGGCCGTCAGTGTTGACACTGCCCGCCGGGCGGCAGCCTGGGCGGACGGCCTGGTCACCGTCAACCAGCCCGCCGGAAAGCTTCAGGACATGCTGGGCGCCTACCGGGACAACGGCGGGCGGGGCAAAGCCGTGCTGCAGGTCCACCTGTCATGGGGCCGAAACGAGGACGAAGCAGTTGCTGTTGCGCTGGACCAGTGGCGGACCAACACCTACGACCCGCCCATACCCTGGGACCTGCCGACCGCCGGGCATTTCGACCTCGTGGGTGAACACGCGGGAGAGGAGCAGGTCCGCAAATCAGTCAACATCTCCGCCAGCCTGGCGCGGCACGTGGACTGGCTGGGCGGGTACGCGGAGCTGGGCTTCGACGAGCTCTACCTGCACTTCGTGGGCCAGGATCAGGCGCACTTCATCGACGCGTTCGCCGCGGAGGTCCTCCCGCAGTTGCGCGACCCCGGCCCCGTCCCTGCCGGTACTCCCGCTGAACCGCAACTTGTCGCGGCCGCTGCCGAACCGGCGTCGGAGACCCGCGCATGAGGATCGCCGAGACCTCCGACCTGTGGTGGAAGAATGCGGTCATCTACTGCCTGGACGTCGAAACTTTCTTCGACGACGACGGCGACGGGACCGGTGACTTCGCCGGCCTCACCCAACGGGTGGACTACCTGGCAGCCCTGGGCGTGACGTGCATCTGGCTCATGCCCTTCTACCCGTCCCCCGACCGGGACGACGGCTACGACGTGACCGATTTCTTCGGCGTGGACCCCCGGCTGGGCACGCTCGGTGACCTGGTGGAGTTCATCCGCGCCGCCAGGGACAGGGGCATGCGGGTGATCGCGGACTTCGTGGTCAATCACACCTCGGACCGGCATCGATGGTTCGTGGAAGCACGGAAATCAACGGACAACCCCTTCCGGGACTTCTATGTGTGGCGCCAGGACACTCCCCCGGACACGTCCTCCGAGGTGGTTTTCCCCGGGGAGGAGAACTCGCTCTGGACTCTGGACGAGGCCACCGGTGAGTGGTACCTGCACATGTTTGCCAAGCACCAGCCGGACCTCAACGTCACGCACCCCGCCGTGCGGGACCAGATTGCCAAGGCCATGGGACTCTGGCTGGAACTGGGGCTGGACGGTTTCCGGCTCGATGCCGTGCCGTTCTTCCTGGAGACCCGGGGCCAGCCCAAGGACGAAGCCGCCAACCTGGACCCGCACGGATACCTCACCGCGCTCCGCAGTTTCGTGAGCCGGCGCAACGGCAGCGCGGTGCTTCTGGGCGAGGTCAACCTGCCCTACAAGGAGCAGCTCGAGTACTTCGGCGGGCCCGAGGGCAACGAGCTGAACATGCAGTTCGACTTCATGTCCATGCAGCACCTTTACCTGTCGTTGGCCCGGCAGGATGCCCGGCCCCTGGCGGAGACGCTCAAGAGCCGCCCACCCATCCACCCGGACAACCAGTGGGCCATGTTCGTGCGCAACCACGACGAACTCACGCTGGACAAGCTCAGCGACGGCGAGCGCCAGGAAGTCTTTGCGGCTTTCGGCCCGGAGAAGAACATGCAGATTTACGGCCGGGGACTGCGCCGCCGGCTGCCGCCGATGCTTGGCGGCGACCAGGACCGGATCCGCATGGTGTACTCCCTGATGTTCTCCCTGCCGGGCACCCCGGTGCTGTTCTACGGCGAGGAGATCGGCATGGGTGAGGATCTCCGGCAGAAGAGCCGCGCCGCCGTGCGCACACCCATGCAGTGGACCAGCGAAAAGAACGGCGGGTTCTCCAGCGCCAAGGCGGCGGACCTTGTGGTTCCCGTGGCCCGGGGCGACTACGGTCCCGGACAGGTCAACGCTGCCGCCGCAAAGCGCGATCCGGATTCGCTGTTCAACTTCATGGCCACCCTGATCCGCCGGTACCGGGAGTCTCCCGAACTGGGCTGGGGCCGGTTCGATGTCATCGACCAGCCCGAGCCCGCCGTCTTCGCCCACACTTGCAGTTCGGACGGCGGCATGCTGGTCCTGTTGCACAACTTCGGCGAGGACACAGTGAAGGTCAGCGGCACAGTGGCGGCCGGGGACGCTCCGCCGCAGGCGTACAAGGATGCTTTGCTCCTGGACCTGTTCGACGGCGGCAACGTGGAGTTGGCCGGCGACGGCGGCTTCACCGTGGAGCTGGGGCGCTACGGGTACCGCTGGTTCCGGGTGCAGCGGAAAGGCGACCGGCTGGCTCCTTAACGGGACGCCCGGCGCCGGGCTTTGTGCAAAGATCAACCATGCGCGCCATGCAACACTCCAGCAAACTCCAGAACGTCCGGTACGAACTCCGCGGGCCCATCCTCCAGGCCGCCAAGAACATGGAGGCCGAAGGACACCGGATCCTGAAGATGAACCTCGGGGATACCGCACCGTTCGGGCTGGAGGCGCCCGAGTCCGTTGTGGTGGACATGATCCACCACCTTCGCGGCGCCCAGGGCTACAGCGATTCGAAGGGCATCTTCACGGCACGGACCGCCATCTCGCAGTACTACCAGACACGCGGCCTGATGAACATCGGCGTGGAGGACATCGTGATCGGCAACGGCGTCAGCGAGCTGATCTCCATGTGCCTGCAGGCGTTCATGGAAAACGGCGACGAGATCCTGGTCCCGGCGCCGGACTATCCGTTGTGGACCGCGGCCGTGACCCTTACGGGCGGCAAGCCGGTGCATTACCTCTGCGACGAGGCGGAAAACTGGTGGCCGGACATGGCCGACGTGGAGGCGAAGATCACCAGCCGCACCAAGGGCATTGTGGTCATCAACCCGAACAACCCCACCGGGGCGGTCTACCCCCGCCACATCCTGGAGCAGTTCGCGGCCCTGGCGCGTAAGCACAACCTGGTGCTGTTTTCGGACGAGATCTACGAGAAGGTGCTGTACGACGGCGCCCGCCACATCCACACCGCCTCCGTGGCGGAGGACGTGTGCTGCCTGACCTTCAGCGGCTTGTCCAAGGCCTACCGGATGCCCGGCTACCGGGCCGGCTGGGTGGCCATCACCGGACCCCTCGCCGCCACCGCCGGCTACCGTGAAGCCCTGGAACTGCTTGCCTCGCTGCGCCTCTGCGCCAATGTTCCCGCCCAGCACGCCATCCAGACCTGCCTGGGCGGCTACCAAAGCATCGAGGCCCTCGTGAAGCCGGGCGGCCGGCTGCGGGAGCAGCGGGACCTCGCCCATAAACTGCTCACCGGCATTCCGGGTGTAACCTGTGTGCCGGCGTCGGGAGCCATGTATTTGTTCCCGCGCCTGGATCCGGAACTGTACCCGATCGCCAACGACGAACAGTTTGTCCTGGACCTCCTGCAGGAACAGAAGATCCTTGTCTCGCACGGCACGGCGTTCAACTGGCCAGCGCCGGACCACTTCCGGTTCGTGATCCTGCCGTCCGTCCTCGATATCGAGGAGGCGGTGGACAGGATTTCCACATTCCTGGCCGGCTACCGCAGCCGCGGGGCAGCCTGAGGGCCTGCGGCTGCTTGTATGCCGGAGAAACAGAGCCGGCTCGAAGAACTAACCGGTACCTAACCCCGGGGAAACCGACGCGCAACAATGCACGGCCACACTGTTAGTGCAGGCAAGAGCCCGCACCAGCTCCAGCCAGGAGGCCCCGCAATGTTGAAGAAAGCGACCACGCATGTAACCAGAGTCCGTGCCCTGGACCAGCTGCACCGCGGTGACGAAATCGAAGCCCGCCTTTCCGTAGGCCCCTCCTACGACGACGTGGTGATCCGCCGCGGCAGCGTCCAGGAATCAGCGCCGGGCATCGGCGTCGTCTGGATCCTGGACCGGATCACAGGCCTGCGGAAAGCCATCAATACGGACGAGTGCAGCGTGTGGCGGGTGGCCTGACCCATCACGTGCCGTGGGGTGTATCCATCAAAGGCGGCAGCCGGCGGCGGGGCGTAGTCAGTATGGACTGCCCGCTGCCGGCTGGCCCCGCATTCAACCATCACTCCGTATGCTGGCGTGCAAGTGAATTCAGCCACTCGATGGCGCCGTCCGTCATTGGATGCGGGGCGCCGAGGGTCTCGAGGAACGAGCGCGCCTCGTACATCTCCGCCTCCCGCCGCACCGCATGAGCAGGGGTACTTTCGAGTATCCGCTTCACCAGCGCAGGACCGGAGGCGCCGAGTTCCGAGGCGATCTGGTCCAGCAACCAAGCCTCGGCGCCTGCTGCCCGGGCGGCAGTGACGGACTCCAGGACTGTCGCGGCGAGGCCCTTCATGAAAACGCTGCGGAGCAACTTCAGCCCGGCCGCCACGCCCGCTTCGCTGCCCATACTGGTCGCCGGGATCCGTAACCCGTTGAATACGGCGAGCAGCTCGTCGGCACCGGAACCACTCAGCGCCAGGGGCGTCTCGATCCGGGCACGGGGAACCGGCGCTAGGATGGCGACGTCGACGAACGCGATGCCGTGTGCTGCTGCCCGTTCTGCAAGCCGCTGCTTTTCCACGGGGCCTGCCGTGTTCATGTCGGCGAAGATGCCCGTCGGTTCCATGGCGGGCAAGGCCTCCTCCAGGACTGCTTCCGCCGCCACGCCGCCCACGAGGCTCAGGACCAGGTCGGCCCCGCGGACTGCTCCGTGGATATCATCGGCGGACCGGACTCCCGCGGGTGCGGAAGGGGCGAACGGATCCGCTGCCGAGACGCGCAGCCCGCGCTGGGCGAGGTCTGCCGCATAAATGCTCCCGGCCTCCCCCAGACCCAAAACAGCGACGTGCATGGGATTTCTTTCCTCCGTTGCTCCTAAGATTGTAAACAAAATGGCGGCCCATATCCGGGCCCCTTGTCATCGGGTGATTCTGGGAGTGCGGGTATACATGGCGTCAGCGCTTGAGAGTGCTTCACCGGCGGCCGAAGCCGGAGCCATTATTGATCAGCGGGTGACTGACCTCATCCGCGATGCAATCATTCACGGGGAGTTCGTGCCGAACCAACGGCTCGTCGAGGCAGACCTCAGTGCAGCATTTGATGCAAGCCGCGCAACAGTGCGGACCGCGCTTCTGCAGCTCGCCGGCGAAGGCCTGGTGGAACGCCTTCCGCATCGCGGATCCAGGGTTCGGGCAATCTCCGTCGAGGAAGCCATCGAGATCCTTGAAGTGCGGATCGGTGTCGAAGGCCTCTGCGCCGCGAAGACAGCAGCGGGCATTACCGATGAAGAGGTTGCCGCCTTCACCCGTCTGCGGGCGCAGATGATCGAATCTGTGGCCGAGGGCGACCTTGTCGAATATGCGCGCCTGAACCGGTACCTCGATATCCGGGTACGCGAGCTGAGCAATCATGCGACTGCCTCGGAGGTGTTGGCGCGGTTGCACGCGCAAAGCGTCCGGCACCAGTTCAAGCTGTCGGCGCGGCCCCAGCGGGCCAAGGTATCGGTGCTGGAGCACGTCGCCATCATCGACGCGGTTGTCGCCCGCGATCCCGAAGCTGCCGAGCAAGCCGTCCGCAGCCACCTGCTGAGCGTCATCGATGCGCTTCGCGATATCGCGTCCCCTAATCCAGGGCCGGCGGCGGCAACCTGAGCCGTCCTTGCCGGAGGCGCCGCCGCACGCGAGCCGGCAGTCACTTGGCTGCTGCTCCCGCCGTCCGCCACCCGCCGTGGTATTCGGTGCGCGCGGTGACGGCGTATGGCGCCGGACTTACGACGGCGCGTACGCTGAACTGCTCGTGAGGCTCCACCGTGGTCTTGCGGGAACCGCCGTCTGGCTCGCCCCAGACGACACGGACCTCCGTGCCGATCTCCACGTTGGCATCTACCGTTGCCAGCGAGAGCCCGCGCCGCTCGTTGGCGGTAACACCGGTGAACAGTGAAAGCCCGACAACCGTGCCGTCAGCATCCACTACGGAGTCGTAGTTGGACGATCCGTAGTTGGCGTTCGGCAGGTCGAAGAACTGGTAACCGAGGCCGTCGCGGTCCAGGAAGGACGCCCAGATCTTTGCAAGATCCTCGTCGTTCCAAGCGAGCGTGACCTTCTTGCGCTGCCCGGCGGAATCGATGCGCTCCAAGGCGTCGCGCCCAATGAAGTCATGGTCAAACTTCACGAACGAGCCATACCCGAGCTCCCACGGCGTCAGATAGTAGTCCTCGATGTCCGGCGAGACAAAGGAGCCGGCGAGCGCGTTGATTGCCTCGTAACTCGTGGCCGGGAGCCACTCCCGGTAGCGGCGCTCGGCCTCAGAGCTGTACACCGCCGGCAGTGGGGAAGGGATCCACCCAGACTCAAGGGTGTTGGAGGAGTACGCGCGCGAGCCGCAGGGTTCGATGCCGAACTCGGCTCCGGCTTCAAGCACTGCGTCCCGGATTTTCCCGTGCTGCTCATACGGCCCCCAGATTTCCAGCCCTGGCGCCCCTGCCATTCCGTGACGCAGTGTGCGCGCCTGCTCCCCGGCTATTGCCAAGTGGCCCATGTGAAAGAACCTGACCTGCTCAAGCCGTCCGTTGTTGAGCTTTTCGATAATCTGCCAGGCGTTAGGGCCTTGGATCTGGAAGCGGTAGTACTGCCGCTGGACCGCCTGGCCGTACGGCCGCGAGGGCGAGCGGTCGTCATAGGTGCACTCAACATCGTAGCCACCGGTTTCGGCGTGGAACTGGAGCCAGTTTGCCGCAGGAGCGCGACCGACGTAGACGAAGTCGTGCTCGGCCAGGTGGAAGAGGATGCCGTCGCCGATCACTCCGCCGTTGGACGCCGTCGGCACAAATTGTTTGGCGGTGTTCACGGGAAAGTTCGCAAAGCTGTTGATCCCGGTGTCGGAAAGGAGCTTCAGGGCGTCGGGGCCCTTCATGAAGAAGTTCACCATGTGGTGGGACTGGTCGTAGAGCACCGCAGTCTCGCGCCAGGCACGTTGCTCGCGCCGCCAGTTGGTGAACTCGGCCGGCACCACCGGGTAGATGTAGGTGCCGAGTTGGGAGTTGCGCAGGAGGTCGACGGTGTTGCCTGCCTCGTCAAGCACATCCTGCAGTGACTTCTGGGCCATCGGGTTTTCTCCTTCGGTATCGAACATGTTCTGTCGCCGCGCCACTAGGCGACGCGGTAGCTTTCGCGCGCAAACTGCACCAGGGGCGCAGGCGCGACCGTGGCGCGCAGGGCAACCTGCCGGTGCGGCTCGACCTGGAGCTTGCCCGAGTTTGGTTCCTCGCCCCAAACCACCGTGACTTCAGCGCCGACCTCGGCGGCGTCGGGGTCGAGGCTCGCGAGCGAAACGAACGCTTGCTCGTTGGCAATGTAGCCGCAGTCGAACGACTGGCCGATGATGATGCCGTCCTGGAGGACCCGGTCCACCTGGTACAGGGCGTACCGTGCCTTGGGCAGGTCGATGAATTTCGCCGGAAGGCCGGGGCGCAGGAGCGAGCCGATGGCTTCCTGGACGTCGTCGGGGTTCCAGACGAGGGTCACTTTCCGGCGACGCAAGCCTTCGGACAAACCCTTCAGGGCGTCACGCCCGATGAATTCGTGGTCGAACGCCACGGAGCGCCCGTAATCCAGGTCGTACGGGGTCACGTAGTAGTCCTCAATGTCCGGGGAATTGTAGCTGCCGCCCAGCGAGCCCGCACCGGACGCGGGAAGCCATTCGCGGTAGGCCCGCATAGCCTCGCCCGAGAAGATGGCGGGCAGGGGCGAAGGTACCCAGCCCGACTCGAGGTTGGCTGTTGAATAGCCCTTGGCTCCCACCTGGGTCAGTCCGAACTCTGCCCCGGCCTCCAGCAAGGCGTCCCTGACCCTGGCCCCGTCCGCCCAGGGCCCGAATAGCTCGAATCCGGGCTGGCCGGCCATCCCATGGCGGATGCCGCGGACCTCCAGCCCGGCGATCGGGAAGCGCGCCATGTGGAAGAAGCCGATCGGAGGGACAGGGGCTGCCAGGAGCTTCTCCACGATGGCGGGTGCGGCGGGCCCCTGCAGCTCATACCGGAAGAGCTTTGGGTCGCCTTGCCGCACGATGGAATTGCCGTCGCGTTCCGCCTCGACGTCGGAATCCCCCGTCTCAGCGTGGAACTGCACCCAATCGATCACCATCGGATGCCCCACGAGGTTGTAGGAGTCCGCATCGAGGTGGGCCAGAATGGCGTCGCCGATGAGGTGGCCCTGGTGGTTCACCGCAATGAATTGTTTCGCCCGGTCGGGCGGGAACTTCGCGAAGGAGTTCACCGCGAGCCCGCGCAGGAGGCCTTCCGCGCCGGGCCCGCTCAGGAACAGGTCAGTCATGTGGTGGGACTGGTCAAGCAGGGCGCAACTGGTGCGCCACGAATGCTGTTCCGATCGCCAGTTGCTGAATTCGGGAGCCACCGGGAACACGTGGGGCCGGGCGGTCGAGTTTCGCAGCAACTCGACCGGAGAACCCAGGCGGTCAATCGCTTCCTGCAATGTTTCCGTCACGCTGAACTCCTTCGTTCGGCTTGCTGGCGCTGCGCTGGCATCCCGCTCCGGCAAGGCAACATGCATCCGCCCACGATTGGTGACAAAATTGTAGCCGATGCCTTGACCCCGCTGCCAGAGCGTGGTTGTCTGGCACTGTCCGCAGGTGCCGCGCTACGTCGAGGATGCGAAAGCGATCCGGGGAGGACCCCATCATGGCCAAGGAAGGCACTGTGCTGGTGGTGAGCGCACACGCCGGCGACTTCGTCTGGCGCGCCGGCGGCGCAATTGCCGCCGCGACCGCCCGCGGCGAGCGCGCCGTCGTCGTCTGCCTCTCCTATGGCGAGCGGGGAGAATCCGCCAGCCAGTGGCTGGCCGGAAAATCACTGGACGAGATTAAGGCCCTCAGGCGCCAGGAGGCCGAGGCTGCCGCCGCAGCACTGGGCGCCGACATCGAATTCCTCGACGCCGGTGATTACCCGCTCATGCCTACCCGGGAACTGCTCGACGAGCTTGTGCGTATCTACCGCCGGGTGCAGCCCACCGTTGTGCTGACCCACCCGCTGCTGGACCCGTACAACGGCGATCATCCCGCTGCTGCCAAACTGGCGATTGAGGCGAGGATCCTGGCCCAGGCCATTGGTTACGACGCCCCCGGCGAGGTGCTCGGCGCACCGCCGGTGTTCTTCTTTGAGCCGCACCAGCCGGAACAGTGCGGCTTCAAGCCCGACGTGCTGCTCGACATCACTTCAGCCTTCCCGGCCAAGGAGCAGGCCATGAAGTGCCTGCCTGCCCAGCAGCACATGTGGGATTACTACTCCTCGCTGGCCGTCCGCCGCGGTGTCCAGGTGAAGCGCAACGCGGGTCCCAACCTCGGCCTGCCGGTTGACACCAGGGGAGAGGCGTACATGCGCTACTACCCCCAGGTCACCGAGGTCCTGGAATGAAAAACGTCGTGGTGACCGGTGTTCTGCGGGCTGACGCTTCCACCATTGATGCACTCGCATCGCACGGTGTGGCGACGGTGCACGAGGCGATGGGACGCACAGGCCTCGTGGGCGCCTTCCTCCGACCCATCCAGGACGGGGTGCGCATTGCCGGATCGGCAGTCACGGTTCTCTGCTGGCCCGGGGACAACCTCATGATCCACGCCGCGGTTGAACAATGCCGCAAGGGTGATGTCCTTGTTGTGACCACCGCCTCTCCCTCGCTGGACGGATCATTCGGTGAACTGTTCGCGACGGCACTCCAGTACCGCGGCGTGCGCGGGCTGGTGACAACCGGAGGGGTCAGGGATGTGGCGGATCTGCGGGCCATGGGCTTTCCCGTCTGGTCAGCCGCGGTCAATGCACAGGGCACGGTCAAGGCGACGGCCGGCTCGGTGAATGTCCCAATCACTGTCGGCGGCACTGTCGTGTGCCCCGGCGACGTGATCGTCGCCGACGACGACGGCGTCCTCCGCGTGCCGCGCGGCGAGGTGCAGGCAGCGCGCGAGGCGGCCGATGCACGGGTGGTGAAAGAGGCGGCGTCACGCGCTGCCTATCTTGAAGGTGAGTTGAGCCTGGACCGCAACAGGCTTCGCGGCGTGCTGGATGGAGTGGGCGTACGCTACGTGAGCGCTGCGGAGTACGAGGCGGCAGAGTACGAGGCAGAGCACAAGGCGGACCATGGCCGCCGTTGAAGGTATCGCCTGCCTCTACCTGCGCGGGGGCACCTCGAAGGGTGCGTTCTTCCTCGCGGCCGACCTCCCCAAGGAACCCGGGGAGCGTGACAGCCTGCTCCTGCGGATCATGGGTACGCCCGATCCCCGGCAGATCGACGGACTTGGCGGTGCACATCCCCTCACCAGCAAGGTCGCCGTCATCTCGCCGTCTCCTGATGGGGGCGCCGACGTCGACTACCTCTTCCTCCAGGTGGGCGTCGACAACGCCTTCGTTACCGACCGCCAGAACTGCGGCAACATCCTGGCGGGCGTTGGCCCGTTCGCAGTGGAGCGCGGCCTCGTGGCGGCTGGCGACGGGCGGACCCAGGTGCGCATCCGCATGGTCAATACCGGCAGTATTGCCACGGCGACGTTCGCCACGCCCGGGAGGAGCATGGATTACGACGGTGACCTTGAGATCGACGGCGTTCCCGGTACGGCCGGAGCGATAATGCTCGACTTCGAAAGCACGGCAGGTTCCTCAACAGGGGCGCTCTTCCCGTCCGGCAACGTGCGCGACCGGGTTGAAAACGTGGACGTGACGTGCGTTGACAACGGAATGCCGGCTGTTCTGGTGCGGGCCGTCGACCTGGGCGTCAACGGGTTTGAATCTCCCTCCGACCTTGAGGCCGACGGGAATCTCGCCGAACGCATTGCCGCGCTGCGCCTGTCAGCTGCGAAGGTGATGGGCATGGGAGACGTCACCGCCGCCACCGTGCCCAAGGTGGTACTCCTGGCCGCGCCCCGCGCCGGCGGTGCTATTGCCACCCGGAGTTTCCTGCCCGTCCGCGTGCACACCTCCATCGGCGTGCTTGGGGCCCTCACAGTCGGTGCGGGAGTGCTCGCTGATGGGTCCGTAGGCCATGATCTCGCCGTCCTGCCGCCGCCCGGGGCACCCCTCCGGATCGAGCATCCGACAGGCCACTTCGATGTCGACGTGGAGATCGGCTCAACAACGGAAGGTTACGCTGTCACGCGTTCGGCAGCCCTCCGCACGGCGCGGAAGATCTTCGACGGGCGCGTCTTTCCGCGACCCCGTCTCTAACCGGGACCCCGGAGAGGACAAGCCCATGACCCAGTACACCTCGTTCGACGTAGCCCACGTGGGGAATGTGGAGCTGTTGACCCCTGCCTTTGACAAGAGCCTGTGGTTCTTCCGCGACCTGCTCGCCATGCGTGTCGTCGCGGAGTCGGGCAAAGCGGGGAAGAAATCGGTGTACCTGCGCACGTGGGATGAATACCAGCTCTACACGGTGAAATTGACTGAGTCTGCGGACGCCGGCGTGGGGCGGACGACGTTCCGCACAACGAGCCAGGAGGCGCTCGAGCGGCGGGTGGCTGCAATCGAGGCCACCGGCCTCGGTATCGGCTGGGTGGACGGCGAGGTGGGGACAGGTCCCGCCTATGCCTTTCGTGACCCCGACGGACATGATCTGGCGATCTACTACGAAACCGAACGGTATGTGGCCACCGACGATAAGCCTGCACTGAAGAACCAGGCTTCCGCCTTTCCCGGCCGCGGCGTCAACGCCAGGCGGCTTGACCATATCAACTTCCTTGCCAAGGATGTGGTGGCGAACGGCAGCTTTGTGGCCAGCGCTTTGCAAGGGCGCGAGAGCGAGCGGATCAAGCTCGATGAAGGCGGGTACGCCGCATGGTGGTTCCACTTCAACAACAAGTCCTATGACGTCGTCTATTCGGACGATTGGCTCAAACACGGCAACCGGCTGCACCATGTCGCATTCGCCCCCGATACACGCGAGGACATCCTCAAGGCAGCAGATATTTTCCTCGAGAACGGCGTCCATATCGAATCCGGCCCCCATAAACATGCCATCAACCAGACCTTTTTCCTCTACGTCTGGGAGCCGGGCGGCAACCGGATCGAACTTGCCAACGCCGGCGCCCGCCTGCTGCTCGACCCTGACTCACCGGTCGTGGAGTGGACACAGGAGGAGCGCAGGAAGGGGCAGGCCTGGGGAATGAAGACCATCGAAACGTTCCACACCCATGGAACTCCCGTCGTCCGACAGTGACGAAACCAAAGAACGCGCAGGTACTGCACGGAGAGGTGCGAAGTCATGACAAATACAGTGAACACGTCCACGCCGGTGACCACCGGCCTGTACATCAGAGGCGCCGAGCGCCAGGCCGCCGACACCCTGGAGGTTGTCGACCCGGGAAAGCCCGGCGTCATCGTCGGGTATGCGGCGGCAGCCAGCCCTGGCGACGTCGAAGATGCGATCGCCGCGGCAAAGGCCGCTTACCCCGAGTGGTCCTCGCTGAGCGCCCGGGAACGGGCCAGCCAGATGGGGGCCGCGCTCGAAGGCATCGCCGAGTTCCGGGATGAGGACGCAGCCATCCTCTCCCAGGAGAACGGTAAGATCCGGATGGAGTCATGGGTGGACTCGCTCGTGTTCGAAATCCGGTGGAACCTTGCCCTGGCTTTGGCCGATGAAGTGGACACATCCAGCGTGCTCCCACCGGCACCGGGGATCCCTGTATCCACCACGGTCGCTTACCAGCCGCTCGGAGTAGTGACGGTCATCGTGCCGTTTAACTGGCCGATCGCGATCCTTGCGGCTTCCCTGCCGCATGCGCTTCTCGCCGGGAACACCGCCATCGTGAAGCCACCGCCCACCACCCCGCTTGCCACCACCCGGGTGGTTCAGCGGATCGCGGAGAAGCTGCCCGCCGGCGTGCTGAACGTCGTAACCGGGAAGGACGCTGACATGTCGGCCCTGATCACCAGCCCCGACGTGGCCAAGGTCTGCTTTACCGGCAGTGTGGCGGGCGGCAAGCGCATCATGGAGATGGCCTCGAAATCCCTGACGCGGGTGACGCTGGAGCTCGGTGGAAACGATGCCGCCATCATCCTCGAGGATGCGGTCCTCGATGACGCCCACCTCGACCGGCTGTACGCCGCAATCTTCGACACCACCGGCCAGATCTGCATGAATGCGAAGCGGATCTACGTCCACCGCTCCCGCATGGATGAGGTCGTCGCAGGACTGGCGGGTCGGCTGGAAAAGGCAGTCCTTGGCTACGGACTCGACGAGGGAACAACCATGGGTCCGCTGCACTCGCCGGCGCAGAAGGCATTCGTCGCGGAGATCATCGAGGAGGCGAAGGCAGCGGGCGCCGACGTCAGGGAGTTCGGGACGATCCCGTCGGTTCCGGACCTGCAGGGCGGGAACTTCCTGCGCCCGGCGCTGGTTATCGATCCTGACCCGTCGCTGCGCGTCGTCACCCAGGAACAGTTCGGCCCGGTAACTCCGCTCATTCCATTCGACACTGAGGACGAGGCCGTGCGGGCAGCGAACGATACGTGGTCAGGTCTCTGCGGGTCGGTGTGGACCGCCGACCCCGACGTGGCAAACCGCGTTGGCGGTAAGTTGGCCTGCGGTTATGTCTGGGTCAATGACCACGGTGCTACCCGGCTGGACCTGCGTGCTCCCTTCGGGGGCATGAAGCAATCCGGCATGGGACGTGAGCAGGGGATCGAGGGCGTACGTGCGTTCCAGGACACGCGCGCGATCGCCCATCTCGACCCGGACGCGCTGTCCGCAGGCTGACGGGAGGACGCAGTAAGCCCAATGGGGGCACCCACCGGGGCGGGCGGGGGCGGCGCGTGGTTTCCGCCCCTGACCCGCCCTTCCGCCTATACCTATGGACAGTCCCTATATGCATAGGTAAAATTGCCATAGGGCGCAACGGGGGGCCCGCTGAAAGGACATGGGGCCGTGGCCAAAAGTACACAAACCACCAACCGCGCAGCATCTCTCGAACTCATGAACGATTTCTCCCTGGAGATGACAGGCAAAGATGTCCCTGCACTCCTCGAGGCCAGGCACCTCATCCCCCAAGGCACCAGGATCAACGTGACGTTCCTGGGCAACGAGGACCTTGAGATGCGCGTGGCCGCCGCGAAGGCAGCACGGGAACTGGGCTTCGTCCCCGTACCTCACATCTCGGCCCGGCGGTTGAAGTCCAGGCAACAGTTTGAGGAGTTCCTCGGACGCCTGCAGGAGGCCGGCGCCGCAGAGCGCATCTTCGCTGTCGCCGGTGATCCCGCCCAGCCCGAGGGGCCTTTCAACGACTCGCTGGCAATCATAGAAAGTGGCGTCCTCCAGCAGTTCGGAGTCCGCGAAGTGGGAATCGGCGGATACCCCGAGGGGCATCCGGATATCCCCCAGGAGGTTCTGTGGCGGGCGCTGCAGGACAAGTCCTCCGTGCTCCGGGAACAGGGCTTTGAGGCAGTGATCCTGACCCAGTTCGCCTTCGACACCAATCCTGTCGCGCAATGGATCGACGCGGTGCGGGCCAAGGGCATTACCGCGCCCATCCGTGTCGGCACCCCTGGGCCTGCGGGGATAAAGCGCCTGCTGGGTTTTGCGCGCCGTTTCGGCGTCGGCGCAAACGCCATGATCGTAAAAAAGTACGGCTTCTCCCTGACCAACCTTGTGGGCGTTGCCGGTCCGGACAACTTCGTTAATGACCTTGCCGCCGTGTTGGCCAACAATTCTCCCGGCCGCGGCCCCGGAGGGCAGGTGGGGTTGCACTTCTACACCTTCGGCGGCCTCTCGGAGACCGCTGCCTGGGCCCGCCGGTTCACGGGCGGGCAGGAGTGAGGGGCAACGATGACAGTGCACACCCAGGCCTTGAGGGACCAGGCCTGCCTCATCGTCCATGGCCCGGACCGGCCGGGAATCGTCTCGGCGGTCGCGGCGCTGGTCACCCGAAACCACGGAAACATCGTCTCGCTGGACCAGTACTCCAGTGATCCTACGGGCGGTGACTTTTTCCAGCGCGTCGTCTTCAACCGGGCCGACCTGTCACTCGCGATGCCGGACATAGAGGCTGACCTTGGGGAGACTCTGTCGTCGCTGGGGCTCGCCTGGACCCTCACTGACCAGTCTGTTCCCAAGCGGATGGCCGTCCTTGTCTCCACCTCGGACCATTGCCTGCTTGAACTGCTGTGGCGGCACCGGCGCGGTGAGTTGTCCGTGACCATCCCAATGGTGATTTCCAACCACACCAACACTGCTGAGGATGTCCGCTCCTTCGGAGTGCCCTTCTTCCACGTTCCGTCGCCCGGCCCGGACAAGTCACAAGCGGAAGCCCAGATCCTGAAACTGCTGGTGGGGAATGTCGACTTCGTTGTTCTGGCGCGTTACATGCAGATCCTGTCTCCGGACTTCCTGGACCAGGTGGGGGTGCCGCTGATCAACATCCACCACTCATTCCTGCCCGCTTTCATCGGCGCTGCCCCCTATCGGAAGGCCAAGGAACGCGGGGTCAAGCTGATCGGAGCCACATCGCACTATGTGACCAAGGACCTTGATGAAGGCCCCATCATCGAGCAGGACGTGGCGCGGGTGACGCACGCACACTCGGCCATCGATCTCCAGGCCCGCGGCGCGTACGTGGAGCGGGCCGTCCTTTCGCGTGCGGTCGAGTGGCACGCCGAGGACCGGATCATCCGGCACGGCAACCAAACCATCGTCTTTTGACCCAATGGTAGAAAACAACCGATACAGAACAAGAGGTTCATCGTGGCACCCAAGAATCTGCAGGAAGTCCTCGACTCGTCCCGCGGCGCAGTGGACCTGCTCCGCAACTCACAAATCGGCTCCTATATCTATCCCGTGGTTCCGGCCGACTTCCAGAACTGGATCAAGGAACAGACTGCCTGGCGCCAGACCGCGGTGCTTTACGACCAGTCCCACCACATGGACAACCTGTTCATGAAAGGCTCGGACGCGATCAAGCTGATTTCATCGACCGCCATCAACTCGACCGCCGTGTTCCCAGTCAACAAGGCCAAGCAATATGTGCCTACAACGGAGTCCGGACACGTCATCGGCGACGGCATCCTTTTCCACGAGGCCGAGGACGAGTACGTTTACGTCGGGCGTTCCCCTGCCGCCAACTGGTTGCTTTACCACGGTGAAACCGGCGGCTACGCGAATCTCGATATCACGGTGGACCGCCGTTCACCGTCCCGTCCCTACGGCCAGCAGGTCACCCGGCAGTATTACCGGTTCCAGATCCAGGGCCCGAACGCCTGGCAGGTGATCGAGAAGCTTAATGAGGGGCCGCTCGAGCAGCTCAAGTTCTTCAACATGTCCACCATGTCCATCCAGGGAGCATCCGTCCGCACCCTTCGCCACGGCATGGCGGGTGCACCCGGACTTGAGGTGTGGGGACCTTATGCTGACCACGGGCGGGTACGGGATGCCATCGTCGAGGCCGGTGCGGAGTTCGGACTGGTCCCTGTCGGCTCGCGCGCCTATCCGTCCAACACCCTTGAGTCTGGCTGGATTCCCTCGCCGTTGCCGGCCATTTACAGCGGGGAAGCCGAGCGCGGCTATCGCGAATGGCTTCCTGCAGACGGGTATGAGGCGACCGGAACCCTCGCCGGCTCATTCGTGTCCGGGAACATCGAGGACTACTACCTGACTCCGTGGGAGCTCGGCTACGGCTCCTTCGTAAAGTTCGATCATGACTTCATCGGCCGCGACGCCCTGGAACGGATCGACCCTGCCTCGCAACGCAAGAAGGTGACGCTGGCCTGGGATGGCGACGACGTTACGTCGATCTACGCGTCGCTGTTCAGCCTCGAAGGACCGAGCTACAAGTTCTTTGACCTGCCGCTGGCGAATTACGGGTCAGCGAATTACGACTCGGTCGTCGACGCGGACGGCACGGTCGTCGGATACTCGATGTTCACCGGATACAGCGCCAATGAGCGGCGGGCCCTCTCGCTTGCGACGATCGACCCGAACGTTCCCGAAGGCACCGAACTGAAGGTCATCTGGGGGGAACCCGACGGCGGTACTTCCAAGGCCGCCGTCGAACCGCACGTACAGGCCCAAGTGCGCGCAGTTGTCAGCCCCGTGCCCTACTCCTCCGTCGCCCGCGCAACCTACCACGGCGGGTGGCGCACGAACTACCAGTCGGCCTAGGCTGGGAAGCCGGGGTTTCAGGGGGCGGTGGCGCCCCCTGAAACCCATGCACGGTCCCTAAAGGAGTGTCTTCGTCATGAGCCTGCGATATGCGCTGCTCGCGTTGCTGCGCGTGGGGCCGCTGTCAGGCTACGAGCTGCAGAAGCAGTTCTCCTTGTCGGTTGGTCACGTGTGGCACGCGCCCGACTCGCAGATCTACCCGGAGCTGCGCAAGATGGAGGCGGAGAACCTCATCGAAGGCGAAGAGCAGCCAAGGGGCCAACGCGCCACCAGGCGCGTCTATCACGTGACCGACGCCGGGAACAAGGCCTTCCTTGAGTGGATGCACTCCCCGTTGGAGTATGCCCGGGTCCGCGACCCTGCCCACCTGCGCGCCGCGTACCTGGAGGCAGCCACCCCCGAAGTGGCCAGGGAGTTCTTCCATTCGCACACCCTGCAGTGGGAGCGCGAGCTGGCGCAGTGGGAGGGTGAACTCGCGAGGATAGCCAATTTGAGCAACCCAATGCTGGTGCGGCGGCTCGCCGTCACCCGGCCGGAGGACCGGGACCGCACCATCGCTTTCAAACGGTTTACCTACGAGGGCCTGGTTGAACGGGCGCGGGCCGAAATCGCGTGGGCGCAGCGCGGACTCCGGCTCATCGACCAGCTCGAAAGCCCCCACGGCGTGCCACCTGGGCAGAACGCCACGCGCGTGTAGCGCCGTCGTCACCCCGGGGGATGGCAACGGCGCCGTTACCGCCTTGCTGCCAGGGGGTTACCCGAAGTTCTCCGCGGTGGCATATCCCCTGCCGTTGTACTTCTGCACGAGGACAGAAGACACGGCCGGCTGTCCATCGGCCGTCGTGTCCACCGCAGTGCCCTCAAGCATCAGAGGCGCCTCCAGGCCCTTGATGTCCAGCAGCGCCGCCATGAAATTCTCGCGTGTCGGCTCAGTCATGTTCTTGAACGCCGCTTCAAGAGTGGCTCCCACCATGTAGCTCCACATGCAGTGCGGGAAAGCGGGCATGTCAGGGTAGTTGCCGTACTGCTTCAGTTCGGAAAGGAACTTGACGACGTCGGGATCCTGCGCGAACTCAGGGCTCTGCGGAGCCTTCGCAAAGGACACTGTGTAGATTCCGGGGTAGGCAGCCCCGCCACCCGGCTCAAGGATCGCGGTGGGGCTGGACGTATTCGACGGGAGGAACCAGCTCGGTTTCCAGCCGATTTGCTGCGCCTTCTGCAGCGACGCGATCACCAGCGGAGTGATGGACATCGCGTTGAAGAATACGTCAGCTCCCGACGACGCCAGCTGAGTGAGCTGGGCATCTACCGACGTGTCGGTGGCCTCGTACGTTTGTTCCCCGACGACAGAGATGTTGGAAGCATCCTTGATGGCCTCCTTGAAGCCCTCAACATATCCCTTGCCGTAATCGTCGTTTTGCGACAGGATCGCAACCTTGTGCTGGGCGCCTGATTCCGCCAGCAGCTTGCCGAAGGCCGCTCCCTCGTTCTGGTAGATCGGGACAAACCCGAGCTGCCACGGACTCTCCTCCCGGTTGCTGAACAGGGGGTCGCCCGTCATGACGAGCACCTGCGGGACTTCCTGGCTGATGGCCGCGTCGCGGAATGCGCGGTTGGTGGGGGTGCCAAGGCCTGCGGTGGCGGCGAACATGTTGTCGGAAACCATCTGCTGGAAGTTCGACAGCGATTTCTGCGGATCGTAGGCGTCGTCGTAGGACTTGATGGTGACCTTCCGCGTCTTGCCATCACCGAATTCCACGCCTCCCGCGGCGTTCACGGCGCCGAAGTAGGCGGAGACGCCTGCGACCGTGCACGTTCCCGGGCCGGCGGTCGGACCGCTGAGCGGGGTGGTGATGCCCAGCGAAATTTCCGTGTCGGTGATGCCCGGGCTCGCGGCGGCGCCGTCCCCCTGCCCGGGACCGCCGCGGGTGCAACCTGAAGTGGAGAGCGCGATAACCGACGCCATGGCGACGGCGCCTAGGACGCCCGGCATTTTTCTCATCATCATGATTGATCTTGCCTCTCTGTTTTTTCGACTCCCTTCCGCGCGGCCTCCGTCACGGGATGAGGCGCAGGAGAGGTATGTGGGGGATTCCCGGGTAGCGTGGGCCGGGCAGCCCGACGGCGGCTGAGCCGGCGGACCACCCGTGGAAGGCTGACCAGTCCCTGGGGCAACAGGAAGAGCACCACGAGGAGAATGGCACCCTGACTGAGGGTTGTGAAGCTCGGATCGATCGCGTTTGTCAGCTGCGGCACGAAGACGTAGTACGCGCCTCCGATCAGTGAACCGGCAATGCTTCCGGCTCCGCCAATGACCATGGCGGCGAGGAGGCCGATGGAGTGGCCGAAGCTAAGCGTCTCCGGCGAGGTGTATTGCACGGCCGCCATATACAGGAAGCCGCTTGCCCCGCCGAATATGGATGCCACGGTGAACGCGAGAACCTTTGTGCGGTATGGCGAGACACCCATGGATGCGGCGACGGCTTCGTTCTCCCGCACCACGGTGAATGCCCTGCCGTACTTGCCGCGGACGAGGTTGCGGGCCAGCAGGAATGCAGCGGCCGTCACCAGCAATACGATGTAGAACTGCCACTGGTCGTTGTAGAGGCCGGACCAGTCGGGGGCTGCGGAGAAGCGGGCGGAGATGCCCTGCGAGCCGCCGGTAAGCTCATCGAGGCGCTTTGCCAGCGGGACGCCCACGATCGGCAGGGCAATTGTGACCATCGCAATGGCGAGGCCGCCGAGCCGGGCTGCTGCCAGCGCCACGAGCAGTCCAACGATGCCGGCGATGAGGCAGGCCGCGACGAACACTATGATGATGTTCCAGCCGCGGTTGACGCCGTAGGCGGTGACATAGGCGCCAAGCCCGACAAAGAAGATCTGCCCGAGGTTGACCTGCCCCGTGTAGCCCATGATGATGTTAAGCCCGAGTATGGCGACGGCGTAGACGCCGACGCGCACCAGCGTCTGGTTGGCAAATGCCGGGAGGACGAGCGGGGCAACCAGCAGCACGATCGCAACAACCACGATGACGATGATCCGGGTTGATCTGCCGCGGAAAAGGGACGTCGTGGCACCCATCAGACTCTCACCACAACCTTCCGGCCGAACAGGCCTTGGGGACGGAGTATGAGGATGACGAAGATCAGGACAAAGGGTACGGCGATCTTAAGGTCGTGCCCGATCAGCGGCACATACACGGCTGCAAGGTTCTCGAGCACGCCGATCGCCGAAGCGGCGACCACACAGCCGACCGGGCTGCTCAGGCCTCCCAGGATGACGGCGGCGAGCGCGTAGACAAGCGCTGTGTCGAGCATGCCCGGGGTCAGGGTCAGCTGCGGAGCCACAAGGACGCCTGCAATTGCTCCGAGGGTGGCGGCCAGTCCCCAGCCGACCATCAAAAGCCTCCCCACGGGGAGGCCCGAGAGGGCAGCGGAGGCAGGGTTGTCTGCCACGGCGCGGAGCGCCAGCCCGAGCTTTGTACGCAGGAAGAGCACCTGCAGAACCACCATGATCACCAGTATGCTCAGGGTCGTCGCGAGCGACCTGACGCTGACTACCGCGCCAAGGATGTCCACGCTTGTCAGCGGGAACAGCGAGGGGAAACTGAGGTTGTTATAGCTCCAGAGGACGGCAACGACGCCAGTGATCAGGGTCAACAGCCCGATCGTCACCACAACGGCCGTATCCGGGTCGCCCCGCTCAAACCGGCGGAGGAGAAACCGTTCCACCAGCGCCCCGACAAAAAACGAGACCACTACGGAGATGGCGATGGCGACGATGAGCGGCACGCCCAGCTGCACAAAGGCATAGGCGATGTAGCCGGAGAACACCGCCATGCCGCCCTGGGCGAAGTTGATCAGTCCGGTCGCCTGATGCACCAGCACTATAGCCAGGGCGAGGGCAGCATAAATGGAGCCGGTTGCGAGGCCGTCCACAACGAGCTGGATGAAAGTTTCCATACCTGTTCAGCCCCCCAGATAGGCACGGCGGATTTCGTCCATGCCCTTGAGTTCCGCCGAGGAGCCGGTCAGGACGTTGCGCCCGGTTTCGAGCACGGTGGCTGTATCTACCAGCGAAAATGCGAGATTCGCGTTCTGTTCGACCACCAGCATGGCAATACCGGACTCGAGCCGCAGCCGCCGGATTGCGGCGTACACCGCCTTGGACGTGCTCGGCGCAAGTCCAAGGGAGGCTTCATCAAGCAGCAACAGCTTGGGCTTGGCCATGAACGCGCGGGCCACGGCCAGCATCTGCTGCTCGCCGCCGGACAGTGCCGCCGCCCGCGAACCGATGCGGTCCCTCAGCTGTGGAAACAGGTCCAGGCAATAGTCGACGTCGGCGGAGATCTCCTGCCGGCGCTTGCGGAGGTAGGCGCCCACCAGGAGATTCTCCCGCACGCTCAGCTGGCTTAGGGTGCCGCGGCCCTCCGGGACGTGGGCAATCCCCAGGGCGGCCACCTGGTCGGGACGGAAACCCCGGATGTCGCGTCCTTCGAATCTGATCCGTCCGCCCGTGCGGACAGTTCCGCTGATTGCACGCAGAGTAGTGGTCTTGCCAGCCCCGTTCGCACCCAGGATTCCCACAGAACCGCTCTCCGGAACAGCAAGCGAGACCCCATCGAGCACTTGCACGGGCCCATAGGACGCGGTGACGTCGGCGAGTTCAAGCAGCGTCATCCGCGTCCTCCCTCCCGATGTAGGCCTCGATAACGCGGGGATCAGATTGTGCCTGGGTCGCGGTGCCCTGCATGAGCTTGCGGCCGTGGTCGAGTACAACCACCTGCTCGGTGAGAGCTGAAATGACGCCCATATGGTGCTCCACGATCACAATCGTGATGTCCTGCTCAGCTCGTACGCGCTTCACGGTCTCGATGAGTTGGTCGACCTCGCCGTGTGACAACCCGGCTGCAGGCTCGTCAAGCAGCAACAGGGAGGGTTTGGACAGCAGGGCGCGCCACAGCTCCACGCCCTTGTGCAGTCCATGCGAGAGTTCGTCGGCTGGCAGGTTAACCGCCCAGCCCAGACCGGCACGCTCGAGGAGCCGGAGCGCTTCTTCACGCATTTCGCGCTCGGCGCGGGTGGTCCGGGGCAGCCGCAAGGCCCACGAAAGAGGTCCGCCCGGGAGCCGGATGTGTCCCCCGAGGAGTACGTTCTCCAGGACTGTGGCGTGTAATTGCAGGGCGGGATGCTGGAACGTGCGCGCCAGCCCAAGGCGGGCAAGGCGGGACGGAGCACTCCCTGACACCTCATTGCCGTCGATCGTGATCGAACCGGAGCTCGGCTTGTAATGGCCGCTGATGCAGTTGAACAAGGAGGTCTTGCCGGCGCCGTTGGGTCCTACGAGGCCGAATATCGCGCCCGGCTCCACGTCAAAGGTCACCTCCTGCAGCACCTTGACGCCGCCGAAGTGCAGGTTCACGCCGTTGAGGCTCAGGCTTGCTGCCACCCTGTACCTCCCTGTCGCAACATTGCTCGGGACGAGGCGATCCCGACGATCGCTTTGAGACCGACGGTACGGATCGGAAACGAAATTGTCAACGATCCGGGAGGGCACTCAGCCGGGCACCTTTATGAGATGCGGTACCCGCTCCTGGCGTACTCGCTGAACGGTGCGGGAGCAACGGTGGCACGGATCTCGACCTGGCGGTGAGGCTCCACCTGGCCCTTTCGGGAGTTGGGTTCTTCACCCCACACCACCGTTACCTCGGTTCCAGTCCCGGCGTGCCCGACGTCGATCGTGGCGAGGGACAGGAAGACCCGCTCATTGGCGAGGTATCCGACGTCCATCGACATTCCCACCGTCGCGCCGTCCTTCAGGATCCGATCGGTCTGGTAAAGCGCATAGCGTGATTTGGGTAGCTCAATGTACTTGGCCGGAAGACCTTCCCTGAGAACCGATCCAAGCGCTTTCGTCACGTCGTCGTCATTCCACACGAGCGTGACTTTGGTGCGGCGCTGATTTTCAGAGTGCCGCTGCAGGGCTTCCTTGCCGAGGAAATCGTGGTCGAATGACACCGATCGGCCCAGCCCGATGTCGTAGGGGGTGACATAGTAGTCGGCTGCCTCCGGGGAGTAGAAACTGCCTCCGAACGAGCCCGCTTTCGAGAGGTCCAGCCATTCGCGGTACGGCTTGAGCTCTGGTTGGAAAATGGCGGGTGGCGGGGAAGGCACCCAGCCGGACCCGAGGTTCGCCGACGAATAGCCTTTCGCCCCTACCTGCGTGATGCCAAATTCCTCGCCGTCAGCCAGCAGTTTCGCATGCACGAGTGCTGCATCAGCCCAAGGACCCCACAGCTCGAAGCCCGGCTGCCCCGCCATGCCGTGCCGCAGCACGCCTACCTTGCGCCCGCCAATCTCGACCTCACCCATGTGGAAGAACTTGAGCTCCGGAGCAGGCTGGCCAGTCACCTTTTCGATAATCGCGAGGGCGTTGGGGCCCTGAAGTTCGTAACGGAAGAGCTTGGGATCGCCCTTCCGGATCAGCGAGTGGTCGTCACGCTCCAGGCTTACGTCCCAGTCGCCGGAGGAGATGTTGTATTCAACCCAGTCGCTAAGCATGGGCAGGGCCACCAAGTCGAACGAGTTCCTGTCCAGGTGGAACAGGATGCCGTCCCCAATGACGAATCCGTCATGGTTAACGGCCACCAATTGCTTTGCCCGGCCCACCTTATACGCGGCGGCCGAGTTTGTGCCGATCCACGTGAAGAACTTGGTTGCGTCAGGACCTTTCACGAAGAGATCGGCCATGTGGTGCGACTGGTCAAGGAGGGCGCACGAGTCCCGCCAGGACGCCTGCTCACTCCGCCAGTTCGTAAACTCAGGTGTCACCGGGAACGTGAACGGCCGGGATTTCGCATTGCGCAAAACCTCGACGGCGCTGCCGCCCTTCTCGTCGATGGCGGACTGCAGGCTCTGCTTGGTCATGGTGATGCCCTTCCCGGGATGGTTTGGAACGGCAGCACAACCTAGCCGCCGGCCACCGATTGGATGATGAGGACTTCCTGGCCGGGCGAGACTTGGGTCCCAAGGCCCTCGAGGCGCCGCACCTCGTCGCCGTCAACATAGATGTTCACGAAGCGGCGCAGGGCGCCCGTCTCATCGCGGAGCCGCCTGGCCAGCACCGCAAAGTCAGACGTCACCGCATCCAGCAGCTTTCCCACCGTTACCGGCCCGTCGGCGGGCGCAGTCAGTACAGGCTGCCCGCCGGCTAAAGGCTGGAGGACGCTGGGAAGCACAACAGTGATGTCAGGCACCGGCCACCACTGCCGCCCGGACGCACAGGACGTCAGGCAGGTGGGCCGCCACTTCCGTGAACGTTTCACCCTCGTCCGCGCTTGCATAAACGGTGCCGCCGCGCGTGCCGAAATACACTCCGGCCGGTTCCGCCGTGTCCACCGAGGCGGCATCGCGCAGAACACTGTTGTACTCGCCCGTGGGCAGGCCGGACGCGAGCCGCTTCCAGGTGGAGCCGGCGTCGTCAGTGCGGTGGACAGCCAGTTCCCCGTTGGGCGGGATGCGTTCACCGTCTGCTTTCAGCGGGACAACCCAGGCCGTCCCCTCGCGGCGCGGATGCGTGAGCATCACGAACCCGAAATCGGCCGGCAAGCCCTCGGCGATGGAAGTCCAGGTATCGGCATTGTCATCCGTGCGGTACACGCCGTGGTGGTTCTGCGCATACAGGCGGCCGTCCACGGCGGGATCCGCCGCGATCTTGTGCACGCACTGCCCGAACTCCGGGTTGGGATCCGGCATGAAGTAAGCGGAGATCCCCTTGTTGCGGGGCTCCCAGGAGGTGCCGCCGTCGAGCGACCGGTAAACACCGCCGGTGCTCATGGCGACGTGCACCGTCTCCCCGGACGGGTGGACCACAATGGAGTGCGCCGCCGCGCCACCGTACCCTGCGCCCCACTCGCTCCGGTGCGGGTGGTCCCACAGGCCCCGGTTCAGTTCGAAATGCTCACCGCCGTCGTTGGACTTCCACACTGAAATTGGTTCGGCGCCGGCCCAGACCACGCCTGGCCGGGATTCGGCATCGGGATAGATCTGCCAGACACGCTCGACAGCCGCGCCGGTGTCCTCCGGGAACTTGATGGCCCCCTGCTCGGGTTCGGACCAGGTGGCGCCCAAGTCGTCGGAATGCGCGACGGTGGGTCCCCAGTGTTCATTGCGGACGCCCACCATGACCCGGGTGCGCCCGTCCCGGGTGTCGATCCCGATGCTGGGAATCTCGCTCATCAGGAAATGCGGGCCAGTGAAGGACCAATCGCGCCTGTCCCGGCTGGTGGCCAGCCACAGCCCCTTTTTGGTCCCGATTGCCAAGACAAAACTCTCTGTGGATGCCATGCCCACCATGCAACCATCGCGGTGGGCAGCCCGCAACGGTTTTCTGGCGGGCAGGGCCCGACCCTTTAGTCCTGGGTTGCTCGCCTAGTCCACAAACTCGGACTGCGTCTCGATGAAGTCCCAGTCCGCATCAGTGAGCACTGCAGCGGGATTGTCCGGGTGCGGTCCGCCTGCCTCCGCGATGCCCTGCATCACAGGAAGCGGCAGCTCCCCGGCACGGAGATTTTCCCGCAGCCACTCCTTGGTGTCGAGGTCCAGGTCCAGCCACCACATGTAGATTTCCATGCCGTCACACCCTTTCGTCTGACTCAACGTTAGGCGCGGGCATGGCCACGTTCAAGGGTGCTGCTTTGGCGGACCCCGCTGCCCACCGAGGAACAAGTAGTTTCACCCGATTTCCGCGTAGGAGCAGGTATCGCCGCAGATCAGGGGCTTGCAAAGTCGAGTACCTGCTACTCGCGACTGCCTCTTGCTGCCGCCCTAGCCTGAAACAACAAGCAAGCTGACCGTGCTGCTGGGGCACTCAGAGTCACCGCTACTCCCCCTCGCCATGGTCCGTTTCACACATACTGGGGAGAAAACAATGAAACGTACTTTTGCCACTCTGGGGGTGGTAGGGCTGGGGTTGATCGGCCTGACGGCGCCCGCCATGGCTGCCTCCGAGCGAGTCATCGTCTGCCATTCCGGCGACGGCGGATCCTGGGCACCGCTGGAATTCAATGTCAACGGCCTCGGCGGCCACGACGAGCATTCCGCAGACATCATCCCACCCACTTCGAAACTGCCTGGCGGCCAGAACTGGACCAATGCGGGGAAGATCCTCTACATCGCCAACTGCGCCGCGTTGCCGCCGGGCGAAGTTCCGCCGATCTACCCGCCCGTCGTCGTTGACCCGCCCGTCGTCGTGGTCCCCCCTGTCGTCGTTGACCCGCCCGTCGTCGTGGTCCCCCCTGTCGTCGTTGACCCCCCTGTCGTCGTGGTCCCCCCGGTCGTCGTTGACCCGCCCGTCGTCGTTGACCCCCCTGTCGTCGTGGTCCCCCCGGTCGTCGTTGACCCGCCCGTTGTCACGCCTGGTGAGACACCCGCCGAAGTACCCGCGGACGTCGTCGAGCCGCCGGCGGCCGCTCCGGTTGTTGTTCCGCCGGCCGTGGCCCCGCCGGCAGCCGGTGCCGTGGTGGTTCCCGCGCAGCCCGCCGCCGCGGCCCAGGCACCGGTACGCACCGGTGCGGCCGCCACGGCTTCGACCAGCCTGGGTACCAACCAGGGCTACAACGCCCAGACCGCGGTGGGCGGAACTGAAGGTTCCCCCGCCTGGCTCGGTGGCCTGGGGGCACTGGTGGCGGCAGGAGCGGCAGTGGCTGTGCGGCGCAGGTCCGGCGCCTCCGCAGCAGGCTAAACCCGCCATCGAGCCGCCGCCGGCGGCCTCTGACAAGGAAGGCGTCCCGCCAGTGCCCGGCGGGGCGCCTTCCTTCCTTTCATCCACTTCGAGCGCGGAGGAGCGCAATGTCCCAGGAACGCAGCCGGCATGCGGCCCGAAGCCGTCGTCCGCGGCGGGGCTGGAACCGCGGTGACCTCGCCATCCTCCTGTCCGGCGGCCTTGCCTTCCTGGCCATCACCTTCGGCGGACCGCTGCTCCATTTGCCGCAGCCGGCCGCCGTCGGAAGCGGTATAACGGCGAGCCCGGCACCTCTGGACGCCTCCTCCGCTGCGCCGGCACCCGCCGCGCCCGCACCCACCACCCCGGCTGTACAACCGGCATCCCAGTCTCCACTGCCGGCGGCAGCAGCACCGGTGCGGATCCGGTATGCGTCGGCAGGCTTTGATGTCCCGGTACATCCACTGGAGCTGGACAGTGCTGCGCAGGCCAGCCAGACCATCGTTCCGCCGGAGACCAAGGACGGATACTGGCTGGCACCGTTCGGTACACCCGGGGAGGGTTCGGCCAACACGACGTACGTCATCGGCCACAGCTGGGACGGAGCCGAGGCACCGTTCAACCAGCTGAGCTCGGCATCGCGGGTGGGGGACCGCTTCGAGGTGGACACTGCGTCGGGCGTCATGTCCTACCAGGTGGATAGCGTGACCACCTACGTGAAGTCCAGTTTGAAGGACAGCCCCATCTGGGACATCGTGCCCAACCGGCTGGTCCTCATTAGCTGCTTTACCCAGGACCCGTGGGGCAAGAACGTGGTGGTGACCGCCTCACCTGCGGTTTCATGATCCGCAGCCCTGCAAGACCTGTTCATTGCCCCTGCCCGGACGGAGAATGAGCTATGACATCGGAACGGTTCAGCGGCACCGGCCCGCTGCTGGTGGGGATCATGCCCAAACAGCATCCCGAGGTCCTGCAGACCGCTGCCGCCCTGGCCGCGCGGCTCGGCACGCCCCTGGTGTGCGCATACGTGGACGAGGCAAGTTACCTGGTGGAGTGGGACCCTGCCCGCTCGGCACACCGCCTTTCCCTTCATCCGGACGCCGATGACGGGGAGATCCGGGCGCTGTCAACGGAACTGGAAACGGACATCCGGTCCGCAGTGGACAAGGTGCCACCGGGCAGCGGCACGGTGGATTGGACGCTCCGCACCCTTGCCGGGGACCCGGCACGCGCCCTGGGCCGCCTCGCCGCCGAAGCCAACGCACCAATCATCATCGTGGGAACATCGGAGCGCGGCTTCTCGCACCGGCTGGCCGAGGCTTTGAACGGCTCGGTGGGTGCCTGGCTGACCCATCATCAAAGCAGGCCCGTGCTGGTGGTTCCCTACCGGATGCCGGCGCACCAGGACAAGCCCTGAACCTGTGCCGGTGCTGCTGATGGCACGAAAAAAGGGGCTTGAATAATAAAGCGAAAGTAGTTATTCGTGGTGCTGGCGGAGTGCACTACCACCCAGTAAGCTGATTCAAGCAGGCCGGTCCACGCAGGTGGATGCCGGGTTTGCCCAAAAGCTGCTCCGGAGTGCGTATCCCCCAATAACGCACTCCGGAGCTTTTTTGTGCCGCATTCCCCGCGGGCTTGGGATACCCCCGTCGGGTACTTGGACATATACCCCATGGGGGTATATGGTGGGTCCATGAGGCCCATAGAAGAAGCACTCGCCCTGCCCTCAGGAGACCAACGGCCCGAGCACGGGTACACGGGCAACAAGGACGCCTACCTTCGCCGGTTGAAGCGCATCGAAGGCCAGGTGCGCGGCATTGCCCGGATGGTGGACGAGGACAAGTACTGCATCGACATCCTCACCCAGGTTTCCGCCGTCACCAAGGCCCTGCACGCCGTCAGCCTCGGACTCGTCGAGGAGCATATTGGCCA
This sequence comes from Arthrobacter sp. K4-10C, assembly GCF_059090085.1. Lineage (NCBI taxonomy): Bacteria > Bacillati > Actinomycetota > Actinomycetes > Micrococcales > Micrococcaceae > Arthrobacter > Arthrobacter sp. K4-10C. Next base: position 221,013 of record NZ_JBNHFI010000003.1, on the reverse strand, counting down.
CTGCGTGGTGGGCGCCGCCGCCGAGCCTGACCCGGCAGCCCGCGCCGAAGCCATCGATGCCAAGGTCAAGGAAGCGGCCGACGCCATCGGCCGGCTGCTTCGCTGAAACCCCGCCGCCCCCATTGCCGGCCACCGCCGGCCAAACCAACAGGAGACAGCCATGAGCACCACCTCCCCCACCACCACAACCGTCAACGTTTCCGGCATGACCTGCGGACACTGCGTCTCCGCGGTCAGTGAAGAACTCGAAGCCCTGGCGGGCGTGGAAGCCGTGGACGTTGAACTCAACGCCGGCGGCATCTCCACTGTGACCATCACGTCCATGCAGAAGCTCTCACCGTCCGAAATCGGCGAGGCCGTGGCGGAGGCCGGATACCTGGTCGTCGCCAACGAAGCCTAGAAAGACAAGCAGGGACAACGGACATGAGTCATCAGGAGCTGCTCCGGCCGCCCGGCACACGCGAGGTGGAACTCGATATCGAGGGCATGACCTGCGCCTCATGCGTCAACCGGGTGGAGAAAAAGCTCGGCAAGCTCGAAGGCGTGGAAGCGTCCGTCAACCTTCCGCTCGAATCAGCCCACGTCACCGTCCCGGCCGGCATTACGGACCAGCAACTGGTGGACACCGTCAACGCGGCCGGCTACAAGGCCCGGCTTCGCCATGCAGCGGGGGCGGCAGCAGCTGGCCCCACTGCCGGAACAACAGGTACCTTGCCCATGGGCGGCGACACCGGGGACTTGCGTCAGCATGCATCTGAGGTGGGCAGAGGGAGCGGCCTGGGAGGAACGGGCGGGCATGCCGAGCAAGTTGCCCATGGCGACGCGTCTGGCGACCCCGTGGCCCACGGCGGCACGGCGACCCAGCTCAGGCCCCGCCTTCTTGTTGCCGCCATCCTGACCGTTCCCGTGTTCCTGATCTCCATGGTCCCGGTATTCCAGTTCCCGAACTGGGGCTGGATTGTTGCTGCACTGGCACTGCCGGTCGTGTCCTGGGCCGCCTGGCCATTCCACCGCGCCGCAGCCATCAATGCCCGGCACTTCGCGTCCACCATGGACACCCTGGTGTCCCTCGGCGTGGCCGCGGCGTACCTGTTCTCCGCCTGGCAACTCGCCCTCGACCCCCGCATGACCGAACACCCCGGCATGGAGGGGATGGAAACCGGCGGCCTCTACTTTGAGGTGGCCGCGGTTGTCACCACCTTCCTGCTGCTGGGCAGGTACCTGGAGGCCACCGCAAAACGCAAGGCCGGCGATGCCCTGCAGGCCCTCATCAACCTCGGCGCCAAGGACGCAGCCATTGTCCGGGACGGCGTGGAACACCGGATCCCTGCGGACCGGCTGCAGGTTGGCGACGTCCTGGTGGTCCGGCCCGGCGAAAAGATCGCCACCGACGGTGTGGTGGTGGACGGCAGCTCAGCAGTGGACGCGTCCCTGGTCACCGGCGAGTCCGTCCCGGTGGAAGTGGGACCGGGAACAACTGTCACCGGCGCAACCATCAACACCTCCGGCAGGCTGCTGGTCAAGGCAACAAGGGTAGGTTCCGAAACCACCCTTGCCCAAATGGCACGCCTCGTGTCCCAGGCGCAGACCGGTAAAGCACCCATCGCCCGGCTGGCGGACCGCATCAGCGCAGTCTTCGTGCCGGTGGTCCTGGCCATCGCCGTGGCCACTTTCGCGGTGTGGCTCCTCCTCCCAGGCCCGGACGTAACAGGCGCCGAGATCCGCTCGGCCTTCACGGCCGCCGTCGCCGTCCTGGTCATCGCCTGCCCCTGCGCCCTGGGACTGGCCACACCGGTGGGCCTGCTCACCGGCACCGGCCGCGGAGCGCAGCTGGGCATCCTCATCAAGGGGCCGCAGGTCCTGGAGGACACCCGCACCGTGGACACCATCCTGCTCGACAAGACCGGTACCGTGACTACCGGCGTCCTTGCCGTGGACGCCGTCACGGCATTCGGCAGCTTTGAGGGAAGCGACGTACTCCGGCTGGCCGGGGCGGTGGAGGCAGCGTCCGAGCATCCGGTGGCGCGCGCCATCGCCGTGGCCGCCAAGGAGCCACAGCCAACGGACGACGGCGGCCCCCTGCCTACCGTGCAGGCCTTCCGTTCCGCGCCCGGCGGCGGAGTGGCAGGGACCGTCGAGGGCCGGCAGGTGGTGGCCGGGCGGACCGGGTGGCTGGAGCACAACAACGTGTGCTTCACCAAAGAGCAGCATGCGGCGCTGGCGGCGGCGGAAGCGGGCGGCGCCACAGCAATCTGGGTCGCGGTGGACGGCGTCCCGGCCGGCATCATCAGCCTGCGGGACACTGTCAAGGAGGGGTCGGCAGCGGCAGTCGCCAGGCTGAGGCACCTGGGCCTGCGCCCCATCCTGCTGACTGGCGACAATGCCGCCGTGGCTGCCCAGGTAGCCGCCGCCGTCGGCATCGACACCGGGGACGTCTACGCCGGCGTCCTGCCGGAAGGAAAGGTGGAGGCGGTCCGAAGGCTGCAGGCCGGCGGCGCCACCGTCGCCATGGCCGGTGACGGCGTCAACGATGCCGCCGCGCTGGCGCAGGCGGATCTCGGGATCGCAATGGGGTCCGGCACGGACGTTGCCATCGAAGCCGCGGACCTGACCGTCATGGGCAACGACCTCGCCCAGGTTGCCCAGGCGATCGAGCTGTCCCGGAAGACGCTGGCCACCATCAAGACCAACCTGTTCTGGGCTTTCTTCTACAACGCCGTGGGCATCCCGGTAGCCGCGCTGGGACTGCTCAATCCCATGATTGCCGGTGCAGCCATGGCTGCAAGCTCGGTCCTGGTGGTGGCCAACTCGCTGCGTCTGCGGGGCTTCGGCAAGTAGCTGCCCGTATTCGGGAGAAAACGGAGACAGGGCGTTTCAGGCAGCGCCGTAACGCACGGCGGCGCGTGCCCTGGCCTTGGCGGCCTCTGCATCCCGGTCCTTGGGCGGAGCCTGCGTGACAAGCGAGTCCAGGAGGTGCTGGGTGATGTGGGCGATCTCGTGGACCGCCTCATCGAACGCTTCCTGGTTGGCCTTGGAGGGTTTGGTGCTGCCGCTGATCTTGCGCACATACTGCAGTGCGGCGGCGTGCACCTCCTCGGAGGTGGCGTGCGGCTCGAAGTTGTGGAGGGTTCGGATATTCCGGCACATAAAGCCCATGCTAGGCTCTGGAGCGCCTGGGATCGACCCCTCCTGTACGCGTCCGCGGGCACCCGTCCATGGGGAGCCCGGCATGGGCAGGGGTGCCCATCGACACTGTTTGAAGGGCCGGGATAGGTTTTAGGCGATGGATCTTCCGGATGAGCCGGGAGGCCGCTGGGGATGCCGACCGTATTCGGATCCACTAACCAAGAGGAGAAACTGATGGCTATTTGGGGTGCAGACGTTGAGCAGCTTCGCCAGCTCGGCAGCAAGCTTCAGGCAGGCGCGTCCGAGATCGAGACGCAGAAGTCCACTCTCACCAAGGTTTTGAGCAGCACCAACTGGGAAGGCCCGGACGCGGACAAGTTCCGTAACGAGTGGTCCGGAACCCACACCGCCATGCTGACCAAGGTTGCTGAAGCGCTGAAGGATGCCGGCAGCCAGGCAAAGCGGAACGCCGAGGAGCAGAGCCAGGCCTCCCGCTAAGCTTCCGGCTGCGCAAGCATCGCCGGCAGGGTTCGGTGCGGCACTTAGGGGACGGGTTCGACGTCGTTCGCGTGCGCCAGCGGTGACGGCACCTTTGGTGCCGCCTCCTGGCCAGCCACCCCTACTGTTTCCGCCGCAGAAGCACGGAGTTCATCCAGCCGGACCAGGATGACCCCGCCCACGATCAGGACGCCGCCCAGCAGCTGGATGGCACCGGGCAGTTCCCCCAGCAGCAGCCAGGCCCACACCACTGCGAAAAGGACCTCTGTCAGCGACACGAAGGACGCCACCTTGGAGCCCAGGGCCCGCGCGGCCACGATGCCGGAGACGTAAGCCAGCACCGTTGCCAGGACCACCAGGCCGGCCAGGGATATCCACCAGGGAGCCACCCACGCTCCGAGTTTTGTGTCAGCGGTGCTGAAGGTCATGGGCAGCAGGCCCGTGCCACCGGCAAGCCACATCACGGCAGCACCCACCATAAGGCCGCCGGAGGCCAGCACGATGGGCGGCAGGGTGTCGTTCTCCCTGGCGGTGATGAAGAAGTACATGGCCAGGCAGACAGCTGCGGCAATGCCCCAGAGGACACCGATGGGATCGACCCTCACCGCCCCGGTAAGGTCCAGGACCAGCACTAGGCCGCCCAGGGAGAGCAGGGTTCCACCCAGCGTCAGTGCCCGCGGCCGCTTCCGGCTGGCGGCCCATAGCCACAGCACGATCAGGACAGGCGCCAGGTATTCCATGAGCAGTGCAACGCCCACGGACAGCCGGGCCACGGCATTGAAGTAGAACAGCTGGCACGCCGCCACACCGATCAGGCCAAACAGCAGGATGGTCAGCCAGTTGTCCCGCAGCTGGTGCCAGCGCCCCCGCAGCGCGAACAGGGCAGGGATGGCGAGTATCAGGGCGGCGCCAGTGAGTCGAAGCGTCACAGCCGCACCGGTTGACCAGCCGGTTTCCAGCAAGGCTTTGGCGAACGAGCCAGAGGTGCCGAAGACGGCGGAGGAGAACAGCGCAATGCCGAGTCCGGATGCCAGGAATCCCCGCGCAGGTGCCGGGCGGCTTTGGGGGTGGTTATTGGCGGCAGGCACCGTCGCCTCCTGTCAGGGGTAAAGTGGGGTATTGGTCATGACAGTACTCGTCTGCACTGTAAGGAGTCAAGATGGTTTTTGCCCCTGACACTGAGGTGGCGCTGCGCTCCGTGGTGGACCTCATCAATTCCGCGGCAAACGGAAGGGAAGGGCTGGCCTCCCAGTCGGATCTCGACGCCTTCCTGGCAGCCGAGGGATTTACCGGCTCCCGGACCAGGGACGCGGCGGAACTGGCCAGCGTCCGGGCGCTGCGCCGCCAGCTTGCCGACCTCTGGACCGCCGATGAGGACACGATCGTGGACACGGTGAACCGCTTGCTGCGCGAGGCAAACGCGCTGCCCCAGCTGGTCAAGCACGACGCGTGGGACTGGCACCTGCACGCCACCGCGCCCGAAGCCCCCCTTGCGGACCGGATGAGCACGGAGGCAGCGATGGCCCTGGCGGACGTGATCCGCGGCAAGGAGTTGGACCGGCTGCGCACGTGCGAGGCCGATGACTGCGACGCCGTTGTACTGGACCTCACGCGGAACAGGTCAAAGCGGTACTGCGATACCGGGAACTGTGCCAACCGGGCCCACGTGGCCGCCTATCGGGCACGGCAGGCGGCGGCGGGCTAGCGCGCCCACCCTTTGGCGGCACTCCGGGTCAGCGGCCCGCTGGGCCCTCGGGGCCGGCGTCGGAAGCGGGCGGGTTTTCTGCGCCGGGTGTACCGAAGCCGTGGGACGGTTTCTTGGCGGAGCTGAGATTGATCCCGGAGCCCTTGCCCAGGTGCTCGGCGTTTTCCTTGTAACTCATGGACAGCATGGCCGCGATCACCAGGGTGACGATAAACGCGATGCCGGCGCCGGTGAAGGCCAGGTCGAAGCGGGGCACCTTGGCGCTGCCGCCCGAGGCAAAGATCAACACGGCAACGAAGGTGACAACGGCCCAGAACGCGGAAAACATCAGCGGCCCCTTCACCGAGGTCCGCAGTTTGCGCGGTTTTCCTGGATGCTGGTCTGCCACGGTAAATCCTCCCTGCAGGCGGCATGCCGGCCGTCCTGGTTTACGTTGGTGGTCTGCCCGGCCCTTTTTCTACAGTAAGTAGAACCGTGCTTTCCTAGTTTACGGCTTTCCGGCGCCGGTCCGGGCATCATGCCGAAGCGTCAGTCCGGAAAGCACCCACAAAACCCCGGAAATAATCGCGCCTCCGCCGGCCACGCCAAGCAGGGCATGGGCACCCAAGCCGATGAAGAAGGGCAGGACAGCGGCGGTTCCGAGGCCAACGACGCCGGATGCGATCCAGTCCCGCGCCAGGACATGCCGGCCCCGGTGGCGAACGCCGCACCACAATTCCAAGGCACCCGCAACAGCCAGGCCGAGCGCGGCGATGACAGCGAACAGCAGGTCCCCGTGGAGCACCAACAGTGCGAAACCCGCGCCTGTCAGTACGGAGCCGCCGGCGGAGAGCAGCTTGCCCGGCGCGGAGTCACGCGGGAAGCCGGAGGCGGGGGCGCCCCACAGGGTGATCACGCCGGTGGCCAGCAGGTAGAGCCCGCCCGCCCAGCCCATGACTTCGATGGAAGGCGACGGCCAGAAGATGGTCACGGCACCGAACACGAGCGCAGCCGCGGAGCGGAGCAGGACCGGCCTCCAAAGATCGGTCCCGGCAGTGGTTCCCGGCGCAGCGCCTGCGGGTGTAAGTGGTTGCGTCACCGGTCCAGTTTAGTGGGGAGCCGCGCCGCGCATATCAACAGCTGCGCATGACTGCGAATCAGGCCGAACCCAAAACCATCCAGCGGTCCGATCTGGCGCGGAGCCCCAGGGTGACTGCACGGGCGGCCATGTACCCCAGCGCGAAGGCTGCCCACAGCCAGCCCAGGCCCGCTGCTCCTGCGGCACCAGACCAGGCAACAGCCGCGAGCAGGGGGACATACACGGCGAGATTGACCAGCCCGGCCAGGGCGAGGTACCGGGCATCCCCGGCGCCAATGAGCACCCCATCCAAGACAAAGACGTATCCGGCAACGGGCTGGCCGGCGGCGAGGACCCACAGCGCAACTGCCAGGAAGGACTGCACCTGCTGGTCCGGTGTGAATAGGGCTCCCACCCAGGGCGCCACCGCGGCCAGCAACAGACCGGTCAGCACGCCGAAGCCGGTTCCCCAGCGCGTCATCGTCCGCGTGAGCACACGTGCTTTCGCCCCGTTGGAGGCGCCGAGCTCCTTGCCGATCAGGGCCTGCGCGGCAATGGCCAGGGCGTCCAGGGCAAAAGCCAGGAACGAAAAGATGGTCATCGCCAGCTGGTGGGCGGCGAGGTTGGCGGCACCCTGTGCGGTCACCACCAGCACGGTCGCCAGGATGGCTGCGCGCAGGCTCAGCGTGCGCAGCATCAGCCAGGAGCCCACTTTGGTCATGCTGCGGATCCCCCGCCAGCTGGGCATGAGGCTGACGCCATGCCGCACCGCGTTGCGCCGTACCATGACCACATAGACAGCGGCCATGGCCCACTGCGCCACGCTGGTTCCGACTGCCGAGCCGGTAACCGACCAGCCGAGGCCATAGACCAGCCACAGGTTAAGGACGATGTTGAGCCCGAAGCCGGCGGTGGCCACCACCAGCGGCGTGCGCGTATCCTGCAGGCCGCGGAGAACGCCGGTGCCTGCGAAGACCAGCAGCATCGCCACCAGTCCGGGCATGGACCAGCGGAGGTAATCCACCGCGAAGCTGCGCACCTCGCCCTGCGCACCCATCAGGCCAATCAGCGGCTCGGCCGCCATGAAGCCCGCCACCGCCAGCACCACACCCAGGAGCAGCGCCAGCCACACGCCGTCGCGCCCGGCTGCAAGGGCCTTGCCCAACTGCCCTTCGCCGATGGCGCGCGCTACCGCCGGTGTTGTGGAGTATGCCAGGAACACCATGAGCCCGACGACGGTGTGCAGCACAGCCGATGCCAGTCCGACGCCCGCCAGCTGGGCAACCCCGAGGTGCCCCACGATGGCGGAATCCGCAAGCAGGAACAACGGTTCGGCGACGAGCGCGCCGAACGCGGGTACGGCAAGGCGAAGGATTTCCCGCGCGTGGCCTTTGCGGGCCAAGACGGGTAGCGGAGTGGAAGGTTGGGGCACTCTGCCAGCCTAACCGGCGGGCCCCAGGCCTCGCCTCCGGACGGGCACGCATGACAAAGCCCACACCTTCAGCCCAATAGTTGACTCTTCAACCATTCTCGGAGAGACTGGAACGCATGAACCAGTCCCGACTTACCACAACCGCCCTCACGGCCCTGCGCATCGTTTTGGGCTTCCTCTTTGCAGCCCACGGCTGGCAGAAGTTCTCCGAATGGACCATCGCCGGAACCCAGGCCTCGTTCGCCAAGATGGGCGTGCCCGCGGCGGAGATTGCCGCCCCGGTGGTCGCCACACTCGAGCTCGCCGGCGGCATCGCACTGATCCTGGGCATCCTGACCCGGGTTATTGCAGCCCTCCTGGCACTCGACATGCTGGGCGCCCTACTCCTTGTGCATGCGTCCGCGGGCGTCTTCGCCGCAAACGGCGGCTATGAATTGGTCCTGCTGCTGGCAGCAGCCGCCTTCGCGCTGGCACTCACCGGCGCTGGCCGCCTCTCCGTGGACCGCGCCCTTTTCGGCCGCGAAAATTCCAGGCTGGCGGCCCTGGCTTAGACCGGACCGAAGAAGAACGCACGACGGCGGCTTCGCACCTGTGTGCACGGCCGCCGTCGTGCGTTAATCACAACACCGGTCAACCCACGGGACCTTCGGACTAACACGGGTGAACAAATAGAACCACAAGAACACAGGAAATTCCGGGAAAACGCTTGCCCTGAGCCAGTGCGCGCTGATAGACCATATGTAGTGCAGCGTGCGAGCTGCATCACCCGCACCCAGGTCTCAGCTTCTCCATCAACGTCTCTTTTAGGGGAACAACCCCAAACGCCAGGCACGCTTTCGTTTGCCCGCCCGGTTTTTGAATCGTTCCAAGCTGTGCCCCGGGCTGTGTTGCAACCGCTCATCGAAGGAGATGTCCGTGAACCAACCCCCGCAAGCCAGTCCCGGTCCCCAGGAAAGCCCACCGCTGGGCAGGAGGATCTTCACCTCCGGCGCAAAGGCTGCCACCGCAGCTGCTGCCTCCGCCGCGATTGCCTTTACCGGCCTTCCCGCGGTCCACGCCGATACCGCCCTGCCGCCCGTGGGCAGCGGGTTCAAGTTCGATTTCGGCCCCGGCACAACGTCCGACGGGTACACCCGCGTTGATGCGGGCACGCAATACTCCGCCGGGGGGAAGTTCGGCTTTACGGACACCGCCGTTACCTCCGGCGCTGACCGCGGCACGGGCGACGCCCTCCGTTCGGACTTCGTCCAGGCCCAGGGCAGCACCTTCCTGGTGGACCTGCCCAACGGTGATTACACGGTCAAGCTGATAGCCGGGGACGCCACGGAAGCTACCAACATCGCCATCACGGCCGAAAAGATGGCCAAGGTCCAGACCACGGACAAGCCTGCGGGCCAGTACCTGGAAATGGAGTTTCCAATTTCGCTGGTGGACGGCCAGCTGAACCTTGATTTCAGCGGCACGGCAGCCAAGATCAACTCGCTCGTCATCGTTGCCCGGGCCCCGCGCACAGCCACCGCCGATCCAGGTGTCTACCTGGCCGGGGACTCCACTGTCCAGACCTACGACGCCGGATATGTTCCGCAGGCTGGCTGGGGCCAGATGATCGAGCGCTACTTCGACAGCGCTGTCACGTTCCGCAATCACGCCATTGGCGGCCGAAGCTCCAAGAACTTCATCAGCCAGGGACGGCTCGACGAGATCCTCCGCGTCATAAACCCCGGTGACTACCTGGTGGTCCAGTTCGGCCATAACGACGCCACCATCGGCGTTGACGACCGCTACGCCTCCCCCGCCGACTACAAGGAATACCTCCGGACCTACGTCCACGGCGCCCGCCAGCGGGGCGCCACCCCCATCCTGGTGACGCCCGTGGGCCGCCGCGACTATGACGAGGCCACGGGGAAGTTCCGTGTCAGCTTCCCGGAGTACGTGGCCAAGATGCAGGAGCTGGCGGCCGAGGAGAACGTGGCCCTCGTGGACCTCTCGGCCTCAAGCCGTGCCTACTACGACGAGATCGGCCCCGAGGACACCAAGTCGGTCTTCCTCCACGTCGACGCCGGCGTGTACCCCAACCGGCCTACCGGCACAGTGGACAACACCCACTTCCAGGAATACGGCGCCATCCAGATTGCACGCCTGGTTGCGGGTGGCGTGAAAGGGCTGAACGTGCCGCTGGCGGCACGCGTGCGGGAGGTCGCACCGCCGTCGTCCGTTCCTGCCAGGCCGCAGGGCCTGGTGGCCGGCAGTATCTCCAACGCCGGTGCCTTGCTCAAATGGCAGCCAGTGGAAGGTGCGGACATCTACAAGGTGTACCGGAAGCCCGCCGAAGAGCCTGACAGCGCGTACAAACTCACCACCTCGTCAACGGTTCCCACCGTCAGCCTGACCGGACTTGCCGAAGGGACGGCGTACAGCGTCCGGGTGGCAGCGATGAACGGCAAGGGCATGTCCGAGCCCAGCGACGCACTGGCCGTGACCACCAAAAAGGCCAAGTACAAGTTCGACTTCGGCCCGGTGGGGGCGCCAGTCGAACCGGGCTACACCGAGGTGAACCGGACAATGGCCTACACACCGGAGCGGACGTTCGGGTTCAAGGACACTTCCGTCCTCAGCGACCGCGACCGCGGGGCTGTGACCAGCAACCTCCTCCGGGACTTCGTCCTCAGTGCCACCAGCTTCGAGTTCCAGCTGGACGTGCCCAACGGCACCTACGCCTTGAAGACTTACCACAGCGACTGGATCGGCTCCACCAGGACCGACGTTGCGGCCGAAGGTATCCCGTTTGGCCAGGTTTCCTCTGGCAGGGCCTCCTCCGCCACCAAGATCATTAACCAGGTCCTGGTCTCGGACGGGCAGCTGAACCTCTCCATCAGCGGTTCGGGCCAGCGGCTCAACGGCCTGGAGGTCACCCCGCTGCTGGTTGGCCCCACCAACCTGCGCACCACGGCCGTGAACGCAGCCGCCGATCCGGCCACCGTGGATCTCGCCTGGGACTCTGTTGCGGACGCCGCCAGCTACAAGGTATTCCGCAAGGCCTCCTTCGAGACCGAACCCCAGTTGGTGGCCGAAAACGTATCGGCTTCCTCCTTCCAGGACACCACCGCGTTCCCCGGACTGACCTACAAGTACTTCGTGACCGCCGTAGACAGCACCGGCCTCGAATCAGTCCCCTCCAATACGGTGGAGGGCGCCCTCGTGGACCCCAACACCCCGGTTCCCGCGGCCACCGGCAAGGTGGACGTCAAGGCCGTTGAGAAGACCAGCGTCACCTTGAAATGGCAGAAGGTGGCTAACGCCGCCGCCTACCAGGTCTACCGATCCACCTCGCCGGACGGCCCGTTCGAATACGTTGGCCGCGCCACCGAGGTGAACTACACCGACTACACGGTGCTGACCACCATCAAGTACTACTACCGGGTCACCACAGTGAACAACGGCGGCGAGTCCGCGCCTTCGCCCGTGGTGGGGACTGAAAAGGTCACGGTGGTCAACCGGCAGATGGAACAGCTCGACCGCGCCCCCGTGGCACTCCTGACGGAAGGCGGAGTGCGGGTGGGCTGGCGCATGCTGGGCCTGGATCCGGAGCAGATCGGCTTCCATGTGATCCGGGACGGCGTCCAGCTCACCGAAGAGCCCATCCGCAACAGCACCACTTTCCTGGACCCGGCAGGGACGGCCGCTTCCCGCTACGCCATCAAGGCCATCGGCGCCGGCGGTGACCAGCTGACGCCGGAGTTCACGCCGCTGGGGCAGGACTACCTGGCGGTCAGGCTGGACAAGCCGGCGGACGATTACACCAAGGACGGACAGCCCTACACCTATTCCGCCGGTGACGCGAGCGTCGCCGACCTTGACGGCGACGGGAAGTACGAAATCCTCCAGATGTGGTCCCCGTCCAATGCGAAGGACAACTCCCAGGCGGGTTACACCGGCACTGTCTACGTGGACGCGTACCGGATGGACGGCACCAGGCTCTGGCGGATCAACATGGGACCGAACATCCGGGCCGGCGCCCACTACACCCAGCTCCTGGCCTACGACTTCGACGGCGACGGCAAGGCTGAAGTTGCCATGAAAACGGCGGACGGCACACGTGACGGTGCCGGAACTGCGATCGGAAACGCCGGCGCCGACTACCGCAACAGCAGCGGCTATGTACTCTCCGGCCCCGAGTTCCTCACCGTTTTCCATGGCGCCACCGGCACCGTGATGGACACCGTGGCCTATGACCCGCCGCGGGGGGACGTGGGTGCGTGGGGCGACACCTACGGCAACCGGGTGGACCGCTTCCTGGGCGCCGTGGCCTATCTGGACGGGGAACGCCCGTCCATGATGTTCAGCCGCGGCTACTACACCCGGGCCGTGCTGGCCGCATACGACCTGGTGGGCGGCAAGATCATCAAGCGCTGGATCTTCGACTCCGATGCCACCGGAGCGCAGTACCGTGGCCAGGGCAACCACAACCTGTCCGTGGCCGACGTGGACGCCGACGGCAAGGACGAGTTCATCTTCGGATCCATGACCATCGACGACAACGGCAAGCCGCTCTACACCACCGGCCTGGGCCACGGGGACGCCATCCACACCAGCGACTTCGACCCGTCCCGGCCTGGGCTGGAAACCTTTGCAGCCCACGAGGACATGGGAGCCAGCGGCAACCGCGGCGCCACATTCCGGGACGCCAAAAACGGTGAAGTGCTGTGGAGTATCCCGGCGGTGAAGGATACCGGCCGCGCGGCGATGAGCGACATCGATCCCCGATACGCCGGTGCCGAGGGCTGGGCCATCGGCGGCGACTCCGCGTGGAACTCCACCATGGGCCAGCTCCGCTCCGCGAAGGGCGAGCTGATCGCCGAGAAGATTCCCGCCGCAAATTTCCTGGCCTGGTGGGACGGTGACCTGCTCCGCGAGATCGTTGACCACGACTGGGATGCCACCACAAGCACCGGCACGCCCAGCATCGCCAAGTGGAACTGGCAGGCAGCATCAAGTGACAGGCTGCTGACCGCAGCAGGCGCAAAGTCGAACAACAGCACCAAGGGCAACCCTGCCGTCCAGGCAGACCTCCTGGGTGACTGGCGTGAAGAAATTGCCTGGCCTTCGGCTGACAGCACGGAACTGCGGATCTACACCACCGCAGCCGGCACGGACGTCCGGCTCCGGACCCTGATGCACGATCCGGTGTACCGCCTGTCCGTGGCAAGGGAGAACATCTCCTACAACCAGCCGCCGCACCCGGGCTTCTTCATCGGCGAAGGCATGGTACTGCCTGGCCAGCCGGATATCGTCTACACCAGGGCCGGCTGATCCCGGCATCCCGTACGCTGCCCCGTCCGCCAGTCCGGCGGGCGGGGCAGCCTGCCCGGTGCAGAACCGGCCGGTAACCGCCCGCGTCAGTATGATCGCAGCATGACCCAGACCGGCACCCCGAACTCCGTGACCCTCCGCTTCCTGGCCGCCCCGATGGATGTGGGCCACAGCGGCTCGGTGGACGCCGGGACCGTCCTGGAGTGGGTGGATAAGGCGGCCTATGCGGCCGCGGTTGGCTGGGCAAAGTCCTACTGTGTCACGGCCTACGTAGGGAACATCCACTTCGCCGACCCCGTCAACAGCGGTGACATGGTGGAGGTGGAAGCCACCATCGTGTACACCGGCAGGTCCTCCATGCACATCCGTACCGTGGTTTCCTCCGGAGACCCGAAGGGCGGGCCGGCCACCATGCGCAGCCAGTGCATGGTCATTTTCGTGGCCGTGGGCGAGGACGGCAAACCCATCCCGGTACAGCAGTTCGAGCCAGCCACGCCTGCCGAGATCGAGCAGCGCGACCACGCCCTTGCCCGGATCAAGGTCCGGGAACAGATCGTAGAAGCCATGAACCGCCAGGAATATACCGACGCCGGAACAGCGGAGCGGGTGACGCTCCGGTTCATGGCGGCGCCCACGGACGTCAATTGGGGCGGCAAGGTCCACGGCGGCATCGTCATGAAGTGGATCGACGAGGCCGCCTACGTCTGCGCTTCACGATATTGCGGCATGGACACCGTGGCGGTGTTTTCCGGCGGCGTCCGTTTCTACAGGCCCCTGCTGATCGGGCATGTGGTGGAGGTGGAGGCCCGGCTGGTGTACACCGGCACCAAGGGCATGCACATCGCCGTGCACGTCCGGTCCGGCGACCCCAAAGGCGGTGAACTGAACCTCACCACCTACTGCCTCACCGTCATGGTGGCGCGCGACGACGAGGGCAACTCCGTTCCGATCCCGGCCTGGGTGCCGGTCAGCGAGGAGGACAAGAGGCTGCACGCACATGCGCGCGAGCTGCTGGAAATCAGGGGCACCGCACCCGGCAACCGGCTGCCGAACCATCTGCTCCAGCAGGCCCAAGGAGGGAAACCGGCAGGACGGGACGCGGGGCACCCGGTCCGGCCATAAGGCGCGCTCCTAGAAGCCGCCACCGCCGGCGTCGGCAGCCATGTTCGCAAAGCGGGAGTAGTGGCCCTGGAAGGCGACCACGATGTCCTTGGTGGGGCCGTTACGGTGCTTTGCCACCAGGATGTCGGCCTCGCCGGCGCGCGGCGACTCCTTATCGTAGACGTCCTCGCGGTGGAGCAGGATCACCATGTCGGCGTCCTGCTCGATGGAGCCGGATTCACGGAGGTCCGAGACCATGGGCCGTTTGTCCTGCCGCTGTTCCGACCCACGGTTGAGCTGGGACAGGGCAATCACGGGGACCTCAAGTTCCTTGGCAAGCAACTTGAGTGCACGCGAGAATTCGGAGACTTCCTGCTGGCGGGATTCCACTTTCTTGCCGGAGCTCATGAGCTGCAGGTAGTCGAGGATGACGAGCTTGAGATTGTGCTGCTGCTTGAGGCGGCGGCACTTGGCCCGGATTTCCATCAGGGACATGTTTGGACTGTCATCGATGAACAGCGGGGCGTCATTCATCCGGCCCATCGTGGTGGCGATCTTCGACCACTGCTCGTCCTTGATGGTTCCCTTGCGGAGGTCCTGCAGCCCGATGGTGGCTTCCGCTGAGAGGAGGCGCATGGCGATCTCGTTCCGGCCCATTTCGAGGGAGAACATGACTGTGGCCAGGTTGTTCTTGATGGCAGCGGAACGGGCAAAGTCCAGGGCGAAGGTGGACTTACCGACGGCGGGACGGGCCGCGATCACGATCATCTGCCCAGGGTGGAGGCCATGGGTTAGTTCATCAAGCTCATAGAATCCGGTGGGGACACCGGTCATGCCCTCACCGCGGTGGCCGGACGCCTCGATCTCGTCCACGGTAGATTCCATGACGTCCTTGAGCACCACGTAGTCCTCGGCTGTCCGGCGCTCAGCCACCGCGTAGACCTCAGCCTGCGCCTGGTTGACCAGCTCTTCCACCTCGCCGTCGGAGCCGTAACCCAGCTGGACGATCTTGGTGCCGGCGTTCACCAGGCGCCGCAGGACGGCGCGTTCGGCCACGATCTCGGCGTAGTACCCGGCATTCGCGGCGGTGGGAACGGTCTGGATAAGCTCATGCAGGTAGGCAGGGCCGCCGATCCTGTTGATCTCTCCACGCTTGGTCAACTCGTCCGACACAGTGACGGCATCAGCGGGCTCACCACGGCCGTACAGGTCGATGATGGCTTCGTAAATGGTTTCGTGGGCCGGACGGTAGAAGTCCTGGCCCCGGAGGATTTCGACGACATCGGCGATGGCGTCCTTGGACAGCATCATGCCGCCCAGGACTGACTGCTCAGCGGGGATGTCCTGTGGAGGCTTTCGGCTCGTGTCTGATCCGCGGGTAGTTTCCACCGGGTCCAGTTGCGCGATTGACAAAGCTGCCGTCCTCCATTTGTACCGGGACGTGGATTGCCCGGTGGTTACCGTCCTGTTTGGGGCCTCACGCGGGAAGTCCGCGCGCCGCCACCTGTCCAGTTCTACCCGCGGGCTCCGACAATGCTGCCGGCAACCCTGAAAGCAGATGTTTGGGAGTTATCCCCACTGTCCACAGGTTTTCCACAGAGGCCTCTCCTGAAGGCTGGTTGGCTGCGGGCGGGTGGTTTTTCCACACATCCTCCGGAGCCATTTTCCTGCCCTCAAAACAGGTACTCCGCTACGCTAGCCCCCCGTGCCCCGGCAGCAAAGCCGGCAGGCCGCCCAGGCTGTGGATAACCTGTGCAGTACTAGGCATAGCTTGTGCACAGCCTGTGTGAAAGCCTGTGGACAATAAAAAACTTTGTCGTCTCACACGGCGCTGACCTGCGAAAACGCTGGCTCTAGACTGTGGAGTTAATATTTCTTCTGTGGAATTTCATCCACAGGCCTCCCGCTCGCCCATCCGCCCCGCCACGGGCAAACCCCGCCCGTGACACATGCCATGTGCAGGCAGTGGCGCTTCTCATATTCCGCCTGCGGCCTTCGTTCGGAATCGTCCCCGTCATGTATGTGGAAGCGTGAATATTTGCTGTGGATAACGTGGATCTGGCATAAGCTCTAGGTATGGGCGAACTACTGCTGGTGCTGTTGCCTGCAATTGTCTTGGTGGCGCTCATCTGGGGCCTTTTCACCGCCCTCAGCCCTCGGGACAGTGGCATCTCCGACGCGGAAAAGTATCAGCGCGACCTCGCCGAGCGCTCGGCCCGCCACTATGCGGCGCAGGTCGAAGCCGCCACGGCGGCGCGTGCCCGGTTAGAGGCAAAGACCCGCCACGGCCACAACGCCGGGCAGAACGGTGCAAGCAATCAGATCTGGCCCAGGCCAGGAAAAACATAGAAGGCTTTAGAACGATGGAATCGCTTGTGGTCCCTGTCCTCATCCTCCTCGCCGTGGTTGCCGGCGTTACGTTCGCTGTCCGCGCCTTCGGAAAACGCAAGACAACACGGGAGGCCGAGCCTGCCCAACCCGCGCCGACTTCAGCGGATCTGGCCCGCACGGCAGCAGGCAAGCTGTCAGAGGACGAGCACCGGCGGCTTTATGCCCTGATCGCGCAGGGGCAGGCCATGGCTGCGATCAAGCTGTACTACGAGGCCACCGGCGACGGGTTGCGGGCCTCGCGGGATGCTGTGGGAGCATTGGCCGCCCACCCGCAGCCCTACCGGGGTCCCGAGGCTGCCAGCCAGGAACCGGACGAGGACGAGGACGACGAGCCCCAGCGGTTCCCCTATCGCTACCGCGCCATTGCCAGCAAAGGGGACGTGACCCGCGAGGTCAGCAGCAACATGCTCAACGACGAAATCTACGGCCGGATCCGCACTCTCGCCCGCAACGGAGACACCGAGGCAGCCGCCACGGCGCTCACCCGGCATTCAGATATTTCCATGAAGCAGGCGCGCGAATTCATCGAACTGCTGGACGACTAGGGCCTGCCCCGGCAGAACGCCTAGAAGTCGAACATATCCCCCAGCCACCCTTCCTTCTTCTTGTGGCCACGGCGGTTGTACTCCCGGTCATACCCTTGCTTGCCGTAATTGCGGTCATCGTAGCGCGGCTGCTCCCGCCCCTGCTGGAAGTTGGGGTAGATCGGCGGAGGGGTGGGGCCGGGAGCGGGCGGTGCCGGCCGGTCCGGCACCGCGCCGGGCATCAGGTCTGCCGCCCGGTCCAGGATCTTGTCCAGCTCGCCGCGGTCCAGCCAGACGCCGCGGCACTGCGGACAGTAGTCAATTTCCACCCCGCTGCGCTCGGTCATCAACAGGTCTACGGAATCCACAGGGCATTTCATGTTCCGCACAACGACCGGCCGCCCTGGAAAGTTCGCCGTGGCCCTTTCTCAGCGGTTGCCGGAGATACCGGCCAGCAGCTGCTCGAAGGGCAGAGACTCCATCGGCGCTGGCTTCCGGCCCGGCTGGGACCCTTCCAGCAGCCGGGAAAACTCGCCGGCGGCCCGTTCGATCCGATCCGAAAGGGAGGAAGCTCCAGCCTCCGCCGTGCCCCAGTCCTGGGGACCAGCGAAGACCCCCGTGGGTGCCATCCGCGTACGCAGGTAGCTGAAGAGCGGACGCATAGCGTAGTCCAGGACCATCTGGTGACGGTCCGTGCCGCCGGTGGCACCCAGCAGGACCGCCTTTCCGTCCAGCGACTTGGGATCCAGGACATCGATGAATGACTTGAACAGGCCGCTGTAGGAGGCGCTGAATACCGGGCTTACGGCGATAATCCCATCGGATGCTTCCACCCCGGATATCACCTCGGCGAGGCGGGGAGCAGCGTAACCCGTCACAAAGTTGTTGGCGATATCAACGGCCAGGTCCCGGAGCTCGACGATGTCCACAGTCACGCCGTAGCCCGCTGCCGCCAATTCGTGCTCGGCGGCGGCAGCCAGCTGGTCGGCCAGCAGGCGGCTCGACGACGGCACGCCAAGACCGGCGGATAGGACAGTGATACGGCGGGTTTCCATGAGATTCTCCTGTTGCTCGTTCATTCACCATACATGCATTTGCATCTACATGGGGAACGGCGGGCCATCCCGGAGTATTCCCGTGGCGCTGGCGGGGTCCGGAGTTACACGAGCACTGTCCCGCGGATGCAGGTGGTGGAGTTCCCGCCCACCCAGATTTCGCCACCTTCGGCTTTGACGTGGACGCGGCCGGCGCGGCCCAAAACGGTTCCCTGCGCGGCCACGTACTCCTGCGGGGCCCTGCCGCTGCTGATCAGCCACTGCGCCGCGCCTGCGTGGAAGCTGCCGGTGACGGGATCCTCCACCATGGCGTCCCCAGGAATGAAGGTGCGGACCTCGAAGTCAGCGTCGGCACCAGGCCCGTGCGCGCCGATAACCCCCACATTCAAGGTACCCACAGCGGCCAGGTCGGGTTCAATGGCAAGCACCTGCTCTGCCGATGCCAGCAGCACAGCTATCCATTCCGGGCCGTTCACCAGCCAGGAAGCGTCAAGGATGTCCCCCAGCGGCAAGCGCAGCGCCGCGGCAACTTGCCTCCTGACGGGTTCATCCACCGGTCCAAAGCGCGTCAGTGGCGGCGCGGCGAAGGCCAGCCGCCCGTCGTCGTGCTTAATCCGCACCAGGCCCGCCGCGCACTCCTGCACCACGCTACCGGCTGTTTGTGGCACCCCGCCGGACTCCAGCCAGGCGTGGCAGGAGCCCAGCGTGGGATGGCCGGCAAACGGAAACTCCTCGCTGCCGGTGAAGATTCGGACCCGGTAGTCCGCGCGGGGATCGGTCGGCGGCAGCAGGAAGGTGGTCTCGGAAAGGTTGGTCCAGTTGGCGAAATGCTGCATCCGGGTGCCGGCGAGGCCTTCCCCGTCCAGGACCACGGCCAGCGGGTTGCCCCGGTAAGCCCGGTCCGAGAAGACGTCGACCTGGTGGAAGGGGCGAAGTCGCATAGCTTCGAGGGTCACCGCTGCAGGCTATCACCACCGCGGGCAGGGCAGCTGCGGGTCCGCGGGATGGCACGTGACGACCGTCCCAGGCACCATCTTTGCCGCCAGGTGCCATTTTGGCGCACCGGGAGCGCACAAAAGACCCCCGCCGCCGGGATCCGGCGGCGGGGGTCTTGTGATGCAGTCAGGGACTACTTGCCCGCGACCACGTCGAGTTCGATCACAGCAGCAACGTCGTCGTGCAGACGAACGTTGGCCTGGTAGGAACCAACCGACTTGATGTGGGCCGGCAGTTCAACCTTGCGCTTGTCGATCTTGCCAAGGCCAGCGGCCTCAACAGCGTCGGCGACGTCGGCCTGCTTGACAGTGCCGAACAGGCGTCCGGTTTCGCCAGCCTTGACGACCAGCTTGACCGGCTTGGCCGACAGTGCGGCGGCCTGCTTCTGAGCGTCTTCCAGGGAAGCGTGCTCGCGGGCAGCGCGGGCAGCCTTGATGGACTGAACCTGCTTTTCGCCACCCTTCGACCAGGTCAGGGCGAAGTTGCGGGGCAGCAGGTAGTTACGTGCGTAACCGTCCTTGACCTCGACAACGTCGCCAGCAGCACCGAGACCGGTTACTTCGTGGGTCAGAATGAGCTTTGCCATGTTAGTTAATCCCTTCCTTAGCCGCGGCCAGCGCCGGAGTAAGGCAGCAGAGCAACTTCGCGGGCGTTCTTGATTGCCTGTGCGATCTTGCGCTGTTCCTGGACCGTGACGCCGGTGACGCGACGGGCGCGGATCTTTCCGCGGTCGGAGATGAACTTGCGCAGCAATGCTACGTCCTTGTAGTCGATGACAGTGATGTCAGCGGCCTTCAAGGGGTTGGACTTTGGTTTGGGCTTACGGAGTTCAGCCTTAGCCATCGTGGAGCTCCTATTCTAGGGAGCCCGTGGATCGTGATCCACGGGATGGTGGTGGTCCGGCGGCGGCAGCCGCGGAGGTGCCGGATGGCACGCACTGCGGTCCCGTCGTCGGGCCTTTATTGGTTGTTAGAAGGGAGGTTCGGAATCCGGGCCGTTGCCCCAGCCGCCCGCATTGGAGACACCGGGCGTTGCCCAGGGGTCGTCCTGTGCAGCCTGCTGGTTGCCGCCGCCCCAGCCTCCACCGGAGTTGCCGCCCTGGTTTCCACCACCAGGATTGCCGCCTCCGAAGCCACCGCCGCTGTTGCCGCCGCCGAAGCCGCCACCCTGACCGCCGGAGCGCTGGGTGCGGTTGACCTTGGCATTGGCATAGCGCAGGCTGGGGCCGATTTCGTCGACCTCAAGCTCGATAACGGTGCGCTTTTCGCCTTCTTTGGTTTCGTAGGAACGGCTCTTCAAACGGCCGGTAACGATCACGCGCATGCCCTTGGTCAGGGACTCGGCTACGTTCTCGGCTGCTTCACGCCAGACGGCGGCGCGGAGGAACAGGGTTTCCCCGTCCTTCCACTCGTTGGACTGGCGATCAAAGGTGCGCGGGGTGGAAGCGATGGTGAAGTTCGCTACTGCCGAACCGGACGGTGTGAACCGCAATTCCGGGTCATTGGTGAGATTACCGATGACCGTAATGGTGGTTTCGCCTGCCATCTACTGCCTCCTTGTTCGATCCTGGGTGAAGAGTGCGTTTCCTGCGGGGTAAAGATTGAAAATCGGTGCTGAAATTACTCAGCAACAACCTTCTGCTCTTCGGGGCGGGTGATCTTGGTGCGCATGATGGTCTCGTTAAGAGACAGCTGGCGGTCAAGTTCCTTGGCGGTTTCCGGCTTGGCGGTGAAGTTCACCACGGCGTAGATACCTTCGGACTTCTTCTTGATGTCGTAAGCCAGCCGGCGACGGCCCCAGATGTCAACCTTCTCGATGGTTCCACCATCGTTGGTGATGACGTTCAGGAATTTCTGAAGCGACGGCTCAACGGTACGCTCTTCGACCTCGGGGTCGATGATTACCATCAATTCGTAAGGACGCATATGTGAACCCACCTCCTTTGGGCTAAGCGGTTACGGCATTTCCGTAACAGGAGGTTCATTTGCGATACCGTGCCGCAGCCAACCACCGGAACGGGGGCGGGACGCAGCACAGACTTCAATATCTTAGTGCATATGGAGCGGATAGGCGATTCGCGCTTGACTTCGAGCCTAGCCTTCGTCAAGGCCGGGCCGCATCCCAGGTGTCCGTATGTGGAAAACCGCCCGCCCGGGAGCCGAGGCGGCTTCCAGGCGGGCGGTGTTGGAGCAGGGCGGGCCGGGATTTACGACGCCTGCCCCGTCTTGACAGGTACGTCCCGGTCTTCGCCGGCATCCCCGGCTGGGGCGGCAGGCGGGGCGTACTTGCGGTAGCGCCACACACCCAGGGCAACCACGACAGCGGCCAGCGCCACGGACAAGAGCAGCGATTCGCGGGTGGAATCCAGGATGACCATGCCCACCAGCAAGGCCACGATGCTGGCGATGGCCAGCCAGGTCAGGTACGGGAAGAGCCACATTTTCAGCGCGAGCTCCTTGCCGGCAGCGCCCATGCGCTTCCGGAGGACCAGCTGCGAGGAAGCGATGACCAGCCAGACGAACAGGGCGATGGCGCCGGAAGTGTTGACCAGGAACAGGAAGACCGTGTCCGGGGCGATGTAGTTCAGCCCCACCGTCACGAACCCCACCACCGTGGAGGCCAGCACGGCGGCAGCGGGCACGCCGCGCCGCGAAATTTTGGTCCAGGACGCAGGTGCGTCGCCGCGCTTGGAGAGGGAAAAGAGCATGCGGCTGGCTGTGTAGAGGCCGGAGTTCAGGCAGGACAGCACCGACGTCAGAACCACAACGTCCATGATGGTGCCGGCGCCTGGGATGCCGAAGAGTTCGATCACGGCAACGTAGGGGCTCTTGGCGACGCTGGCATCATTCCACGGCAGCAGGGTGACAACGATGGCAATGGAACCGATGTAGAAGACCAGGATGCGCCAGACGGTGGACTTCACGGCCTTCTTGACGGCGTCCACCGGGTTTTCGGATTCACCGGCTGCGATCGTGGCTATCTCGGCACCAAAGAAGGAGAAGACCACAACGAGGATCCCGGCCAGGACCGCGCCTGCACCGTTCGGCATGAAACCGCCGTTATCCAGCAGATTGCTCAGGCCCGGAGCCGGGACGCCGGGTACCAGGCCGAGGATGGCTGCGGCGCCGAAGAGCAGGAACAGCACGATTGCGGCAACCTTGATCGAGGCGAACCAGAACTCGAACTCGCCGTAGGACTTCACCGAACCGAGGTTGGTGAGCGTCAGGAGGACCATCAGGATCAGCGCCCAGACCCATTGGTCGATGCCCGGCACCCAGCGATGCATGATGGCGGCGCCGGCGGTGGCCTCGATGCCGAGCACGATGATCCAGAACCAGGCGTAGAGCCAGCCGATGCTAAAGCCTGCCCAGCGGCCCAGCGCCTTGTCAGCGTACGTGGAGAAGGATCCGGTCTCCGGGTTGGCAGCGGCCATCTCGCCCAGCATGCGCATCACCAGGATCACCACGATACCCGCAGCCATGTATGCCACGAGGATGCCAGGACCAGCCTGCTGGATGGCGGCACCGGAGCCAACGAAGAGACCGGCGCCGATGACTCCGGCAATCGCGATCATGGAGAGGTGCCGCGGCTTGAGCGACTTGGCTAACTGCTGGTCAGCGGGCATGGGTGCGCCGTCCTTTGGGTCATTGCGGAATGGATGGGAGCCGGGCGCCAGGGGCGGATACCGGCCGGTTGCGGTCAACGCTGCATCCAGTGGGGTGGGTCACAGGGTTTTTCCCACCCTAAGGGCGTGGCAGGAAGGGGCGTCATGTGCATCCGCACAGACGGCCCGGAGCTAAATCAGATCTTCTCACAGGTCAACGCACCAGCAGTAATCAAATTGTGTCCTGGGAGAAACGAGGAAACGCAATGGAAATCACAGCGCCAATCTTGAGCCAATCCAGCGCAAATTTGGATGGTGGCCTTCAATAAAGCGGCGCTATATTCACTTTTACGGCTGGGTACCGTGCTGGAGGTGTGAGCCGACAGCTTGCCGGACCTCCGGTTGCACCAGGCAACCGGTAGTGCGGCGGTCATTATTGGAACTATTTGAAGTGCAAAAGTGCGGTCTCCTTCTTCAGGGATGGGGACCCATGTCATTAATTGGCCGCGGCAAGGAGTTGGACCGGATCTTGTCGGTGGTCCGGGGGCCCAAGGAGTCAGCCCTCGCCATCATCGGCAAACGCGGGGTGGGAAAGACTGCCCTGCTGTTGGAGATCCCCACCCTTTCCGACTACCGCACGGTTTTCCTGGGCGCCAGCGCCGCCGAATCCGACTGGCCGCTGTCCGGCCTCACGGCACTCCTGAACGGCATGGACGATCCCGTCCTCAACAGGATTGCCGACGAACTCCTGCGCGACACGGCCGGAGCCATGAACGTGCCGACCGTGTCCACGATGCTCCTCAATGGGCTGCACCAGCGGTCTTCGTCCCGGACAATCATCGTGATCGATGACGCGGACCAACTGGATCCCAGCAGCCAGGCCGTCATCGGGTTCCTTGCCCGGCGCCTCGCCGGAACGGATATCGCGTTGTTCCTGAGTGTCCGCGGGGACGCGCCGGACAGCCCCTTCGGCGGACTGTCCGCCCTGCACCTTGGCACCTTGAGCTACAGCGACACGGTACGGATGCTGGAGGCCCTTCCCGCGCGCCAGACCACGACGGCGGCAGCCCACGCGGTTGCCGCAGCTACCCAGGGAAACCCGCTCGCCGCCGTCGAGCTTTACCACCGCCTCCTGGATCGGCAGGCGGAAGGCAAGTATGCCCTGCCCGTTCCACTGCCCTGCAAGGGCAGCTTTGAGGCAGAGTTCGCATCGGTCCTGGGCGCATTGACTCCCGCCGCGCGCCAGGTCCTGGACCTGCTGTCGCTGTCCTGCCGCACCGACATCACTGCCCTGGAAACAGTCAACCCGGACATGTGGGCAGGCGTGGACGAACTTCTGGCCGGCGGCATGGTGACCCGTACCGGGCCACACCTGGGGATCCGGGACCAGCTGCTACGCGGCTATGTGTTCTCGGCCATGACCCCGGCGGTCCGCACAGCAAGCCACCGCGCCCTGGCGCAGGCTTCCGAAGCCACCGACCCGTACGCACGCCGCTGGCACCTGAGCTTCACCGCGCTGGAACGGCAGACCCCTTTCGGGTTGCTCCGCAGCGCGGTGGACCTCATCCGCGAGGGGGAGGTCTCCTTCGCGGTGGAGTACATTGAGCGGGCCCTCACCATCAATCCGTGGGAAGCGGAAACCGCTGCCCGCCTTACCTCCGTGGCCGAGCTTCTGTTCAACCGCGGAGAGTTCGTCTACGCCAGGCGCTACCTGGAGTGGGCGCAGCGGGTGACGCGGAACCCTGCACTGATCCTCCGGCTGACAGGCCTGTCATTCGAAATCGAGTTCATCCAGGGCGGAACCGTCCGCTCAAGCATGGTGCTGCGGCTGGTGAAGGAGTTTGGCCGGCATGACCCGGGGTATGCCGCCAACCTGCTGGCGCTGGCCGCCCTCTACTTCGCCGAGCGGTGGGAGCTGAAGGATGCCGTGGAACTTCTCCGTTATGGCACGGAGTTCCAGGGGTCGGCATCCGCGGAATGCCTCGCGATCATCGAGCGGGCAAGGATGCTGGTTGCCTCCATCAGCGGGGACACCGGCACCCTCAGCCGGAAGCACGAGCCTGCAGGACACGTCCGGATGCTCTGCCTGCTGGTGCAGGGGCGCGCGCTGAGCTATGCCGAACGCTACGACCATGCGCAGGAGGCATTCGCGATGGTGCGCAGCGCCGGCGGAGCCAATAACGTCAATTGGCGGGAAACCGCAGTGTTCCTGGCGGTGGACAACGAGATCCGGGCTGGAAACGTCCGCGCCGCCGTCACGCTCATCGATGATCTGGAACGCCATGAACCCGAGAACAAGTACCACCGCGGGATGCGGCACATCTTCCGGGTGTGGCGTGCCCATGCACTGGGGGATGAGTCACTTGCCCAGGTTGCTGCCTTGGAGGCGCAGCGCCATGCGGGAGCCGGGAGCCACCCCGCAATTACTGCCCAGCTGGCCGCCTGCCAGGGCCATTTCGCTCTGCTCCGCGGTGACTTGGCCGAGTCTTTCGCCCAGCTGTCCCGGGCGGCTGAAATCGGAATGGGCCTTGGAAACCCCACCCTGCTGCGGTGCGAGGCGGACCTTGTAGAGGTCCTCATCCGGCTGGGTCGGCACCGCGAGGCCACGCAGGCACTGTTGCGCCTGGAGAGCCGCTCCGTGGGGCTGAGGTCGCCGTGGCTTCTGATGGCCGTGGCCAGGAGCCGGGCCATGCTGGCGGACGGCGAACAGTCATTGCAGCTGTTCAGCCACGCTCTGGAAAGCAGGGGCGGACATGATTCCGTGCTGGAACGGGCCAGGACGCTGCTGTGCTACGCAGAACGGCTTAACGCCTTCGGCCGCGTCAGGGCTGCCCGTGACGCCCTGATGCACGCAAAGGTGATGTTCGACGAGTCAGGCGCCGCCGCCTGGACGCAGCATGTGGACGCCCTGCTGCTGGATGAGCGGGTGGAACCGGTTCGTCCGCAGGGCAACCCGGCATTGATGCTGCTGGCGGACCACGAACGTGCGCTGGCCAAGATGGTGGCCCGTGGAATGCGGAACAAGGAAATCGCGGCCACCCTCTATGTGTCCGTACGCACGGTGGAAGTGCGCCTGACCGCGATTTACCGGAAGCTCGGGGTGGAGTCCCGGGCCCAGCTCACTGCGCTGGCCGCCGGCAAGGAAAACCCGGCTCCCGAGCCCTACGTCCTGCCCGCGCTTTAGGCGCAAAACGCCTGCAATTGCAGGTACCCGCAGTTTCCGCACTGTTCCCGGGCCCCACCCACAAGGCCCCTTCCGGACCCCGCCGCAGCAGGTTTTCCGAAGCTAGTTTTGCTTCACGGTCAGACAGCAACGGACACGCCGGAAGGGGTCACCATGGCAGAGATACCAGTAGCCCGGGCCCGGCGTGCCGCCTTCGGCTGGCCCGTTGAATCCGTTGCTGCACAGCGGATCCCAACACAGCAGTTGGCGGCGGCGGAGGCCGCAGGAACCCGGCTTCTGCAGCCGCCAACTGCCCACCCTGCAGGCACGGAGTCCAAAGCGCCCGGCCGAAAAGCATCAGCATCGTGGCTCGCAACGCACACCAAACTTCTCCGGAGCACGGACGCAGCCCTGGTGGCGGCGGCCGTGTATGCCGGCTACCTGCTGTCCGACGTGGGCTTCGCCCCCGGCGGCGCGGCGGACAAGGGAACCGCCGCCACTGCCGCCGCCGTCGCACTCACCTGGCTGGCCGCCCTCGAGATCTACCGCACCCGGGACGCGAAGGTCCTGGGCATCGGCGCCGACGAATACAAGCGCGTGGCCTCGGCCACCCTCCGGATCTTCGGGCTGATGGCCATCGCCGCCGTCGTGTTCTCCCTGCACGGCGCCGGAGCCTTCGTCACCGTCTCCCTGCCACTCGGACTGCTTGCCCTCACCGCCAACCGCTGGGTGTTCCGGCGCCGGCTCACTGCTGAAAAGGGCAGGGGACGGCACCTTTCCCGGGCCCTTGTAGTCGGTGACCCGGAAGACGTCCGCTATGTGGTGCAGCAGGTGTCCAGGAAGTCGGGACCCGTCTACGACATCCTGGGGGTATGCCTTCCCGGAGCGCGCCGCGGGTACAACCTGCGGGTGGACGGCAAGCAAGTGCCGGTGCTGTCGTCCACCGATGACATTGCACGGACTGTACGCCTGACGGAAGCGGACTCGGTGATCGTCGCCGGGCCGTTGCCGGGCGGCAACAGGTTCATCCGGGAGCTGGGATGGCGGCTGGAGGAGTCTTCCGCAGAGCTGATCCTGGCGGCAACCCTCACCAACGTTGCCGGACCCCGCATCCACTGGCGGCCGGTGGAAGGCCTGCCCCTCATGCACGTTGACATCCCGCAGTACAGCGGGGCCAAGCACGCACTGAAGCGGGTCATGGATATGGCTACGGCACTGGCAGCCCTCCTGGTGCTGTCGCCGCTTCTCCTGGTCCTCGCCGTCATCGTCAGGCTGGACAGCCCCGGCCCGGTGTTCTTCCGGCAGGACCGCATTGGGAAGGACGGCCAGGTGTTCCAGATGTTCAAGTTCAGGTCCATGGTGGTGGATGCCGAGGCCCGGCTTGCCGCGCTGGGCCAGCAGAACCAGGCAGCCGGCGTCCTGTTCAAGATGCGGGACGACCCCCGGGTTACCCGCTGCGGACGTTGGATGCGCAAGTACTCGCTGGACGAGTTGCCGCAGCTGTGGAACGTAGTCCTGGGCCACATGAGCATGGTGGGTCCGCGGCCTCCGCTGGACCGGGAGGTCAGCAAATACGAACGCCACACCCACCGGCGGCTGCTCATCAAGCCGGGCATCACCGGGCTATGGCAGATCAATGGCCGCTCCGACCTCCCCTGGGACGAAGCCGTCCGCCTGGACCTTTACTACGTCGAGAACTGGTCCATCGCAGGGGACCTGCTGATTCTTTGGCGGACATTCCGGGCTGTGCTCCGGCCGTCCGGCGCTTACTAACAAAAACCGCACTCGGGAAAGAAAGTGACATGAGAGCATTCCCCAATCCGTTCCACGCCCCCACGCACAAGCAACCCGTGCGGAAACTCCGGATCGCCGTCGTGGGCGCCGGGTACTGGGGGCCAAACCTGGCCCGGAACCTGCAGGCCAGCCCCGAGTGGGACCTGGTGGCCATCTGCGACCTCGACCTTGAACGGGCACGGAAACTGGCCGAGTCGCTGGGCGGGATTCCCGTCGTCGAGTCCCTCGACGAACTGCTGGACACGCTTGACGTGGACGCCGTGGCCATCGCAACCCCGGCCCGCACCCACCACGGAACAGTGATGACTGCGCTGCGCGCCGGAAAGCATGTCCTGGTGGAGAAGCCGCTGGCGGACAGCCGGGCGCACGGCGTGGAGATGGTGGCGGAGGCCGAGGCGAACGGGCTGGTGCTGATGGCGGACCACACCTACTGCTACACCCCGGCGGTACTGAAGATGCAGGAATTGGTGCAGGCGGGGTCGCTTGGCGAAATCCTCTTCGTGGATTCCACCCGGATCAACCTGGGGCTTGTGCAGCCTGACGTTGATGTGTTCTGGGACCTCGCACCGCACGACCTGGCCATCCTGGACTTCATCCTTCCGGGCGGCCTCAACCCTGCAGAAGTGTCCGCTTTCGGGGCGGACCCGTTGGGCACCGGGCGGGACTGCGTGGGCCACCTGAACTTCCGGCTCCCCAACGACGCCACAGCCCACGTCCACGTCAACTGGCTCAGTCCGACCAAGATCCGGCAGATGGTGATCGGCGGATCCTTGAGGACGCTGGTGTGGGACGACCTTAACCCCCAGCAGCGGCTCAGCGTCTATGACCGCGGCGTCAGCCTGGACCGGCAACCAAAATCGGCGGGGGAACGGGCATCGAACGCCGTCTCCTACCGCCTGGGCGATACCTGGTCTCCGGCCCTGCCCGAACGCGAGGCCCTTAGCCAGGTGGTGGAGGAGCTGGCATTCTGCATCCGCAACGGCCGGGAAGCCCGGACCGGCGGGGCGTCCGGGCTGCGTGTGCTCTCCGTCCTGGAGGCGGTGAGCCGCAGCCTCACCCTCGACGGGCAGCCGTCACGGGTGGAGGGCGCGATGGCGGACTCCGTCGCCGAAATGGAGGGCGTGCTGTGAGCGGCCTGGAAGGGGCCGCCATCCTGGTGACGGGCGGGGCGGGAACCATCGGGTCAACGCTCGTGGATGCCCTGCTGGAGGCAGGGGCAGGACGCATTGACGTGCTGGACAACCTGGTCCGCGGCCGCCACGCAAACCTCGCCGGCGCGCTGCGGACGGGCCAGGTTGAACTGGTGCAGGGCACCATCCAGGACAGGGACCTGGTGCACGACCTGACGAAGGGCAAGGACCTCGTGTTCCACCAGGCCGCCATCCGGATCACCCAGTGCGCGGAGGAGCCGCGGCTGGCCCTGGAGGTGCTGGTGGACGGAACCTTCAATGTGCTGGAGGCCGCCGCCGGGCACAAGGTTGACAAGCTGGTGGCCGCATCCAGCGCCTCGGTGTACGGCATGGCCGAGGAGTTTCCGACTCCTGAACGGCACCACCACGCCAACAATGACACGTTCTACGGCGCAGCCAAGTCCTTCAACGAAGGCATGGCGCGCAGCTTCCGGGCCATGACCGGCCTGGACTACGTGATGCTCCGCTACTTCAATGTCTACGGGCCGCGGATGGACGTCCACGGGCTGTACACCGAGGTCCTGGTGCGCTGGATGGAGCGGATCATGGACGGCCAGGCGCCGCTGATCTTCGGCGACGGGCTCCAGACCATGGATTTCATTTACACCGCGGACGTGGCGCGCGCCAACATGCTGGCGGCTGGCAGCGGCGTCAGCGAAGGGGTCTACAACGTGGCCAGCGGAACCGAGACCAGCCTGCTGGAGATGGCGCAGGCGCTGCTCCGGGTCATGGGTTCGGACCTGGACGTGGAGCACGGTCCGGCGCGGCAGGTCAACGGCGTTGTCCGGCGGCTGGCGGACACGTCGGCGGCCGCCCGGGACCTGGGGTTCAAGGCCGAGGTGGAACTGGAGGAAGGACTCCGCGAGCTCGTCAGCTGGTGGATGCCGCTGCGCGACGAGATCGCCGCGACAAGGAAGGCCGGTGCGCGATGAGTGCGGAAGCAGTGCTTGCCAGGATCAACGTCATGAAACCGTGGCTCGGGGAGGAAGAGGCCCTCGCGCTGGCCGAGGTGGTGGCGTCCGGGTGGGTTGCCCAGGGACCCAAGGTCAAGGAGTTCGAGGAGAAGTTCGCCGCCGCACAGGAGGTGCGGCACGCCGTCGCTGTCTCCAACTGCACCACTGCCCTGCACCTGGCGCTGAAAGTGGCGGGGATCGGACCAGGCGACGACGTGGTGGTGCCTTCGCTGTCCTTCATCGCCACGGCGAACGCCGTGACCTACGTAGGGGCCCGACCGGTATTCTGCGACGTGGACCCGGCCACCGGGAACGTGACTGCGGAAACCCTCCACGCGGCCCTCACGCTGGATACCCGGGCCGTCATTGTGGTGGACCAGGGCGGCGTCCCGCTGGACCTGGACCCGATCCGGGAACTCTGCGACCGCCACGAGATCACCCTCATTGAGGATGCTGCCTGCGGTGTGGGATCTACGTACAAGGGCCGGCCCGTGGGCACCGGCGCCGACGTGGCGGTGTGGTCCTTCCACCCCCGCAAGATCCTCACTACGGGTGAAGGCGGGATGCTCACCACCAACCGGGCCGACTGGGCAGCCAGGGCACGGGCTCTTCGCGAACACTCCATGAGCGTCTCCGCCGCGGACCGGCACGGGTCAACGCTGGCGCCGGCGGAGGTGTACCTCGAGGTGGGGTTCAACTACCGCATGACCGACCTGCAGGCCGCCGTCGGAATTGTCCAGCTGGGGCGCCTCCCGGAGGTGGTGCAAAGGCGGCGGGACATCGCGGCGCGGTACGTGGCCGGGCTGGCCGGGCTGAGGGGCTTGAGGATGGTGTCCGATCCGCCCTATGGGACCACCAATTTCCAGTCTTTCTGGATGGAGGTCCTGCCGTCGTTCAGGACCACGCGGGAGGGCCTGATGGAGCTGCTGGCCGATGCGGGGATTTCGGCACGGCGGGGAATCATGGCGGCGCACCGCCAGCCGGCGTACCGCTGGAGGGACGCAGGCAACGCCGGCCTGCAGCACACGGAACGGCTCAATGACAGGACGCTGATCCTCCCTGTGTTCCACGAGCTCGATGACGAGGGACTGGGAAGGATCATCAGCACCATTCGTGCTGCAGCCGTTGGGGCCGGCACATGAGCGAGCTGATCCTCGTAGCCGCCAGCGGCTTGGCCCGCGAAGTCCTGGCGATGGTCCGCAGCAGCGGCCAGTACGACGTCGTCGGCCTCCTGGACGACGACAAGGAGATGGCGGGGGTGACCGTGGACGGCGCACCCGTCCTTGGGACGATCGACGACGCTGCAAAGTACAAGCACGCGTTCGTCCTGGTGTGCATCGGCTCAGGGAAGGCGCGCGAAGCCGTGGTGGAGCGGCTCACGGCACTCGGCCTGAACGAAGCGCGGTATGCCACGGCGATCGACCCCTCCGTCCAGTACCCGGAGGGCTGCCGGATCGGCAGGGGCAGCATCCTGCTGCGGAACGTCACCCTGACCGCATCCGTCACCATCGGCTCGCACGTGGTGGCCATGCCCTCGGTGACCTTCACGCACGACGACGACGTGGCGGACTTTGCCACGTTCGCTGCGGGAGTATCGCTGGGCGGCGGAGTCCGGATTGGCCGGGCGGCGTACCTGGGCATGAACGCGGGCGTCCGCGAGCGGACCTCCGTGGGCGCGTACGCGACAGTCGGCATGGGTGCCGCCGTGCTGAGCAACGTGCCCGACGGCGAAACCTGGGTTGGGGTGCCGGCGCGCGAGATAGACCGGGAAGCTTTCCAGTTTGGGGGTGCGTTGTGAGTGCGGAAACAGATGTCCAGGCTGCCGTTGGGCCAGTGCCATTGGTTGATTTGGCGGCACAGCAGGCGGAGGTGCATGAGGAAGTCATGGCGGAACTGGCCCCGGTCCTTGCCTCGGCTTCATTCATAGGTGGCCCTGCCGTGGCGGGGTTTGAGGCAGCCTATGCGGCCTTTGTGGGGGTCCGGCACTGTGTGGGGGTGGCGAACGGGACAGACGCTGTGGAACTGGCCCTGCGGGCCGGCGGCGTTCGGCCTGGCGGGGAGGTCATACTTCCGGCAAACACGTTCATCGCTACGGCGGAGGCCGTGAGCCGAATCGGGGCTGTACCGGTGCCCGTTGACGTGGATCCGACCTATCTGCTGATTTCTCCGGAACGTGTTTCCGCCGCCGTCACGTCCCGCACCCAAGCCATAGTTCCCGTGCACCTTTTTGGACAGACAGCCTTTGTTGAGCAACTGATTCCGATCGCCGAGTCCTGCGGCGCTGTCATCATCGAGGACGCCGCCCAGGCGCAGGGCGCCACGCGCTTGGGCCGCTCTGCCGGGACCTGGGGGCGGGCTGCCGGGACGAGTTTCTATCCAGGGAAAAATTTGGGTGCCGCCGGCGACGCGGGCGGGGTTTTGACGGACGATCCCGCCGTTGCCGCCCGGGTGCGGATGTTGGGCGCCCATGGAAGTCTCGAGAAGTACCGGCACGACGCCGTCGGAATGAATTCGCGGCTCGACACTGTCCAAGCCGTGGTTCTCAAAGCAAAGCTGGCGCGGTTGCAGGGATGGAATCTTCGACGCCGCGCGGCTGCCGAGCGCTACTCTGCCCTGCTTGAAGACTTACCGGATGTCGTAGTGCCGCGCGAGGCGCCGGGGAACTCTGATGTGTGGCACCTGTATGTGGTGCGCGTGCCGGAACGTGATGCGGTGCTCGGTGCCCTTCACGAGGCGGGGGTCCAGGCCGGAGTTCACTACCCGGTGCCAGTGCACCTGAGCAGGGCTTACGCGTCCGACGGCTGGGCCCCGGGCTCATTCCCTGTTGCCGAACAAGCCGCGGAACAAATCCTCTCACTGCCGATCTTCCCTCATATCACCGCCGGCCAGCAGGAGCGTGTAGTTGAGGCGTTGCGCGCCGCGCTGGAGGCACCGTGACGAGTACCGCTACGCGTCCGGGCGCTTCCAGCGCCTTCGGCTGGAGTGTCCTCAATACAGTCCTTTCCCGCCTGGGGACATTAGGGATTGGAATCCTCCTGGCACGGCTGCTGGGGCCAGAATCATTCGGCACCTTTGCGGTGGCGCTCGTGGCACTGATGGCAGTGCTGAGCTTTAACGAACTTGGTGTTTCGCTGGCGATCGTCAGATGGCCCGGCGATCCGGCCAGGATCGTTCCCACAGTCAATACCATCTCGGTGGCGGGGAGCGCCCTGTTCTGCGGCCTCGCTGTCCTGGCGGCACCGGTATTCACCGGCGCGATGGGGGATCCGGAAGCCACAGACGTCATCCGAGTGCTGATCATCAGCGTATTCATCAACGGAGTAGTGGCCTCGCCGGCGGCCCTGCTGCAGCGTGATTTCCAGGAAAAGAAGAGGCTGGGCATCGATCAGGTCAACGTCTGGGTGGGCGCGGTTCTGTCGCTCGTTCTGGCGCTCACCGGCATGGGAGCCATGGCATTGGCCTTGGGAAGGGTGGCCGGCAGCCTGATCTCCGCGGCCATGTTCCTCAAGGCTTCGCCGCTGCCGTACCGATTCCGGTTGGATCCCGCGCTGGTTGGCCCCCTGCTTCGTTTCGGGCTGCCGCTGGCAGGGACGAGCATCATCTTCTTCGCGCTTGGCTACAGCGACCAAATGCTCGGAGGCGCACTCCTGGGAAGTACGGCCTTGGGGTTCTATGTGTTGGCTTTCAATTTGTCGAACTGGCCTGCCAGCATTCTTGCGCAGCCGCTGCGCCGCGTCGCACCTGCCGCATTCTCATCGCTCCAAACCGACCAAACCCGAATGCATGGCGCTTTAGCAGCCATGGTTCTGGTACTTTGTTGTGCCGCCCTGCCACTCATGCTGTTCCTTGCGGGCAATGCTCTACCCCTGATCGCGCTGGTATACGGTTCTGACTGGCTGCCCGCGGCAGCCGCACTCTCCTGGTTGATGATTGCCGCTGTGTCCAAGATGTTCTGCGACCTCGCCTACGACTTCCTCGTCGTGCTCGGTAAGTCCGGGACCGTGTTCTCCATCCAGGCGTGCAGCATTGCAGTACTCATCCCCGCCCTCACCGGCGGTGCCTTGTTGTTCGGCCTCCCCGGACTGGCCGCCGCGCAGGCTTTGGTGTCCTTTGGGCTGATCCTGCCCTGCTATGCGTGGCAACTGCAGAGGGCCGGGGTGGAGATCCATCACCTTACCTCCCGCTGTGGGCTGCCGTTGTGCCTGGGGTTGGCAACAGGAGTGCTTTCCTGGTTCATCGCAGTCAATCACCCGGAAGGATTGGTCTCGACAGTATCCGGAGGATTAGTTGCCGGGGCCGTCATACTGGGTCTCCTGTACCACCACCGCAGTGCACTCCGGCTTCTGCGGACGGTTGGCCACACACCGGTTGGGGATGAAATCCCATGAAGATTCTCGTATTCCCTCACGAGTTGGGCATCGGTGGCAGCCAGATCAACGCCATTGAGCTGGCCGCGGCCGTGCAGCGCCTCGGACATGAAGTTATGCTCTTTGGCCGGCAGGGGGCACTACTTGATCGAATCCATGAGTTGGGGCTTGAGTTCATCGAGGCCCCTCGCCCTTCCCATCGACCCACGCCGGGGATTGTCCGAGCACTCCGGCAGATCGTTGCGGAGCGAAAAGTCGACGTATTGCACGGTTACGAGTGGCCGCCGACCCTCGAGTGCGCAATGGCAGCACGGCAATCGTCGGCTGTGGCGGTGTCCACCGTCATGTCCATGGCGGTTGCGCCATTCATACCCAAGCAGTTGCCGTTAATGGTGGGAACGGCAAACATCCTCGCCGCCGAGCGCCACTTTGGCAGGACCAGGGCAACGCTTCTGGAGCCGCCCGTGGACCTCGAGGAAAACAATCCAAGGATCGACGTCGGAGCAGCCCATTTCCGTCAGCAGTGGGGACTGGAGCCCAGGTCTTTCGTAGTGGTTGTTGTCACCCGCCTCGCAATGGAGCTGAAGCTGGAAGGGCTGATGTCCGCCATCGCGGCCACGCGGAACATTGGCGCCGAAGTGCCCGTCCAACTTGTCATAGTTGGTGACGGTGCCGCCCGTGAAAGCGTGGCTTCCGCAGCAGCGGCAACCAACGCCGCGTTGGGGCGCAGGTCGGTGGTCCTTACGGGCCAACTCGGTGACCCCCGTCCCGCGTACGGGGCCGCAGATCTCGTGTTGGGGATGGGCAGTTCCGCACTGCGCGCACTCGCTTTCGCAAAACCACTCATCGTCCAGGGCGAACAGGGCTTTTGGAAGCTACTGACCCCCGAAACCCTTCCCCTGTTCCTTCAGCAGGGATGGTTCGGGATGGGCAGCGGTTCCACGGCCGGGGCAGAAAAACTGGCGGGCATGCTGCGCGAGCTTTATGGAGATCCTGTACGCAGGTGCACGCTGGGTGCCTTCGGCCTGCAAACAGTGTCCCAACGGTTTTCCCTTTCCCGGGCAGCACTCTTGCAGGAGGACCTCTATTACGACGCCCTGGAGCATCCGCAGACATCGACAATGAAGGATGATCTGGCCGCGGGTGGCAGGTTTTTTGCCTACCACCTGGCCCGCCGCAGCCGCCGGTTGTTCGGTGCGGTCGCTGTGGATGACTTCAACTCCCGCCCGGCTGCCCCCGCCGTTAGGACATCCGGCTGGGGCAGCAGTCATCGGAAGGAACCGCGATGAAACCGACTCGAAGCATCCTGATAGTCGTGCCCGGAACCCGGTGGGAAAACATCAATGGCACGGATCACCACATGGCGACGGCACTCGCCAGGCGCATCCCTGTCCTGTGGGTTGATCCACCTCTGCCACTCCAGCATGGATTCAGAAATGGACGCCTGGAGGGGCTGAATGAACTCTCCGCCGTTGCCGCCGGCATCACCCGGCTTCGTTCCCTGTCAGTGCCCGGCTTCACCCGTCCGCTGGTGGCATCTCTGGCCAATCGGCTGCTGGGCAGGGCGATCAGGGGTGCCATGCAGAAGTTGGAATCGGAACCTTTGGCCACCATCGTTTCATCGCCAACGGCCAGTTTCCCGGTCGGGTTGACGGGCCTGCGGGTCCTATACGTGACCGACGACTGGCTTTCTGGAGCATCCCTGATGGGACTGAACGCCACGATGGTGGAGAAACAACTGACCGGAAATATCATTGCTGCCGACATTGCCGCGGCCGTGTCCCCGTCACTGGCAGCGGAAATAGACAGACGGAAGCAAACTGCGCTGCCACAGTCAATTGTGCTTCCAAACGGCTGCGTGCCAGCGCTTTCCCAGGTGAGCTCAACTGGCAGGACATCCGCCGCCGCACTCGTTGGCCAACTGAATGAACGCCTTGACCTGGATCTTCTGGAGGCCGTCAGGGATGCGGGGGTACGCCTTCTAGTGATAGGTCCACGGACGGAGCGGGACCCGGAAACCCGGAAACGGCTGGACCTGCTCCTTGAGGATGAACGGGTCACCTGGCTTGGAAGGCTTCCCTTTGCAGAAGTGCAGGGCCACCTTGCCACAGCTTCCGTAGGCCTGACGCCTTACAAGGACGACCCATTCAACAGGGCCAGCTTTCCACTCAAGACTTTGGATTATCTTGCAGTCGGGCTTCCCGTGGTTGCTACAGACTTGCCAGCTGTTCACTGGCTCGGCACTGACCTGGTGACAGTAGGCCACGGGCGGAAGCAATTCGTCCGCGAAGTGCAGCGGGCCCTGGAAATGGAGCCGGACACAACGGCCGAACAACGCCGACGGGAGTTCGCCCAGCGTCATTCCTGGCAGGAACGGGCTGACCAACTGCTCAACATCATCACGGAACGGATGGACCAACGTGCGCAAATTTCCGCCTGACCGGCTCATCGCGGCGATGGCCGTAGTCATCCTCGCCCTCAGCGGTTGCACCGCAGGGGCCTCACCTGCAGGGCCGGCGTTGGACCTGGAGCGGATTCCGTGGGAGGGCGGATCCGACTATTGGAAGTCGTTCGCCAAGGCCGATGCCGCCGGCTGGGACGATCCATCATTTTTTCCAATCGCCATCTGGTACAACGGCGTCAGTAATGACGATGAAGTCCGCTTCGATAAAGACCATGGAATCAACACCTACATGGGAATGGCCGAAACTACCCCGTACTCACTTTTTGAAAAAAATGATGTGTATTGGGTAGGCGGAAAACTCAACGAAACTTTCACTCCTGATCGCAGGAACTGGGTAGGCGCATTCCTGGACGATGAAGTGGATGGCCGGTTCACGCCGGAAGCGGGACGAAAACACCTCCAAGAGTTGGCCGAGGACGTACCACGAGAGTATTTCAAGTACGCAAATTTCACCCAAATGGTTGTAAGCCACTACATGAAGAGCCCCGATGCCCAAGCGTTCGTCAATAACTATGCGGATGCCGTCTCCGTGGACATGTATTGGTACACAATCCCGTACTGCAGCCTGAAGCCGTACGTGAACGCGCACCTCGCCCCGGTCAAGGAGGAGACCTGCCGCACGGCTTCAAGTTACGGAAAGATTATGGAGGCCCTCCGCATCCAGGACGCTGCCGACGGTGAGTTGCAGCCGTTGTGGCAGTTCGTTGAAAACCTGAATGGCGGGCCGGGTGAAGGGCCCTTCGTAGACCACATCTCACCGGCCCAACTCAAGGGAGCCGTGATGAATTCAATCATCAATGAGGCCCGCGGAATCGTGTACTTCAACCAAAGCCTTTCCGGGCCGTGTGGCGGCGGAAGCGTCCTCAGGCTCTCGCAGGTAACCCCGGACTATTGCGGGTCGGAACAGATGGCGGCAATGAAGGAAGTCAACCGGCAGATCCGGGAATTGGCTCCGGTAGTGAACACCCAGTCGTATAGATACTCCTTCGGTACCGGACTTGAAACCATGCTCAAGACACACGCTGGCGACGCCTACATTTTTGCCATGGCTGAGGACTCTGCAGGGCCCACTGACAGGACTTTCACGCTGCCTCCCGGTGTCCGCGCAAATTCGGTGGAGGTTTTATTTGAAGACCGCTCGCTGCCTGTAACCGCTGATGGGCGCTTTTCCGACTCATTCGCGGCCGAATTTACCTATCACATCTACAAGGTGAAGCTATGAACGACTCCATCAACCACATTTTCCTTACGCGGTTCAACCTTCCGTCGGGTGGAGCCGAAAGCATCATTCGCGCCAAAGAGGGCTGGCTGAGGAACCGTGTGCAGCTGTTCGAAACATATTGCCTTCCTTCAGTACGTGCTCAGTCCAACCGAAATTTCCACTGGATTATCTACCTCGATCCGCAAAGCCCCGAGTGGCTCAAGGAGCGAATGCTGCAGCTGAACCGGCCGGCCATTTTCACCCCCATCTACCGGCCGCAGGTCACAAGCAGCCAACGGTTCCAGGACCTGAAAGCGGTCAGCGGGGCAACCGGGAACGTACTCATCACCACGAACCTGGATAACGACGACGGGCTGGCAACTGATTTCGTGGAGCGTCTGCAATCCGTGCAGATCCTTGGGGGGCGCGCCGCGCTCTACTTCATCAATGGCCTCATCCGCCAAGGATCCACCCTGTACGCACATCATGATCCTTCCAATGCATTCTGCTCAGTCCGGGAAGACTGGCAATCCCCGCTCACTTGCTGGGCTGACTGGCACAACCGGTTAGGGCTGAGCATGCCGGTTTTCGAGATTGGCGGAAGTCCCACATGGCTTCAGGTGGTGCATGGCACCAATGTCAGCAACCGGATACGCGGCAGGCTCGTGTCCGCGGGCCCCTACCTCGGAACCTATGGCTCCCTGCTGGACGGTGTGGAAGACCCTGGGTACAAGGCCCTCCTCCGGGAGCGGCTCCTCCAAAAGCCCTACAGGCTAACGCGGGAAGGCGGAAGGTACATCGTCAAGAAAGCGGTCATGAAAACCCTTGGCAAAGAGGGACTTGATCGCCTGAACGCGGCCCGGAAAGCACGGACCACAACCCTGGTTCAATAGCGAAGGAGCGAGCAATGTTTCTACGGGACCTGTATGCAAGCATCAGGCGGCGTTGGTATCTGGTAGTCGCCGGGATGCTGGTGACGGCCGTCGCCATTGTCCTTGCCTATCGTGAGGTCCCGGTGAAATACGAAGCCACGGGCAGCGTTGCGCTGATCCCGCCTGCCACCGCGGTTATTTCAGGTGACAATCCGTTCCTATACATGGGCGGACTGGAGCAAGCCCTGGGGGTTCTAACAGTCAAACTGAACTCCCCGGAAGTTCAGCGTCCCATTTTGGCAAAGTACCAGGGGGTTGAGTTCAGCACCGCGCGGGACTCCTCCACCAATGGGCCCATCGTCCTCATCACCGTCACTGGTTCCACCGCGGAAGCCACCCTTGGCACTCTGAGGGACGTGATCGGTTCCGTTCCTGAGAACCTGACCAGCCTGCAGGATGCGCTTGAACTGAAGCCTGAGGCCAGGATGACCTCGATGCCGTTGGCTATTGATGACGAGGTAGAAATCAACGACGGCACCAGGACCAGGCTGCTGCTTGCCCTGGCTGCGCTCGGAGGGGCCGGTTCCCTGCTGGCAACTGGCCAGCTGGACAAGGTCCTTATTCGCCGGCGGGGTACGAGGGCAAACGGGAAGGTACAGGCAAGAAGGGCTACGGGGAAACCCGCCAATGGTTCCGATGATCGCTTCTGGGATGCGGTGGACGAATTGAAGGCACCCGCCACAGCACACGACCGCAATCGGGAGACCCTCCATGCGCAACGGCGCTGATCGGGGGAGTGGCCTCATTGCCATCCCGGCGCTGGGCCGGCCGGCACCAGCATGCGGTGATGTTGAGCGGACCGGTTGGGACGCCGTGAACGTGCTTATGGTCTACTTTCTGGTCCTGCTGATCATTCCTTCCAATCGGACGTTCGCGGCGCTGGGCGGTGCGGGCGCCCCTGCAGCCCTCTTTGCCCTGCTTTTCCTCCCGTGGTGGGGTTGGTACCACGTACAGCGGAACACGCGGTTTGTCAGTACTCTGCAGCCGGTGCGGGTCGCAATGTTTGTTCTGTTGGGCTGCATCCTGGCGAGCTATGCAGTGGGAGCATCTCGGGCCCTTACGGAGTCGGAAGCCAACGCCCTGAATCTCGGGCTGATGCGCATGGCCGCGTTCGCAAGCGTTCTCTTCCTGGCAGTTGACGGCATCCCCGGCAAGGAACGGCTGATCAGCCTCATGCGCCTGTGTTGTCTGCTGGGCGGCCTCTACGCGGGCTTGGGGATTCTCCAGTTTATGACCGGCCATTCCTTCGTGGCGAACGTGGCGATTCCGGGTCTCTCAGTGAGCGATTTTGGTGCATTGCAGGACCGGGGCGGCTTCAGCAGGCCTTCCGCAACAGCACGGAATCCGCTGGAGTACGCCTTCGTGCTGTCCATGGTGTTCCCCATTTCCATCTGCCTCGCCCTGCATGACCTCTCCCGGACTGCATTGCAACGGTGGTTTCCGGTTTGTGCGATAGCGATCGCCAGTTCCCTTTCGGTGTCACGGTCAGCCATCATCGGCCTTGTGGTAGGCGTAATGGTCCTGTTCCCGTTCTGGAGCCGGGGTGTCCGGCGGAGGGCAGGTGTGGCCGCCATGGGGCTGCTGATCCTGGTGTGGGCCCTCGTACCTGGAATGGTGGGAACCCTGATGGGGTTGTTTGGCGGAGAAGACGCCAGCTTGAAATCGCGCACAGAAAGCTACGACATTGTTCCTGCCTTTTGGAACATGAGCCCTGTTCTGGGACGTGGCCTGGGCACCTTCCTCCCTGAGTACCGCATCCTCGACAACCAGTATCTGGTAACCCTTCTGGACACGGGAACACTCGGCCTGCTGGCCTTCATCGCACTCCTCGCCGCCAGTTTTGGCGCCGCCCTGGCAGGCCGCAGAGGTTACCAGGAGCCGCTCTTCAAGCATCTTGGTCCCGGACTCGCTGCCAGTGTTGCTGCCGGCGCCTCCCTGACTGGCTTCTTCGATGCGTTCTCCTTTCCCCAGGCAGCTGGCACGCTTTTCCTCCTGATGGGTGTTTGCGGCGCCTATTGGCGCCTGCGCGACGTAGCGAGAAGACGAAAGCATGCATAGGCCGGCTGTGCGTCAGCGTAGCGGCTGGGTCCTGTTGCGCCGTTGGCCGGTGGTGCTCGCTGTACTCGCCCTGATGATGCCTGTGATCCTGAACGTTGCCCAGGCGAAAGGGGTTTATTGGACCCGGGTAAACGTCGTATTCCTTCCGCCTCCGGGGGCAGCAGCTGGAAACCCATTGCGCTCGGACTCGCAGGATATTGTCCAGTTTGCAGCGGTGATTCAGCGCCTCGCCTTCAAGGAGAGCAGTGTTCCTCCCCTGGAAACGAACGGTGCAAGTCTGTACGCGACGGGAATCCGCAACGGCTATTCTGCGTATCTGCCCAACTCTGGAACCCAGTGGGAGCCATCATTTGCCCGTGCCGTCGTGACCATCGAGGTTGTCGCCGAGGATCCTGCCTCGGTTAGCCGGGTAGCAGAGGAACTGGCAGCATCGCTTGACCTTGCGACGCAAAAACAACAGGACGCAATGGGTGTTGTCCGCACTGCCCACATCACGACGGAGCTCTCACCGTCCGTGCCGGATGTCAGCTATCACCCGGCAAGGCCTGCCCATGCGGTGGCGGCACTGTCAGTGCTGGTCTTGGGACTGGCGGCGGCGGGGGCGTTCCTTGCAGACATGCTGATGGTTGCCATCCGCCGGAAATAGTCTGTTGCACGAAAATAGTCACCCGAGGTTGGACTAGCAAGCCGGGCCCTGCCGGCTGCTGTTATCCCGCTCCCAGCCGGCCATGGATGCCTGTCCTGAAGCGGCCGCGCGGCCTCGAAGGGCGAAGAAGGCGTAGACGGCTGCATCCAGCGCAGACACCGGCCCCCTGACCGTGTGCAGTAGCTCGGCGAGACGAACAGCCCTGCGCTCCGGCGTGTGCTGCTCCGCGTTGCCGCGGTACGTGCGCCTGAGAATGGCCGCCAGATCTTTAACTGAACGAGGTGTCCTGACAAGCACAGGGGTAGTGTGGACGATGGCCTTTTCGTCCACTTCGAACAGGGAATCCACGAAAAGGTCATCCGCGGTGAGCCGTGGAAATGCGGGGAAACGGGCATGACCTTTCTGGCTCAACCCATAGACGCCGGCCCCCCACAAGTGCGCACGCTGTGAGGGCATGCGGAAACGCGCGCGGAAGTAGGCCCGCACAATCCAGTCCGCGGACCGGCTGTCGTAGGTGAAATCGGGCCGTGCTGCCAGGACATCACCTTTGGCCAGAACGGAGAACACAGTGCTCAAAGAGCCCGGATGAAGCTCAATGTCCGCGTCCAGGTAAAGCCGCGGCCACAAGCGTGCCACCCTGTCGGCCTCATTCAAAGCGGCGGTCTTGGATGCTACGGAAATTTCCACCACCCGTACGCCTGGAAAGCTGCGCGCCACCCCTGCTGTGTTGTCAGTACAGGCGTTGCATACCACCACAATCTCCACCCGGCCTGCCGCCGCGTAAGGGGCCAGCGGGGCCAGCGTCCGGCCCAGCACGGCTTCTTCATTATGCGCGGGGATGAGGACCGCTCCTGAGGGCATGAGTGAAGGATCCAATGAGGCATCCGGATGCGGGAGGTCACCCCAGGATGACTCACGTGCAACAGTGGACAGCAGCCCCCCACCGTTTGAAAGCGGTGCCCGGAGCAGCGCGCTGAGGACGACCGCACCGTGAAACATCGCCGCATACGTCGCGGGCCGGAATTTGCGGACATAGCGGACCCGATTGGCTGCCATCAGTGCGTCAAGGGACGAGGACCTGCCGGAAGCGCCGCCGGTGTGGTGCATCCGCGCCAAAGGCTCGAACCAAACGGTGGCACCGGTACTCCTTACCCGCCTTAG
This sequence comes from Arthrobacter sp. K4-10C, assembly GCF_059090085.1. Lineage (NCBI taxonomy): Bacteria > Bacillati > Actinomycetota > Actinomycetes > Micrococcales > Micrococcaceae > Arthrobacter > Arthrobacter sp. K4-10C. Next base: position 178,285 of record NZ_JBNHFI010000003.1, on the reverse strand, counting down.
GAAATCCGTTTCCTCCGAGTAGAGGAAGTAGCGTTCATCCCAGTCGCCCACAGCCGCTGCCACAGCCGGGTGGATCAGGAGGGCAGCGCCGGTGGCCCAGTCGACAGGGTGGGGTTGTCTGTAGCTTTCCGCCGAAAAGTCGATTTCGGACAGCCACGCCGGCCGTTCGGCCAACCTGCTGCCCAGCAGAGCATCTCCAACAGCCCGGGAGAAGCTGGGCTCGCGTCGAAGGGACGGGTAGACGCTGCCATCGTCGTCCAAAAGGAGGGGAACAACGACGCCGGCAGAAGACACCCGCATTCGTTCCAGAAGTTTCGAAATGGAACCGCGGATGACCCTTATATCGGGGTTGAGGACCAGGTAAGCACCAGCCGATCCAGCTCGCTTCATGGCCAGGTTAATGCCCGCCGCGTAGCCCAGATTGCCGCCTGTACGAAACACATCGATGTTGCCATGCCGGGCAAGCGCGTCCACCGTGGCCGTAGTTGGAGAATTGTCGGCGACAACAACCTTGATACTCTGCTCGGCAGTCTCCGCCTGCAGCCCGTCGAGGAGACGGGGGATCGTTTCTTCGCTTTCGTAAGTCACGATCAGGACGGCAACATCTGCCGGCTCATGAACCGGAGTAAAAGATGTGGCCACATTTCCTGGGGGCTGCACCATAACGGCGTCCTCGTCGCAACTGTGGGGTGGGGAAGCGGTGACGGACTGTCCCGCACTGGAAGCCGGTCCCGTTCCGCTATGGCGCTGCAACTGCAGGTACGCCCTGGGACCGTCCACAAGGTAGCGTGAGGCCAACCTACGAGGCTCGAGGGCCAGCCGCCAGGCCCACTCCATTCCGGCATTCCGGACGGCCTCAGGTGCCCGCTGGATCACGCCAGCCAGAAAGTCCACCGTCGCTCCGAAAGCCAATAGAACCTTGGCTCCCGTTAGCTGCCCGAACTCTTTGATCCACAGCTCCTGGCGGGGTTTTCCAAGGCAAACGAAAAGGACATCCACACCGGCCGCCGCTACCTCCGCGGCCAGGCGGCGCGATATGTCTGGGCTTGTGAGATCCGACCTCTCCGGCGCCCAGCAACCTCCCACATGGAGTTGTGGAAAGTCCTTTGCCAGCCGCTGCCCGGCTCTAAGATGGGTCTCTGGTCGGCCACCCAGGAAACCCACGCGCAGCCCCGCGTCCGCAGCTGCTTCCAACAGCGGCCACGTCAAATCGCTTCCTGCAAGCCTGGGCCACGGGCGATGGGTGATCTTCTGCGCCCGGGCAACCAGCGGAGCGCCATCCAACAGGGTCAGCCATTCAATGTTCTCGCTTGCTTCCAAACGTCCTGCCCACCGGCCGCCGTGGCCGAAATGCTTAATATGGTCGAGATTTGCTGAAGCAACCGCCAGTGGAGTGCTCCCAGCCGACATGGCTCTTTGCATGATCAGGGCCAGGGCGTCGTCCTGGGTCAGAAGGTCCACAGTGCTGCCGCCCAGGATTGCGGATGCCTGCTCCTTCCCGGATGTCGGTGACAACACGTTGGTATCCGGCGCGGGACTCGAACGCGGCCTGACGTAGCGTGGAAGCCCAACGCCGCGCAGCTTGGTAGTCCGGCGGGGAAGAACTCCAGGTGCAGACGACATTTTGGCTCCATGGTCGCGGCGCTGCAGACGTTGGCCGGAGCCGGGGTCTGCACTCCCCGTTCCTGCCAGATGCCGGAGGCGGCACCCTGCCTGAAGCGTCAGTCAGTTGTCAGCGGCGCTCCGGGCGGCAAGGCTGTCAGGCCTCTCCAACGCATGCGGACCGGAACCATGGACCGCATGCCCCAAAGGCATCCGTGTTTCACAACCGTAGGGCCCCCAATGAGGGCCTGCCAGAAGCAGCAAGGGAATTTGCGGGTATCCGCACCAAGACTGTGGTGCGGAGCAGCAAGCTACGAAGCAGTCCGGAAAAACAGCTCCGTCACTGCCGCCAGCCGCAGCGGGTCCTCCACGCCGCACAGTTCACGTGCCGAGTGCATGGAGAGCAGCGGCACGCCCACGTCCACGGTACGGATTCCCAGCCGGGTAGCGGTCAGGGGGCCGATGGTGGAGCCACACGGAATCGCGTTGTTGGACACGAACTCCTGGTAGGGCACGCCCGCTTCAGCGCAGAGCCGTGCCCACAACGCGGCACCCTGCGCGTCAGTGGCGTAGCGCTGGTTCGCGTTGATCTTCAGCAGTGGGCCGCCGTTAAGCACCGGATGGTTGGCGGGGTCGTGCCGCTCGGCATAGTTGGGGTGGACTGCGTGGCCGGCATCAGCAGAAACACAGAACGACGCCGACATCGCCTGCCGCCGCTGGCTCGCCGAGGCACCGAGGCCGTCCGAGACACGTACCAGGACGTCTTCAAGGATGGGTCCGCAGGCACCGGAGCGGGAGTTGGAGCCGATCTCCTCGTGATCGAACGCGGCAAGGACGGCAATCGGCGCATCCGAAGCAGCCCCACCGGAGGTGTGCGCGATCAGCGCCGCAAGCCCCGCGTGCGTGGACGAAAGGTTGTCCAGCCGCCCGGACGCGAAGAACTCCTTTTTGCCCCCGAAAACCGCAGGGGCCTGCGTGTCTGCAATGATGACGTCGTACCCGCCAATCCGCGCAGGATCCACGGAAGAGTCAGGCACAGACGAGGCCAAAACCTCCAGCAGGTCAAAATCCGCAGGATTTCCCAGCCCCCATACCGGGTTCATGTGCCGCTGCTTGTCCAGGGTGAGCCCGTCATTGACAGCACGGTCCAGGTGGATCGCCAGCTGCGGGAACCGGAGCAGGGGACCCGTGGCTGTGAGGTGCTCGGTGCCGTCCAGCATCACCAGCCGGCCGGCCAGCTGCAGCTCCCGGTCCAGCCAGGAGTTCAGGAGCGGCCCGCCGTACACCTCCACGCCGGCCTGGAGCCAGCCGTGCGCACCGGTTGTGGGCTTCGGCTTGAGCTTGAAGGACGGTGAATCCGTGTGTGCACCCAGGATGTTGAACCCAGTGGTGGGTCCGGCGCCCCCGGGAACAACCCACGCGATCAGCGCGCCGTCCCGAATGATGAAGAACGAGCCGGTTCCGCCCTCCCACGGCTCCTGCTCGTCCAGCCGCGTGAACCCGGCGTCCTCCAGCCGCCTGCCCGCTTCGTGTGCCGCGTGGAAGCTCGACGGCGATGCGCTGACATAGGCGCCAAGGTCCTGGATGTGGTCTGCGGCGGAGGAATCGAAAGGCATGGTCTCGAGTCTAGATGGTCACGTTAAGCCCCGCCGTGTACCCCTGCCCCACCGATCCGGTCATCCTGGCGAGCTGGGAAATGCCGCCGTCGTCGCCGAAAACGCTGTCCGACTGCAACGTGGTCCGGGGTCCGCCCGCTGGACACATAGCAGGCAGTGGCATAGACCTCCCTGCAGGCTGCGTCGGTCACGCACGGTTCAGCGAGGGCGTTCCTGTGTGCAAACTGTGAGTGGACCGGTGCGCTCCGCGCCTCAGTAGTCCGGGTTGCTGGGAACCACCAGTCCCGTCTCGTAGGCGTACACCACAGCCTGGACCCTGTCACGAAGATGCAGCTTGGTCAGGATCCGGCGCACGTGCGTCTTCACGGTGGCCTCGGAGAGGAAATAGCGGTGGGCGATCTCCGCGTTGGACAGCCCCTCGGCCATCGCCTCAAGCATTTCCGTTTCGCGCGGCGTCAGCTCGGCCAGCAGGGGATCGGGTGCCGGAGCGGCGGGCGCCGGGCGGACGGCGCCCCGGACATAGGTTTCGAGCAGCCGCTGCGTGATCCGGGGAGCCACCACGGCGTCGCCGCTGGCCACTACCCTGACAGCGTGGATCAGGTCCGACGGCGCAGCGTCCTTAAGCAGGAAGGCGGACGCACCCGCCTGCAGCCCGGCGAAGGCGTACTCGTCCACGTCAAACGTGGTGAGGATGATGATCCGGGCGCAGGAACCGGACGCGGTGATGGCCCGGGTTGCCTCAATGCCGTCCAGGACCGGCATCCGCACGTCCATAAGTACGACGTCGGGCTGCAGTTCCTTGACCAGCTTCACGGCCTCCGCGCCGTCTGACGCTTCGCCTGCGATCTGCAGGTCATCCTCACCCTCCAGGATCAGCCGGAACCCCATGCGCAACAGGGGCTGGTCATCCACCAGCAGGACGGTGATGGGCGCGTTGTCAGTCATGGCTTGCCTTGCAGTTCGTACGGATAGGGACTTGCTTCGGTACTCTCGTCTCCTGGCCAGGACAGCACTGCGTGAACCCGCCAGCCCCTTCCACTCCGGCCGGCCTCCACCGTACCGGCGTAGATACGGGCACGTTCCGCCATCCCCGCCAGCCCCTGGCCTGTGCCGTAGGAGCCGCTGTGGGCGCCACCTCCGTCATCCGCCGGCTGCCCCGGAAGTCCCGCGCCGTCGTCGAGCACTTCTATGGTGACCGTATCGCCGGACCGGACAATGCTGACGTCCACGCGTCCCAGCGACCGCCCGTAACGGAGCACGTTGGTGAGCGATTCCTGCACGATCCGGTACACGGTGAGCTGGAAGGCGGGATCGTCCGGCAGTGCGGGGCCGCTGTGCGAATAGTGCAGCGGCAGCCCGGCCGTCCTGAATCCTTCCAGCAGTTTCGCCAGGCTGTCACCGGTGGCAAGCGGCAGCCGGGGTGCGGCGGCCTCCGCCTCATCCCGGAGGACGCCCAGGACCCGCCGCATGTCGGCAAGGGCGGTCCGGCCCGTCCGGGACAGTTCGCCCAGCACCTCGCCGGCCCGCTCGGGGCTTTTCCGGACGACGACGGCGGCACCGTCAGAGAGGCTGACCATGACGGTGAGCGAGTGGGCAACTACGTCGTGCATTTCCCGCGCGATCCGGTTGCGTTCGTTAACGGAGGCAAGGCGCGCGGTGCGCGCGGCCCACGCCGCGACCTCCTGTTCGTGTTCCCGCCGCTGTTTGACGCCTATGCCGATGCCGGTGGCAATGACGTTTGAAAGCGCAATGGTAGCGCCAGTGGCGATGCTGGTCAGCAGGTGGAAATCCCCGGGGTTGGCCCCCGGGTCATGGACGAACGAGTTCTCCATGGGCCCCACGGCAGCCAGCAGGTACAGGAGGGCGAGCGGAGCAGTGGCCACGGCCATGGTGATCAATGCAAAGCGGCGGGTGTGCACCACAGCCACGGCATACAACGAAAACCACAGCCCGGCGGACGCGTTGGAGCCCCACGGGTGCAGCAGGGTGACGGCCACTTCCACCACGGCCACGAACGCCACCAGCCCCACGGGGTGGGATCGCCGCAGGAACATTGCCACCGCCACCGCCACCAGCAGTGCTGCCGCGAGCCAGGTGCCGGATAGTACGGCGTCAACCACTGTCGGTGCCACCAGCAGCGCGTAACTCAACGCCACCACGGCGTCCATGACGCGCGGGTGCTGGTGCAGGTAACGCCGGATGAGCCCCCGGCGCCGGGCCGTGAGCTCGGCGAAGGACGCGTCAGCCCCGGATGCCGCGTCCTTCGCTGGTCCCGCTTGGCTCATGTTTGCAGGCAGGTCAGACGTCGCGTTTCTTTAGCACGATCAGGGCCGGCACCAGGAACAGCAGCACATAGCCCAGGAAGATCAGGCCGCCCTGCCACGGATCAATGACACCGTCCGTGTGGCCAATCGAGAGGAACCGTCCGCCGGCGTCACTGGGAATGTACTGCGGGACATACTTCCAGAACTCGCCCGGGATGAGCGTCAGGAAGCTCGCCGCGATGGACAGCACGAAGAAGATGCCCACCAGGACCGTGATCCCGCCCGCCGAATTGCGCAGCAGCGTTCCCAGCGACAGGCCGATCAGGGCCACCCCGGCAACATAGAGGCCGCCAGTGAAGATGCTGTAGAGCACGCCGTCCGTGGACCAGTCCAGATCGAAGCCGATGCCCTGGAAGACCGGCATGGCGATCAGGAAGGTGGCCACCCCGGCGATGGTGGTGATGACGTAGGAGATCACGGCCAGGATGATCGCCTTTGCCACGAACGCCGGCGTCCGGCGCGGAACCGCGTTCATGGTGGACCGGATCATTCCGGTGGCGTATTCGGACGCCATGAACAGGACCGCCAGCGAGCCGAGGACCAGGATACCGATCTGCAGGCCCGCGTTGGGCAGGTTGTAAAGCTCGAACCCGGAGCCCGGCGGGAAGCTCTGTTCCATCATTTCAGGGGTCAGGGTCTGCCCCTGCTCCCCGGCATTGCGGATCATCTCATCCAGGTAGGTGTAGCGGATCAGGACGGCCAGTGCGCCCACACCCACGATCGCCGCCAGGGTGAGAAGCAGCAGGACGCGGGTAGACATCAGGGACCAGAGTTTGATCCATTCGGACCGCAGCACGCCGCCGAAGGTGACGCCGCGGGTGCCTGCGGAGGAAGGGGCAGGCTTGGCAGGGGTTGCTGTCTGGGTGCTCATCGTCCTTACTTTCCTGCCGTCGCCGGGGCTGCCACTGCAGGTCCGCCGGTCAGGTGCGAGTGGTATTCAACTTCGTCCTTGGTGAGGTCGAAGTACGCGTCCTCCAGGGAAGACATTTGCGGCGTTAGCTCGTAGACCAAGACACCGTTGCTCAGTGCAACCCGGGCTATTTCACGGGGGTCGAGTCCCGTCACAGTCAGGGTTTCCGGTTCGCTTTGGTCCACGGTGACGCCATCGCCCGCCAGCAGGGAGGACAGTTGCGGGGCGGAGTCAGTGCGGACCAGCGTCCTGGCCTGGCGTGTGCCGGCGATGATCTCCTTGACCGGTGCGTCGGCGATGATGCGGCCGCGGCCAATAACAATCAGGTGGTCCGCGGTCTGGGCCATTTCGCTCATGAGGTGGGAGGAGAGAAAGATGGTCTTGCCCTGGTTGGCAAGGTACCGGACCAGGTTGCGAACCCAGAGGACACCTTCCGGGTCCAGGCCGTTGACCGGTTCGTCCAGGATGAGTGTCTGCGGATCGCCCAGCAGGGCGGCTGCGATGCCCAGGCGCTGGCCCATCCCAAGGGAGAAGCCGCCGGCCTTCTTGCGCGCCACAGCTTCCAGGCCCGTCATCTCGATGACCTCGTGCACCCGCTTTTTGGGGATGCTGTGCGTGGTGGCCATGGCCAGCAGGTGGTTGTAGGCGCTGCGGCCCGTGTGCACGGCCTTGGCGTCCAGCAGAGCGCCCACCTCGTGCAGCGGCGCCTTATGGTCCGCGTACGGCAGGCCGTTCACCGTGACGGATCCCGAGGTCGGGCGGTCAAGTCCCATGATCATGCGCATGGTGGTCGACTTGCCGGCGCCGTTCGGTCCCAGGAATCCGGTGACCTGCCCTGCCCTGACGGTGAAACTGACCCCGGCCACGGCGGTTTTTCCGCCATAGACCTTGGCCAGGTCGTGTGCCTCAATCATGAAATATTCCTTCGGACGGCAGCGCGGGGCTGCGGATGGGTTCAGCTCAGTGGTGTCACCCTTACGCTACCGACGCTGCAGCCCCTTTTCGCCTCTCTCAGGGATGATTCAGGGGCGAACCAGGGTAGTCCCCTTGGATGACCGTTGGCTTGGCCCGGGCCGGCGTTCAGGCGCGGGGGGAGTAGTAGGCCAGGGCCCTGGGAACCACCCTGTATTCGACGCTGCGTACCCCGGCCAGCGCCTCGCCGTCGACGGCCAGCGCCATCGGTGCTCCGCCCGCGTCAATGCGCACCTCCGTGGCCTCCCTCAGGTGCGTGATCCGGGAACTCGCCACCGTCCCTGTGAGCACGGACCACAGAAGCCGCAACCTTGCGAAGGACTCGTCCGCCGTAATCAACCGGATGTCCAACAACCCGTCATCCATGACAGGGCGGAGCAGGGGTGCGTGATCGCGGGGGTAGTACCGGCCGCGGCCCACGTACGCGATCCAGACCCGGTGCGGCACGCCGTCAACGGTAAGCGTGACGGGGGTCCCCGTGGCGAAGGTCCGGAACATGGCAAACACCCCGGCCAGTGGCTTCCCCAATGCCTGCTGCAACTGCTCCCGCCGCCGCACCAGGTCCGGGTACAGGCCGACGCTGGACGTGTTCAGCATGATCAGCTCCGCCACCGCAGGTTTTCCGGCCAGCCCCCGCTCGACACGGACAAGGCCGATGTCCGCCAGCGCAGCCTCCCCCTTCGACGCGGCGGCAACGGCCTCCTTGAGGCTGCCTATTCCGGCATCACGGGCAAAGTGGTTAAGCGTCCCGCCGGGCAGGACCAACAGGGGGATGGAACGCTCGACGGCGGCCGCGGCAGCTGCCCCGATCGTTCCGTCGCCGCCCCACGCACCGAGGGCACGGGTCCCCGGCCTCTCGGCCGCGGCTTGGATTGCCGCCACGAGGTCATCCTCCGGCTGCACGGTTCTTATATGCGCCTTCGGGAATACGGATTGGAGCGCCGCCGCCGTCTCTTCGCGGAAGGAACCTCCCAGCGTGTTCACGACGATGCTGAGGCCTTCCCCATCTGGTAGCTGGGGTGCCGAAGTCCAGGTTCTCGCGGTCCGCGGGAAAGCCGGACGCACCGGCCACCAGTGACGGGTGACCAGCGCCGCGCCGGCACCCAACGCAGAGCCGAACAGAACGTCCGACGGCCAGTGGGCACCCGTATGCACCCGGGAATAAGCAACCCCCAGTGCTGCCGGCGCCAAGGCAGCGCCCAATGCAGGGCGCACCAGACCCACTCCGACAGCAAAGGCCACAGCTGATGCGGAATGGCCCGATGGCATCGATGAACTGGTGGGTTGCGGATGCACGAACCGGAAGACGGGAAGGTGCTCGGGCAGCGGGCGGGTCCGGGGGAGCAGGGTCTTGAAGACACCATTTGTCACTGCGGACGCGACAGCCTGGGCTAGCAGCCCGTGGAGAGCCGCCCTCCGGGTCCTGCCAGGAACTGCTGCCATGACTGCTGCGACTGCCATCCAGAGCTTCCCGTGGTTGGCCGAGGCGGAGAGGCGGCGAAAGAAATCGTCGTGGTTACCACCCGGCAGGCTTGATACATGCCGAACAAGGTATTTATCAAGCCGTCCGATCCACCGGTGGCTTCGCCGCCATGAGCTCCGCATGCCCCCACCCTACCGCCAGCAGGGCCCGCAGCCGCCTGCTGCGGCTACTTGTCCTCCTGCTTAACCGGCAGGGGTTTCGCGGCCCCTGCGAGCAGGAGAGCCACCACGATGGGCGCCATGATGGCCAGCAGAGCCAGATGGATGCCGGTGAGGTCACCGAGGTATCCGAGCAGGGGCGGCCCTGCAAGGAATGAGATATAGCCAAGAGTGGAGACGACCGACACCCTGGCCGCGGCGTGCTGCGGGTCATCGGCAGCTGCGGACATGCCCATCGGGAAGGCCAGCGCGGCCCCCACGCCCCAAAGTGCGGCACCAACCGCGGCGAGCCAGACATTTCCTGCAAGGACGAACAGTCCGAGACCCGCTGCTGCGGCTGCCATGCTGGCCCGCAGGACGGCCACCTGGCCATACTTGTCGATCACGCGGCCGCCAAGGAAGCGCATTGCCGTCATGGCAAGGACGAAGAGGGCAAACATCAGGGCCCCGGTGGACTCGGAAGTGCCAAGCCCGTCTACTGAAGCTTTGGCGATCCAGTCGTTGCCGGCTCCTTCGGTGAGGGTCGCGCCGAGCACCACCACGCCAATGAGCAGTGTCCTGCTGTCCCGCCAGGCTGAAGGGCCCTTTGCCTGCTTTGCCTCGCCTTCCGCGGTGGCGGCAAGGATGTGCGGCAGGAAGTAGCGGGGCGCGATCATCGTGACCAGAACCACGATGCCCACGATCACCAGAAGGTGCAGGGGCAGCTCCACACCCAGGTTCGAGAGGCCTGCGCCGATGAGCGCACCCACGAAGGCACCGCCACTGAATGCCGCATGGAACTGCGGCATGATGGTGCGCCGGAGCCGGTGTTCCACGTCGGCGCCTTCGATGTTCTGGGCCACATCCCACAGGCCAATGGCAATCCCGAAGAAGAACAGGGAGATGGCCGTTCCCGGAATCGATTCAAGGGAGAGGGACAGGGCAATACCGGCCCCTGCCGCGGCCGCCAGCAACCCGCCGAAACGGACGGTGTTGGCCGTCCCGATGCGGCCAACCACCAGCCCGGCGGTAGGCAGCGCCAGCAGCGAACCGACGGCGGTGCAGAGCAGCAGCGTGCCCATTTGCCCCGACGTGATGTTCAAGGTCTCGGTGACGGCTGGAATCCGGGCCGCCCAACTGGCAAAGACCAGGCCGTTGATTCCGAAGACCACGAACGTGGCCACGGCGGCTGCCTTCAGTCCGGATTCCCGGACAGTTCCGGTGTTTATGCTCATACGTTCACTACTTCCACTGAGTATTTATCGAGTTGCGCGCGCTCCGCGGCGCTAGCTCCAACCACGGGAGGGGCGGGCATTTCAGGTCAGCGGGCACGTTCAACGCGTTTTTCGTCCCAGACCGGCTCGGCCGATTCGTACACCTTGCCGTCCGAGCCGAACACGAGGAACCGGTCGAAGGTGCGCGCGAACCAGCGGTCATGCGTGACGGCCAGGACGGTCCCCTCGAAGTGGTCTATGGCCCGTTCCAAGGCTTCCGCGGAGTGCAGGTCCAGGTTGTCCGTGGGCTCGTCCAGCAGCAGCAGCGTGGCGCCGCTGAGCTGGAGCAGCAGGATCTGGAACCGCGCCTGCTGCCCGCCGGAGAGGGACTCGTACTTCTGCTCTGACTGTCCGGCCAGACCATAACCGTCCAGCGCGCCGGCAGCGGCCTCGCGGCCCAGCCCCGAGCGGTGCTCGTCTCCCCGGTGCAGGATGTCCAGCAGCGTCTTGCCCATAAGGTCGGGCCGCACGTGGGTTTGCGCGAAGAAGCCGGGACGGATGCGGGCCCCGAGTTTCACCGTTCCTTCGTGCGGCACCTCCGCGATCTCCACGTCCGACACCGGCAGGTGCTCCCGCTCCGGATCGGTTCCACCGGTGGCCAGCAGCCGAAGGAAGTGAGACTTGCCTGACCCGTTGGACCCCAGGACTCCTACCCGGTCGCCGAACCACACTTCCGTGGAGAACGGCTTCATCAGCCCGGTCAGTTCCAACCGCTCCGCCACGATGGCCCGCTTGGCCGTCCGGCCGCCCTTGAGCCGCATCTGCACGTTCTGCTCGATGGGCAGTGCCTCCGGCGGCCCCGACTCGAGGAACTTAGCCAGGCGGGTCTGGGCCGCGTGGTACCGGTTGGCCATGTCCGAGCGGAAGGCGGCCTTGTTCTTGTACATGTTGACGAGTTCCTTGAGCTTGATGTGCTCCTCGTCCCAGCGTTTGCGCAGTTCCTCAAACCGGGCGTTGCGGTCCGCACGCGCTTCCACGTACGACGCGAATCCGCCGCCGTGGACCCAGGCCCCGGCCCCGTTGATGCCCGGCTCCAGCGTCACGATACGTCCCGCTGCGTTGTTCAGCAGTTCACGGTCGTGACTGATGAAGAACACGGTTTTCCTGGACTCATTGAGCTTCTCCTCAAGCCAGCGTTTGCCGGGCACGTCCAGGTAGTTGTCCGGTTCGTCCAGCAGCAGCAGCTCGTCCGGGCCGGCGAAAAGCGCTTCGAGGACCAGGCGTTTCTGCTCGCCGCCGGAAAGGCTCGACGCCGGCCGGTGCTGCGCGCGGTCATAGGGGAGTCCCAGCGCGGCCATGCAGACCTCGTCCCAGACGGTTTCGACGTCGTACCCTCCGGCGTCACCCCAATCGACGATGGCCTGGGCGTACCGCATCTGGGTGGGTTCGTCGTCGTGCTCCATCATGGCCCGCTCCGCCTCGTCCACCTCGCGGGCCGCCGCAGCCAGGGCTGGTGGTGCAGCGGAAACCAGGAGGTCACGCACACTGGAGCCGTCCCTTACCTGACCCACGAACTGGCGCATGATTCCCATGTTTCCGGACCGTCCAATGACGCCCTCGTCGGGGGTGAGGTCGCCGGCGATGATCCGGAACAGCGTGGTTTTGCCTGTCCCGTTGGGCCCGATCAGCGCGGTTTTCGTGCCATCGGGAACCTTGAAAGTGACCCCATTCAGCAGCTGCGTGCCGTCGGAGAGGAAATAATCGATACCGGAAATGTCAATATGGGCCACGCAGTCCATCTTCCCACGCCACCCCACGCAGTTTTGGTCCGGGGATGCAGGCCACAACAGGGTGGAAGCCCGCACACCTGGCCAAAACCTAGCCGGCGGCAGTCAGGAATTCCTTAAGCAGCGGCCCCGAGGTGGTTGCCCCGAGTCCGCCGTCCTCCACGAAGACGGCCACGGCAAGGTCGCCGTGCACCGCGACGATCCAGGCATGGGTCTTGGGCGGGTTCTCATTGCCGAACTCTGCCGTGCCGGTTTTAGCGCCCACGGGGGCCCCGGGAACCGAGGACAGGAACCCTGCGTGTCCGCTGGTGACGACGGCGCGCATCATGTCCGCGAGCGACGCGGCTTCTTCGGCGGTGATTGGCTGGTCAGAGGCAGTTGATGGAGCTTCAGCCGTAGCCGTGGCGGAGGGCTGCGCAGCGGGAGCGGTGGAGCCGCTGGTGGTCCCGGCCGCCGTTTCGCCGCCGTCGGGATTCAGGACAAGCTGTGGCGAAACGGGCGCGCCCTTGGCAACTGATCCCGCCATCATGGCTGCCGCAAGGGGCGACAGCAGTACCTTGCCCTGGCCGATCATCGATGCGGCATGCTCTGTCCCCGCAGCCTCAGCAGGGACGGAGCCCAGGAAGGCTTCCGCTCCCAGAGTGGGTGCCTCAACGGCCAGGCCCATGGCCATGGCAGCGGATTCGAGCTGGCCCTGCGAGACTTTGTCCCGCGCGGCAATGAACGCGGTGTTGCAGGAGTGGGCGAACGCGTCCCTGAGGGTGACCGAGCCCAGGGAACCTTCCGGATATCCCTCCGCATTCTTGAAGGTCCGGCCATCAACCGTAAGCGTCGGCGTGCACTCGACCTTCGATTCCGGAGTGAGGCCGTTGCGGAACATCGCCAGGGAATCAACCATCTTGAAGATTGACCCGGGGGCATATTGGCCCAGCATGGCCGTGTTGTAGCCGTTGCTGCCGGGCCCGGAAGCGACAGCCAGTACTGCACCCGTCGAGGGGCGAAGGGCCACGATGGCAGACGCGGGACCCACGTCTGCCAGTGTATCTTCGGCGAGCGTCTGGAGGCCCGGGTCCAAGGTGGTCTTCAGCGGTGTGCCGGGCGTCGGCGCCACCTCAAACAGCACCCGCCGCGGGTCCGTTGCCGAGGATTGGATCTGTTCCCGCGTCAGGTCTGCCCGCTGGGCGCGGATAACGACGGCGTCAGTTCCCCGGAGCTGTTTATCGTACTGCTGCTGCAGGCCGCCGATGCCGGTGACGTCACCGGGAGCCAGTGCACCATCTGATGCCTCGATCTGCTCCGCTGTTGCTTCGCCGACTGTGCCGAGGACGGCCCGGGCAAAGGTCCGGCTGGGTGCCAGGGGCATGGTGGCGGGAATGGCACGAGCGCCGGGAATGGCGGCGATTTGCTCGTTGGTGATGGTGCGGCCCTCGTCACGCAGCGTGATCGCCGGAACGAACGCTGCCGCCCCCGCGGCCTTCACCTGTTCCACGTATCCGGCGGGATCGACTCCCACCAGGGCGGCGAGCTTGCTGGCAGAATCCGACGGATCGGCAGGACCCAGCTGGGGCTTGTCGATGCCCACGTTGACCACAGCCCGGTAAGTGACCAGGGGGACATCGCCGGCCCCGAGGATGTCGGCACGCTGCGGTGACTGCGCGCCCTTGCTCAGGATCTCGGAATCCGCAAGGCCGGGCACCAGCGTTGCCGGGTCCCAGACCGTCAGCCACTTATCGCCGGACTTTTTGAACTTCGCCGAGACGGTGTACTTCCATTGCGCCTCGCCGAACGCCCAGGTGTAATTCAGCGGTGCCGACGCGTTGTCCCCGTCGAGTGTGAGCTCGCCAGCCTGAACAGCGGGTTTTTGGGGATCAAGGGCGGCGAAAACCGCCTTGAGCTGGTCGTTGGCGGCAGCGGCATCCTTGCCCTCGAAAGCCACCGTACTGATGTCCAGGCCAGAGACGGCCGTGGCGAGCTGCGAGGCTGCGGCTTCAGCACCGCTGCGGCCGTCGTCGCATGCCACGAGTGACGTTCCGAGAATGAGCAATGCGGCCGCAACCGACACTTTTGTGTTTTTCCCCATCGCGCCATTATGCCCCGGTTTTGCCACCCGGTTTTCCCGCGTGACAGCCATCTCAATGCCGGGTCAGCTGCCACCGCCGGCATCCAGCCCCAGGGCGGGGACCGGCAGCCGGAATATGTCTTTCAAGGCATGAGTCGCGGCGTGCAGGCCCGGCATGCCCGTGACGCCGGGGCCTGGCGGCGTAGCGGAGGAACACAGATAGACGCCGGGCAGGGGAGTACGCCAAGGAACCCTTGAAACCACCGGTCGCTGCAGCAGGCCGCGCAGGTCCATGGTGCCCACGCTGAAGTCGCCGCCAATGTAGTTGCGGTTGTAGTCGGCCAGTCCGGCAGCCGTGACCGTGTTCGACTGCACCACAAGGTCGCGGAATCCCGGCGCAAAGCGTTCCAGCTGGGCGGTGACAGCCTCCGTCATATCCTGCGTGGAATTGGCAGGGACGTGGCAGTAGGTCCACAGCGTATGGCGCCCCTCAGGCGCCCGGCCGGGATCGAACCGGGACGGCTGGGCCGCCAGGACGTACGGCCTTTCCGGATGCCTGCCTGCGTTGACATCGTTCTCGGACCTGGCAAGCTCCTCCCGTGTGCCGCCCAGGTGCACTGTTCCGGCGTCCGAAAGGCCGGGAGCCTGCCAGGGAACGGGTCCGGACAGGATGAAATCCACTTTGCAGGAGCCGTTACCGTAGCGGAAAGACTCCAGGGAAGAGCGGTACCGGGCCGGCAGCGCCCCACCCGCCATGCCGACCAGGCCACGCGGTGACACGTTCAGCAGGACAGCGCGCGCCTTCGGGAGGTCCTCCAGCCTGTCCACGGGTGCATCGGTGTGGATAAGCCCCCCGTGCGCGCGGAGGTCTTCAGCAAGGGCTGCCGAGATGGCGGCGGAACCGCCCATCGGGATGGGCCACCCCTGCGCATGCCCGAGGGCACTGAGCATCAGGCCGGCTCCGGACGCGGCAAGGGATGGCTGATGCGCAATCGCGTGGGAGGCAACGCCGCTGAGCAGGGCGGGAGCGAACTCTTCATGGAACCTTGTGTTCCACACCGGTGTTCCCTGTTCCAGGGTCCGCAGCCCAAAGACCACGGCGGCAAGCGGGTCCCTTGGCATTCGGTACAGCTGGTTCTGGGTGAAGTCCATGACGCCGTCGATATTCCTGACCAAAGGCGTCATGAGCCGCCGGTAGGCGGCACCGTCCCCGCCCAGCTCCGCTGCGGTCCTGTCCAGGGAACGGTACGCCAGGGCCGCCCGTCCGCCATCCAGCGGCGAGCCGTAGGAGATGTCCGGACTGACAAGCTTCACCCGGCGCGCCAGCTCGAACGCCCGGAAGAAAGGGGAGGCCAGGGCCATGGGGTGGACCGCTGAACACACATCGTGGAAGTGTCCGGGCTGCATCAGTTCGGAGGTCCGCGTCCCGCCGCCGATATAATGAGCGGCCTCGAAAACCTCCACGGTCAGCCCGGCGCGGGCCATGACCGCCGCTGCGGCCAGGCCGTTGGGACCAGCACCTACCACCGCTACATCAGGCATGCGAGGAGTCCTTCCCTGGAAGAAGCAGATATGCCGGGCGGCGCAAGCTCACCCGCAGCCGGTCCGGTGCACCGGAGAAGGGACCGCCATGGGGGTCATCAAGGTGATGCCGCCGGATGGGATCGTAGTTGGGGTCGTAGATATCCCAGGTGACCCGCGCCATCAGGTATGCGACGGCGAGCATATGGGCAGCCACTGCCAGGACGTAATACGGCATGTCCAGGTTGTGCTGGGAGGAGCCTGCGCTGGTCACCTGACCAAGGTACATCCACACCGCGGCCCAGTGCAGGCCCTCGACGCCCTGCCACACCAGGAAGTCCCGCCACCGCGGCCGCGCCAGCGCAAGGAGCGGGATAAGCCACACCACGAACTGCGGAGAGTAGGCCTTGTTGGTGAGGATGACGGCCGCCACCAGGAGGAAAGCCAGCTGGGCCAGCCGGGGACGGCGGGGAGCATTCAGCGCGACGACGGCCACCGCAGCACAACACATCACAAAGAGTGCCGGGGAGAGCAGGTCCACTGCCCCCTGACTCAAACCCGGCCAGCGCAGCCTCCCCGCCACCAGGTTGTAGGCGAACCACGGAGAGCTGTAACCGGCGTCGCGGTCCGCGGTGAACCGGAAATAGTAGGCCCATCCGCTGAAATTGGCTGCTGCGAAAGGCAGGTTGACGGCCGTCCAGGTCGCCGCAGCGGCGCCACCGGTGACCAGCAGAGGGCGGAACCGGCCCGTGCGCAGGCTGAGCAGCAGGATTGCAGCCACAACCAGCAGCGGATACAGGTTGGTAGCGGTGGCGAGTCCGAGCAGGATGCCTGCCGGCGCCAGCCGCTGCCGCGCGAAAAAGTACATACCCACCGCTACCAGGCACACGGTCAAGAGGTCCCAGTTCACGGTTCCCGCGAGGATGATGCCGGGTGCCAGCGCCACCATCGCAGCATCCCAAGGCCGGCGGGCTGACGTCCTTGCCGTTGCGATGACCGTGAGCATGGCCACTGCGGCCAGCAGGATTGCATTGATGTCGAAATACGCCAGGACCCGTTCCTCGGAGGCGCCGGTTCCCGGAACCAGCCAGGCTGCCAGCCCCGCAACCAGGGCTGTCACTACCGGATATTCGAACTGGCTGCCAACTATCGGGAATGCACCATCCGCCAGGCCGCGGTTCCGGAAGAGTTCGGGAAAGTCCGAATAGCAGGTGGCATAGAACTGGGTGGGGGACTCCCAGCCGTTTGCGCGGCAATAGCCCTTGAACAGGACTCCAACTAACGCCGCCAGGATGGTCAGGAGGATCAGGACCCGCTCCACGGTGAAAATTCCGGGTGTAACGACGCCGGGTTCACACCTTCGTCCCAGCGGACCGCCGGCCACCTCGGTGAAGTTCCGCAGCAGCACATCGCTGCGGCTGGGAACCACCAGTCGGGGCCGTTCCCGGCGCCCCGGGGGCTGGGTCTCCTCCATGCAGTCGAGCTTACCGGGGTGCTTGGAGGATGATGTCCGATTTCGGGCGGGCCTGTATCGTCGCAAGGTGTGCCGGGAACCGCAGCAGGTATGCCGCCAAGGTTGGCCCGTCATTTGTCCTTACATACGCACATGAAAGACAGCGGTTCAATCCGCCGGTCTTCAGGAGGTTACAGGTGGAAAGCCAGAGGGTCCGCGGCCAGTCATCCGCGATGGAGACCGGGCTTGCCCCCGCACCGGCTGGTGCCGCCGAACGGTGGCGCATGCCCGGCCTCATTGGGCTGCTTGGCTTCTGCGCTGCGTTCATCGGCTCGTGGCTCCCCTCATTCTGGGATGACGAGATCGCCACCATCTCCGCCGCCGGCCGGTCCCCCGCCGACCTGATGGTGCTTCTACAGTCCGTCGACGCCGTCCATGGGCTCTACTACCTGACCATGCACTTCTGGACGTCCGTCTTCGGCTTCTCCGAAGTCTCCATGAGGCTGCCCTCAGCTCTGGCAGTGGGCTTTGCCTGCGCCGGGACGGCGGTCATCGGGCGAAAGCTGGGGTCCGATGCACTTGGCCTCGCTGCCGGCCTTGTGCTGGCGGTCCTTCCGCGCATGGTGTGGGCAGGAACGGAAGCGCGGCAATCTGCGTTCACCGCACTGATCGCCGTTGCCCTCACCCTCCTGCTGCTTCGGGCCTGGGAGTCCAACCGCGTCCTGGACTGGGTCCTGTACGCCCTCACCGCGGTGCTGGGTGTCTGGATGTTCATGTTCTTTGCCTTGGCTGTCGCTGCCCACGCGGCGGCGGCTGCCATCCTGCGGCGCCGCGTGGTGGCTACCTTGGCGGCGTGTGCGGTGGCCGGAGCCGGCGTGCTGCCGTTCCTTGTCTACTCCCTGGGGCAGAAAGCACAAGTGGACTGGATCCAGAACCGGTCCCTGGCCCAGAACCTGATGACCGCCGCCGTGAAACAGTATTTCTACGGCGATGACCGGCCCACGGGGAATATGCCTCCCACCTGGGTCCTGGCGTTCGTGGTGTTCCTGGGTGTTGTGCAGGTCGCCCTGGTGGCTTGGGGTCTTTGGGCCGCACGCGGAGACGCCGGCCTTCGTCCATTGCTCGGGCTGGGGCTGGCCGGAGTGGCAGTGCCAATTGCCGGACTGCTGCTGGTCAGCGTCGTAGCCCAGCCTGTCTACGTGGCCCGGTACCTGACCTTCACGGCACCGGCGTTTGCCCTGCTGGTGGGCCTGGGCATCACCAGGCTTCCGTCCGGCAACAGGTGGCTGCGGCCCATGGTGGTGGCCGCCGTGATTGGCTGCAGCCTGGTCCCGCAAGCAACGCTCAAGAGCCTGGTCAATGAACCGGCGGATACCGAACGGCGGATCGCGGCCCTGCTGGACCAGCAGGAACCGCAACCCGCCGCGGTGGTCTTCGACGAGCCGTATCTGCGGGATATGGTGCTCGCCTATCCGGAGCACTTTACCGGCGTGGAAGACCTATCCCTGGAGGAAACCCCGGCAGAGTCAGGAACCCTGTGGGGTGTGGATGCTCCCGTCACGGCCGGCGAGCTGGCGGGCCGTGGTGAGGTGCTTTTCGTCGGGCTCGGTAATGGTGCCCCCAACGACCTTTCAGCCTTTGCCGCGGCAGAATGCCGGGAAACCCGCAACCAAGCCTTCCAGCGCATGGTCCTCATCTCCTTCGCCTGTTCCTGAGGCCCCGGCTGCCGAAGTGCCATGACGGAGCCGTCAGCGGAGCCCGCCCATCTGCTGGTGCATCAGGACGAAGACGTCGTCCCGCTGCTGTTCCAGCAGGTTCCTGTTGAATTGCTTTCGGCGGGCCCGCTGTACAGGAAACAGGAGTTTCCGGATCTTTCGGATCATAGTTCTCACCTCCCATTGCACGATGTGCCAACTGGAGCCCTGAAAAGGGCACAACAAATCGACTGGCAGTAATTAGAAAGAAATTGCCGCAACAATCTGCGATAGAAAGCACCGGCAATGACGAAGGCAGCCAGGAACAAACAAATTCCCGGCAGGCTGCGGACAAACCAACTGGAAACAGATTTTCCTTGCTGGGTGCAGACAGGTCAGGGCACTAGGTGCGGAACGGCGGAGCCAAAGCCGGCCGCGGACAGCCGGGCCTACCGGTGCTCCTGCATGTCACGCGGGGCACTGCATATCACGCGGGGCTTCCCTGCCGTCGAACCAGTAGACGGCGGAACAGGCGCCTGCTAGCAGCCCGGATAGCCCCGGAACAGGTGCGCATTATGCGCCGAGGCCGGGCCGGCATTGATGGTGGTCTTCCGTCCGCCAGTCAAAGTCATCATTTCTCCCAACCTCCTTTTCTCCTGTTTGCCGCAATCAAAGCGTGCAGCCGGGGCGCCGTCCCCGGCATATTGCTCTGGGGACAGGAATAAAAGTACACCAGGAATTGACCGCTGGCTACCTATTCAAGAAAACAGGCAGAAGAAATTCGAAAAAGCGGATATTCAGAGGCCCCAGCGCACAATTGCAGGCGTCTTCTTGTCCCAGCCCAAGGTGCAGACCTTCGCCGTTCCAAGGATGAAGTGACGGCCCTCAGTGGGCGGCAGTTCCAGCCAGCGCGCCGTCAGGATCCGGGAAAAATGGCCGTGCGCCACGATGAGCACATTGTCCATCCCCGATTCCAGGACTTTGCCGATGATCTTGTCAGCCCTGGCAGCCACTTCGTCCAGCGTCTCGCCATTCGGAACGCCATGCGTCCAGATGAGGTAGTCGGGGTTGTCCTTGCGGATCAGGTCCGAGCTGATGCCCTCGTAATCGCCATAGTTCCATTCCACGGCCAGTGGTTCGTGCTGTGCGTCCGGAAAACCGGCAAGCTCCGCCGTGCGCCGAGCACGCCGCAGGGGCGAGGTGAGCACCAGGTCGAAGTCGACGGCGTCGAGCACCTTCCGGGCTTCCACGGCCTGCTGCTCACCTTCGACCGTGAGGGGGAGGTCGGTAAGTCCCGTGTACTGGCCGCTCTTGGACCATTCGGTCTCGCCGTGGCGCAGGATCCAAAGCTGGGGGCGCGGGGCGAGGGCGGGATATGTCATTTGGTCTCCTCAGAAGGGGAAGGTTCGACGGCGGCAGGAGACTCTGCGGGCTCTGCTGAAGCAGGTGACGATTCGGGCTGTTCTTTCCACCAGCGAATCAACCGGGCTTCCGCTTCCTCTGTTGCAAGGGGCCCGTGTTCCATCCGCTCGTTGAGCAGGAATTTGTAGGCCCTGCCCACCACTGGCCCGGGCTTGAGCCCAAGTATCGCCATGATCCGGGCGCCGTCCAGGTCCGGCCTCACGGCATCCAGGGATTCCTGTTCCTTCAGGGCGACGATGCGGGCTTCGAGGTCGTCATAGGCGAAGGCCAGCCGCTCGGCCTTGCGCTGGTTCCGGGTAGTGACGTCGGACCGCGTAAGGCGGTGCAGGCGCTCCAGCAGCGGCCCGGCGTCGGTGACGTAGCGGCGGACGGCGGAGTCGGACCAGCCGGCGTCGCCGTACCCGTAGAAGCGCATGTGAAGCTCCACCAGGCGGGCAACGGCCTTGATGGTGTCGTTGTCGAACCTGAGGGCCTTCATCCGCTTGGTGGTGAGCTTGGCTCCCACCATGTCGTGATGGCGGAAGCTGACCGCGCCCCCTGGTTCGAAGCGCCGCGTAGCCGGCTTGCCGACGTCGTGCATCAATGCTGCGAAGCGCAGCACAAAGTCGGGGCCGGGCACGGGCCCGTCCGCATCCGTTTCCAGCTCCGCTGCCTGTTCCAGCACCTGGAGGGAGTGCTGGTAGACGTCCTTGTGCCGGTGGTGCTCGTCGGACTCGAGACGCAGCGCGGAAACTTCGGGGAGCACATACTCGGCAAGGCCCGAGTCCACCAGGAGGTCCACGCCAGCGCGGGGCTGCGCTCCACAGATGAGCTTGGTGAGCTCGTCACGCACCCGCTCTGCCGAGATGATGGTGATGCGCTCGGCCATCCTGGCCATGGCCTCGCGGACGTCGTCATGCACTGCCACGCCCAGCTGCGCGGCGAACCTGGCGGCCCGCATCATCCTCAGCGGGTCATCGGAGAAGGACAGCTCAGGCGCTCCCGGGGTGGCCAGCACAGACGCGTGCAGGTCCCGGACGCCGCCGAACGGGTCCACCAGCTCCATGGACGGCAGTTTCAGTGCCATGGCGTTGATGGTGAAATCCCTGCGGAGCAGGTCATCGGTCAGCGACGATCCGAACGCCACCATGGGCTTGCGCGACTCGGGGTCGTAGGCCTCAGCCCGGTACGTGGTGATTTCAATCTGGAACCCGTCCTTGCGCAAGCCGATGGTTCCGAAGGCGCGGCCGATGTCCCAATAATTGTCGGCCCACTTCTTGATGAGGGCCACCGTCTGCTCAGGGGTGGCATCCGTGGTGAAGTCAAGGTCGGGGGAGGTCCGCCCCAGGAACAGGTCACGCACGGGCCCTCCCACCAGCGACAATTCATGCCCGGCGTCCACAAAGCGCTGGCCCAGCTCCAGGACCACCGGGTCCACCTTGAAGTCGACGGTGTGGGATTCAGTCTTGTGATGTGCGTGCGCCATAGTTACTTAAGCTTGGCAGAAACCGGCGGCCCGGCAGGCCAAAAAAGAGTCAAGATCCCGAGGATTCCGTCTACCGCCGGGAATCTGCGTCATATGCCGTCCATGTTGGTGTCATGTTCCGGTCATCACGAACGGGCAACAGTCGTTAGAGTGGACTCCATGGCCCATCCAGTACCGAGCGCTCCAGGCAGGAGGACAAACGCACCATTGCCGTCGGCGATCGGTGCGCACGTTGCCCCTGCCCCGCATTCGGCACCGGCTTCGCTGCCCACGGTTGAGGAAGTTTCGGCCGGCGGCGTGGTGGTGGACACTTCCGACGCCGAGTTGAGGGTAGCGATTATCGCCCGCCTTAACCGCGGCGGACGTCTCGAATGGTGCCTGCCCAAGGGCCATCCGGAGGGCAAGGAAAACAACGAAGAGGCAGCAGTCCGGGAAATCGCCGAAGAAACCGGCATCGAGGGAAGCATCCTGGCTCCACTGGGCAGCATCGACTACTGGTTCACGGTGAGCGGCCACCGGGTCCACAAGACCGTGCACCACTATCTCCTGCGGGCCACGGGCGGCGAACTGACCATCGAGAACGATCCCGACCAGGAAGCCGTGGATGTTGCGTGGGTGCCCATCCAGGAACTGGCACGGAAACTTTCCTTTCCCAATGAACGGCGCATTGCCGACCTTGCCCGTGAGGTCCTGCCCGGGCACCTGTAGGGCCGTGCACTGCACCCCTCCCTGGCAGTGCTCAACGCACTTACCGTCCCGGCGTTGCGGCGATAAGCCCCCGCGGGTGAGACGATGAACTCGATGTCAGCTACCAACTCTCCTTCCGATAATGCCGGCCGCCCCGGCGATACGGTTCCCAAAGGCGTGCCCCCGGAAGCGGGCGGCCCGGAACTGGCCGCGGCGGACACTTCGCAGGCCGCCACGGGCGCCAGTGAAACCCGTTCCAGCGCCATCATGGCCGCGGGGACGCTGGTTTCGCGCTTCTTGGGATTCGGCAAGACCTGGATGCTCGGCACGGCCCTGGGGCTTGGCTCCACGGTCAACGACACGTTCATCAACGCAAACAACCTCCCCAACCTGATCTTCCTTCTGGTGGCCGGCGGCGTGTTCAACGCCGTGCTCGTGCCGCAAATCATCAAAGCCAGCAAGGCGCCGGACAGGGGAGCGGATTACATCAGCAGGCTGCTGACGCTTGCTGTCCTGCTCCTGCTGGGCCTCACGGCCATGGTCACGCTGGCGGCCCCGTGGGTCATCGACCTGACCACCCAGGGCTATTCCCCGCAGCAAAAGGCGCTGGCAGTCACGTTCGCCTTCTGGTGCCTGCCACAGATCTTCTTCTACGGCCTCTATGCCCTCCTTACCCAGGTCCTCAATGCCAACGGAGCGTTCGGCCCGGCCATGTGGGCACCCATCCTCAACAACCTGGTGGCCATCGCGGGCCTGGGGATGTTTATCTGGATCTTTGGCAGCAACGAGGTGAATCCGCACAGCCTGGCCAACTGGGGTGACACACAGACGCTGTTCGTGGCCGGCTTCTCCACGATCGGGGTCGTATCCCAGACGGCGATCCTCCTGATCCCGGTTTTCCGGCTGCGGCTCGGACTCCGCCCGCGGTTCGGCTGGCGGGGCGTCGGCCTGGGCAAGGCGGCCAAGCTGAGCGTGTGGACGCTCCTGACGGCCGCCGTCGGGCAGCTCGCGTTCCTTTATGTCATGCGTATTGCCACCATTCCCGGAGCCGAGCGCATCCGTCTGGAGGAGGCGGGGGATCCCGCCGCGGATATGCTGCCGGGCAACGCGGTCCTTGAGGTTGCCAGCCAGCTGTACCTGCTGCCGCACTCCATCATTGCGCTCTCACTCGCCACAGTGCTGTTCAACCGGATGACCCGGGCATCGCAGGACGGTAACCGGGATGAGCTGCGGGACGCGCTTTCGCACGGGCTTCGCACCATGGCGGTGGCCACCGTCTTTGGCGCGCTGGCCCTGTTCGCGCTGGCCGGACCGCTGGGCATGTTCTTCTCCGGCGGCTCACGCCAGGATGGCGTGATGCTGGCGCAGACGCTCACCATCCTTGCCCTCAGCACGCCGTTCATGAGCGCGAACTTCATGATGTCACGGGTGTTCTACGCCAACGAGGACGCGCGCACGCCGTTCTATGTCCAGCTGCTGCTGGCGGTGGTCTACGTGGCCGGCGCGTTCGCCATCCAGTTCCTGCCGGTCAACCAGATCATCTACGCCATCGCGGTCCTGTACATGGTGGGAAACATCCTCTCCGTGGTGATCAGCGCCTACTTCCTGCGCCGGCTGCTGGGTCATCTGGACGGACCGCGGATCGCCAACTCCTATATCCGCATGGGTTACGCGGCCCTGGGTTCAGCGATTGCCGGCGCGGGTGCCCTGTGGCTGATGGGAAGTTACAGCCCGGACGGCTTCGCCTGGCAGGACCGCCTGACCGCCCTGATAACGGTCGTGGTGGTGGGCCCGGTCATGCTGGTGGCCTACTTCTTCCTGCTCAAGCTGTTCCGCGTGGCGGAACTGCGCGACCTGCTCCGTCCGCTGCTTGGCCGCCTGGGACGCGGCGGCCCCGCTGCACCTGCGGCGGCGGGCGGGACACCGCCGTCGTCCTCTCCGGAGGGGACACCGACTGTGGAAGGTGGCTCTGCTGACGCCGGCATGCACCGTCCGGCACGCGCCACCACGTCCGTTGACACCGGCCTCATTCCCCGGATTTCCGGTGAGTTTGACGCGGTCTCCTTCCGCGCAGGTCCCGAGCCGGACCGTACGGCGCGCCGGGCGGGTACTTACGACGGCGGGCCTTACGACGGCGGCAAGGGAACATCCGACGGCGGTTACCTGCCCGGCGAGGACCAGCCCGGCACTGCGCGGGGAGGTCTGCTCCGAGAAGAGATCCCGCTGCCCGGCCGCCGCACCTTCCAGGGGAAGGCCGGCGAGAACCCGCACTTCAAGCAGCGGCGCCGGCGTAAAAAGTGATTGCCCTGCCGTTCCCCAGCCCCTGAGTCAGCGGCGCGCCGGACGCAATCCGCTAGGATCGGAAAGGTACAGGGGGAGTTGCATTCAGGGGCAAGCCGCGCGGCAGGTCCCTGAACGGGGGTTGCATCATCCATGCCGGCAACCCCGGACAGTCTAGGAGGAACACGTGTCCAACCCGATCGATGTCGGATCAGTACTGGGCGGCCGCTACAAGGTCACAGCCACTGTATTGGCCTCGCACGACCACGATCTGGTGCTGGACGGTGTGGACCAGGTCCTCAACCGGCCGGTCAGCATCCTTGTTGCAGGTCCGCAGAACACGGAGCAGGTTGCCCAGAGCGCCCGCGAAGTAGCCACCGGTGAACGGCCGGGCAGCGTCCAGGTACTGGACCTCGGCGTCAGTGACGCCGCGACCTACCTTATTACCAACCACACATCCGCTGCAGATCTGCTGGATCTTGTGGTGGCTTCGAATCCGCCGTACGTGGAGCCGTTTTTCACGGATACGCTGGGGAGCGAGATCTTTGGCCAGCCCCGGTCCCACGAGCCGGAGCCGTATGACGAGGAAGACCACGTCGACGCCGGCTACATCAACTACGGGGAAACCCACGCGAGCCAGGTGAACCCCTACCGGACCGCACCTGTTGTGCCGCCTAAGCCTGCTGTCCGTCCCGCGGCGGCACCCGGGGCCGGCCGCAGCGGGGCTCCTGCCGTAGGCGGTGCTGCCGCCGCCGGTGGGGCCGCCGCCATGGGTGCCGCCACCGGAGCGGGTGCTGCAGCCGGCAAAGCCGTTGCAAGCAGTGCTGATCCGGAGGCTACCGCTGCCCACCCGGTGCAGGGTGCCGCCGACGGTTCCGCTCCAGCTGCCGGCAGCGCCGCTTCGGGCACTGCAGCCAGGGACGCCGGCGCCGGCAAGCCCAAAGTTTCGTTGTGGTCGGAGGACGACTACGCCCAGGCAGACCGGCAGGGTCCATACGACCACGATCCGGAGCCTGAGGATGAGCCCCAGCCGGTCAACAAGAAGTCAGGCATGTTCGCCCGGGCGGGAGCGCCCGCAGCCGCAGGTGTAGCCTTTGCCGACCCCGGGGACTACGACGGCGACCGGAACCAGCCTGACCGTGAGCCCCGTTCCATGCGATGGCTGGTGGGCGGCCTCCTGGCCGTAGTGCTCATCGCGGGCCTCATCTTCGCGGTGACAAACCTGGGCAGCCTCTTTTCCCAGCCGCAGGCTAACAATCCTGCCCCGGCGACGACCAGTGCACCCGAAGGTTCTTCCGCCCCCACCCAGGCGCCCAGCTCGGCTCCGCCAACTGCCCCTCCGGCCATCGAAAGCGTTTCCCGCCAGGGGGACTTCGACTTTGCCGGGGCGTTCGACCGCGACCTGGTGAAGGCCTACGACGGAAACGCCGCCAGCTACTGGTCCGACATGGAATTTGCCACCGAGAACTGGGGCGGCCTGGCTCCACAGGGTGTCCCGCTGGTGGTGAAGTTGGAGAGCCCGGCAACGGTATCCTCCATCACCCTCTCCCAGCTCGGTGGATCTGGGGGCAACATCACCGTCTACACCAACGACCGGCCCTCCCTGGACGGAGCCAAGGCGGTAGGGACCAACAGCTTCACCTCGACGGACCTCAACATGCCGTTGGCCGAGCCCGTCAAGGCCCAGTACGTCATCGTTTCCGTCAATTCCCTCCCCAGGCTCGCGGCGCCGAAGACCCGTTATGGCTATGGCATCCGCCTTGCGGAGATCAAGGTCCAATAACCTCGGGCAATCTTCACGACATGCGGCCCTTTCCCACAACGGGGGAAAGGGCCGCTGCTTTGTGGGTCCAGGACGGGAGAATGTGACACCTGACGCCGCACCGGGTTAAGGCAGCCCGCGGGAGGACGGTAATCTGGGAAGAGCGCCCGGGCGGGACCGCGTTGCCGTACCGTCGGTCCTCCCACATCCAGCGCCGGAATATTCAGCATTCAGTAGCAGTTGTGCCATGTGGCCGGCCTCCACAAGGAGGCGCGTCAAGTAAGGAAGAGGTTCACCGTTCAGTGACCATCGCAGAAAACACCGCGTCCCAAGTGCGTGATGTGATCATTGTCGGCTCCGGTCCGGCTGGTTACACGGCAGCCGTCTACACGGCCCGCGCCAACCTCAAGCCCTTGCTGCTTGCCGGCTCAGTAACTGCCGGTGGTGAACTAATGAACACCACCGACGTTGAGAACTACCCGGGCTTCCCCGACGGCATCATGGGACCGGACTTGATGGAGAACTTCGAAAAGCAGGCCGCGCGTTTTGGCACGGAGATCCAGTTTGAGGATGTCACGGCGTTGGATCTCGAGGGACCCGTCAAAACCGTGACCATCGGGACGGGGGAGACCTTCCA
Source organism: Arthrobacter sp. K4-10C (assembly GCF_059090085.1). Taxonomy (NCBI): domain Bacteria; kingdom Bacillati; phylum Actinomycetota; class Actinomycetes; order Micrococcales; family Micrococcaceae; genus Arthrobacter; species Arthrobacter sp. K4-10C. The sequence goes on along the minus strand of NZ_JBNHFI010000003.1, from coordinate 151,260 downwards.
GGCGAAGGCTGTCATCCTGTCCACTGGCTCCGCCTACCGCGAGCTGGGTCTGCCAAACGAGAAGCGGCTCTCCGGCCACGGCGTGAGCTGGTGTGCAACCTGTGACGGTTTCTTTTTCAAGGACCAGGACATCGCCGTAATCGGTGGCGGCGACTCTGCAATGGAGGAGGCCCTGTTCCTGACCAAGTTCGCAAAGTCGGTCTCGGTGGTCCACCGCCGCGATTCACTGAAGGCGTCGAAAATCATGGCGGACCGGGCCCTGGCCCACGAGAAGATCAACTTCATCTGGAACAGCACGGTGGAGGACGTCCTAGGTGAGGACAAAGTCACCGGCCTCAGGTTGAAGAATCTCCTCGACGGAAGTGAGTCGGACCTTGCAGTCACTGGTGTGTTCGTCGCCATCGGCAACGATCCCAGGACGGACCTCGTGAAGGATATCCTGGCATTGACTCCAGAGGGAACCATCGCTGTAGAGGGACGGAGCTCCAAGACAAGCATTCCGGGTGTCTTCGCTGCCGGCGACGTTATTGACCCCACCTACCGACAGGCCATCACGGCATCGGGCTCAGGGTGTGTGGCTGCTATCGACGTTGAGCACTACCTGGCAGACCTGCCCGCATAATCAGCAACTTAGGAACCGAGGAGAAAGAGAACGTTATGAGCAATGCAAAAGACGTAACTGACGCAAGCTTTGGGACAGACGTCCTGTCCTCTGAAAAGCCGGTAATCGTGGATTTCTGGGCAGAGTGGTGCGGACCGTGCCGGAAGCTCGGTCCGATTCTGGACGAAATTTCCGTGGAGTACAGCGAGAAGGTTGATGTCGTCAAGGTCAACGTCGACGACAACCCCTCCATAGCAGCCGAATACGGCATTACTTCCATCCCCGCCGTTTACCTCTTCCAGGGTGGTGAGGTGAAGAGCACTGTCATCGGTGCCAAGCCAAAGCAATTCTTCGAAAAGGAATTCTCGGACGTACTGTCCTAGGAAGCTACTCCTGGTTCGTCCGTTGGAGGAACAAGTGGTCACCACCTTTAGGTGGTGGCCACTTTTGTTTGGGCCGCATATGTCAAGAAGGGCTGGGCATTTTTGCGATCGGCCTTGCCAGTCGTCGCGGATCACGAGGTTCTGTCGTCCTGTTTCACGTGAAACGGAATGAGCGAAGGAATGATGGCACCCGCGCGAGACACGAAACCCGGTCGTCCTTTGCACCCGGCTCCTACATTTAGCCGGCCACTGCTGTTGGTCCCTGGCATGGTCGCGACAGCAGAAGCAGCCGCCTATACCGATACCGCAGAACCAATTGCCACTGCGGAACGGTAGGTTGTCGATTACGCGCGCCCTGCCCATTTGGCAGGCCCATCCCCGTACGCCTCCCCATTAAGGCCCGGTGAGTACAAAAGGAGTAGCGAACCGGCGGTTGAAAAGGCCCTGTTGCACCTGCGCGCTGGAACTATCCGCGCCATTACCACTCGACAAACTCAATTCAGATTGCACGGGACTTCTAGCGGGGAATACCGCCTGACATGCCTGCGGAGGCTGCGGAGTCGGTCCGATGTTATGGGCACTAGGCACCTTGCGTACTCCGGGCAACGCCATGATTGGCCCTGGTCATTACACCAGAGGATATGGCCACCAGAAGCTGCCCACTTCCTGTTCGACCACCACGTTTCACGTGAAACGCGCAGAGGTCCCGCCGAACCGCACGCGGTGACACTCGTCACTGCACGTGCAGATGCACCGTGCAGGGCGGCGACGCTCGGGTCGGCAATTTTGCTGGTTATGCGCTTTGGTCAGCCCAAGGGCTCCTGCAACACTCCCGGCCCGTCCCTGCCACGGAAGCAATACCCACCCCTCAAGTCACTATCTCAGCTTGACCCCCGACGGTTATAGATCCGACTGGCTTTTGCTGCCAGTGCTCCGGCGACTCTGCACAGCCTGGCTGACCAGATATGTCGGATGCCTAACAACTCGCCCACGGCGGCACATCGCGGAGTTGGTGTCTTAGGGGAACGACAAAGGCCTACGAAGGTCCCGCACCGGTTACGGATCTTGCATTTGGCAATATGCGCAGCCCAGGAGTGCTCGCCTGGGTCTGCAAAACCGAGCCTATAGGCGGCACTTTTGAACTACTGATTGGGCACGGACGCTTGCGCTGGCTTCAAGGTTTGGCGCATCGGCGTCGGGTGGCTGTAGAGCTACGCAGACCGCATGACAGTCCTCCCCACACGGCCGCTAGTTCGGGCGAGCAGCTTGCGAACAGCTCAAGCATACGGTGGCACCAATCGGGCGAGCTTATGCCCTCATCATCAAGTACCGGGGTCCTGTCCGTCGGCACCATTAGCGACAGGCAGGATGAGTGACTTCCGAATCCCGTTTCACGTGAAACATAGCTGGTAGCTGCAGTTGAGTTTGTCCGTGAGAGCCAGCAACCGCTCGAAGTCCAGGTCGGGCACCGCGGATTGGGGGGTCGAATGCGTCGTACCCTTACACGCTGGAGCACACTCAATCACAGAACAGGGAACTAATAGCTCGCTCTGAGAATGCTAGCCTCACTGTCGTTAAAAGTATCCGCTCCAAGGGTCCGCATGAAGATGCGGATCTAGCAACCCACGACCATAGAACCTAGGCAGTGCCCCGGAAAAGGCGTCGCACCCCAACAAGCCGTCCACCTCCCACGAATGTTCTTATACGATCGGGCTCTTCTGCTCGCACCCTCCGCAAGGCCCCCTTCATCTTGGCATGCAGGAAGAGCGGAGGTAGGAAGGCACAGCCAACCAGATGGATGTACAGCTACACCTGCCAGTCGGCAGCCACTTCCAGCAACGCACCAAGAGCGGAAGTCGCCGGCAGAAAGCCCCGCGTCGACGCTCGTTGCAGCTGCCGCAAGCACTAGAGCGGGGGTAATCACGTCGAGTAAGGCCGATCACCTTTGAGTAATCCACAAGCTTATCCACAGCCCGGTTCGCCGCTATGCACAAGGTTATCCACAGTCGGTTCCAAGCAAAGGATCCGCTGCCTAGGCCCGGCCAGGGGGAGACGCGCTTACCGGCGCGAAGTTGGGTGCCCTCCGGGACACAACACTGCCATCGGACCTTTCGCTTTATGCTGTCCGTTGCCCGTTCCACGCCTGGCAACACGCCCGGTATCAACTCTATTAGGGTGTAAGCGCCCCATGAAGCGCGCTCTTTTGCCATCAAAAGGGCCTGCATCGTTTCACGTGAAACGGAAGGTTCTCACGGCCGGTCGCATGATGAACGTGTGCGATGGGGATGCTCCCATCACAGGGAGCAAAATTGTCCCCAGCTCTCCCTATCTGATCGGCTCCTACCCGGGGTTATCCACAAAGTTATCCACCACGATATCCACAGGTGTATCCACGGTCTGCTACCTGCGTCGTGGACTGAATCCGTCACAGCTGTGACCAGCTTGGATCCGAATTGCCCCAACCATATGATCCTCCGTTGCCATGCCTCCCTACCCGACGCATGGAACAGCGGCCTTGATATCCAGCTGGGCGGTGGCTCCGTTGCTCGGTCAGGTGGTCGCTCGCATCTTAGAAAGGCGGTACTGGAAATGGGTACGGTGTGGGCGTGTCCTAGTAGACCGTCGTCGGCAGGGGGAGCTGCACCAATCGTAGGAGCGGGTAGAAGTATGTCGCTGACGGTGGTTCCGGTACGTCTGTCATCGCGCTGGCCATCATGGATCAGGAAGGTACCGACAGATCGGCCGCCGCTACTGCCCCTAATCGGCTGGGTTTACTTCCCGGATCAACTACGAGGTACAGTGCACGATGGGGCATTGGTCCACCTGCCCGTCCATGTCCTCCGCCGCTAGCCCCGTAGCGCTCCGTACATCGTCAGAATGGTTTAGGCGTCTACTGACGCCGGCAAGACAAGCAGGGAACACGCACCGGTTCATATCAGTTGTCCGGTCCGGTACATGCACTGCGCGTTAGTTCAATGACCAGTTTCTCAGCACCCGCTTGGCTTCAGCCCGGTAGTGTCAGCGGCGTATTGGGGGTACAGTGCGCCGGACCCGCCGGGGTGTGCCTGATGATAAGTCTTACCGCCGACACCGGCGGATCGCGATGGTCAATCCTTACTACGCGTCGGATGGTCACCATGTGTTTCACGTGAAACGTTGGTTTGCGGCTTGCTGGCAGGCTCTGGCGCTAGGAGCTGCGCTCAAGTGCGGCGCTGGCTTCTGGCTTCCCATTCATTGAACCTGCTGCGACGACGTTCGTCCGGCGGAGGGTACCCCGTGCGCCTTCCAAAGCACGGAACTATCACGGTCACGAATTCGAGCAGGCGGCTCCCCTGGACGTCGAATGCACAAGCGGATGGTTCCAACATCGCAGCGTGTCGCCCTCGTGCCCTACCCAAGGCGCTAGATTGCGATCGGTCCTGTACACCCGGCCTCTGCTCCCACGGGGCGGGGGCGGGTGTTTCACGTGAAACACGCCTACGCGGAGGCGCATTCAGGCGCAGCGACCGCCTTCTTCCCGGAAACTCAGCTGATAAGGAGAATGTGATTCTCCGCGTATCCACGAGGACCAGCAGAAGGCGGTGCCTTCAAAACGCCCGGCGCCTGTCTCGCGCATGGGAAAGCACTGATTCGCCAGTACCAGGTAGGACGCGGGTAGCCTACGTGCAATCAATTGCGTAGTAGCACGGCACGCACACCGCTGGCGCAATGGTACACCGGCGCGGCATATTGCTCGCCCCCGCGTCCCGGCGACCACATTTGCGCCACCCCACAGCCCAATGGGGCGCGGCGTCCGCGGTTGGCTCGTAGCCGGCTGCCGCCGCTGCGGAGACTACTTGCGACTGGGCCCGGGGGACATAGACACCTTTCATAGTGGTGCTTCAGTAGCAGTGACTAGTACAGCCCAGTACCCAACCTGCTTATAGCCGATGTTCGGCACCTATCCTAGATGACGCCGTGGCCGTTTCACGTGAAACAGCACGGCAATAGAACGCCGCCAACGCTACTGGAATTGAGCAAGCGCTGGTGGGTGTTGAGAACCCGTGGCGACTTTCCGGATGCACCGCAGTGGCCTTTGACAACATGCAAGTCCAAGTCAGCATCTGGGGCAGTAGCACGTTACAGCACGCAAAAGGCCCCGATCTGACAATCGGGGCCTTTTATGATGGATCCTAGTTCGTCGATCCAGGTGCCAGCACATCCATAATGCGGTTCAGGTCCTCTACGCTCGCAAACTCGATGCTGACCTTGCCTTTTCGCACCCCGAGGGAGATTTTCACGTTTGTGTCCAAACGATCAGACAACGATGAAGCAAGGTAGTCGAGCCGCTCATGTCGCGCGCCAGGACGGGGGATGTTGTTCTTCGCCGGCTTAGCGGGGTCTTGGTACAGCGTTACAGCCTCTTCAGTAGCGCGCACCGACATGCCCTCCGCAACGATCTTCTGCGCAAGGCGTTCCATGGCCGCCGCATCCGGAAGGGACAGCAATGCCCGGGCGTGACCGGCGGAGAGCACACCGGCTGCAACCCGACGCTGCACCAACGGCGGAAGCTTCAGCAAACGCAGTGTGTTCGAAACCTGCGGACGTGAGCGTCCAATGCGGTCCGCGAGCTGCTCGTGGGTGGTACCAAAGTCTTCCAGAAGCTGCTGGTAGGCCGCCGCCTCTTCCAAGGGGTTCAGCTGGCTGCGGTGCAGGTTCTCCAGCAATGCATCGCGAAGGAGGTCGTCATCGGTGGTATCCCTGACGATTGCGGGTATGGTTTCCAGTCCCGCAGCCTGCACAGCACGCCAGCGGCGCTCACCCATGACGAGTTCATAGGTTTCGCTACCCTCTTCTGTTGATTTGCGGACAACAATTGGCTGGAGGACTCCGATTTCACGTACCGAGTGCACGAGCTCGGCCATGTCGTCCTCGTCGAAGACAGTTCGTGGCTGCTTGCGGTTGGGATGGATGTCAGAGACCGGAATCTCCGCGAAACGGACGCCCGGCACCTCAACCAGCTCAACGCCGTCGTCGAACTTGGCCTGCACTTCAACAGGCTCCGGTGCTGGCTGATTTGAAGCGCCGTCGGCGGCAGCTCCCGGCTGGGGCTGCGCACCGTCAGAAGGCATGTTGGTCGCACTCTTCCGCGCCGTGCCCTTTGAAGCCCCGGAAGCTGAGGAGCTGGCGGGCTTCTTCGCCCCGGGATCACCGGAGGTCCGGGAAACAGGCGAAGAGATCAACTTTTCCGCAACGGATTGAGCACTGCCTGCAGGCGCAGTATCCGAGGCATCGGTTTTCTTTCGACCCTCAGGAAAAAAGAGATCGACCGGACGGGACACGGCTGCACCGTTTCCCTGGCCGTTGGACGCGGCGGAACTTGGAATCAGCGCGCCAAGACCGCGGCCTAGGCCCCGTCGCTTCTCGCTCATGGGTAAATCCCTCCAGTGGTAGAACCAGGCAGAGCCGGTTCCGGTCGTTGCAGTTTGAAGATTCTAGCGTTCTGCTATTTCGGCAGCGGCTTCCAGGTAGGACAGGGCACCACTGGAGGATGGGTCATACGTCATGACAGTCTGTTGATAACTCGGTGCCTCGGATATGCGCACCGAACGCGGCACCACGGCAGACAGCACCTGCTCCGGGAAGTGCGTACGCACCTCGGCAGCCACCTGCGCCGCGAGGTTGGTACGGCCGTCATACATGGTGAGCAGAATGGTGGATACAACCAGCTCGTCATTGAGGTGCTTTTGGATCATTTCGATATTCTTGAGGAGCTGGCTGAGCCCCTCAAGCGCATAGTACTCACACTGAATGGGAATGAGGACCTCGCTGGCAGCGCAGAAAGCATTGACTGTCAAGAGTCCCAGGCTTGGCGGGCAATCGATGAAGATGTAGTCGAGCCGCTCCTCGCCGTTCTTGGCACGCGTCTTGGCATAAACGTCGATGGCCCGGCGGAGCCGTTGCTCGCGGGCAACCAGCGATACCAGCTCGATCTCGGCGCCTGCCAAATGTATGGTGGCCGGTGCACAGATCAGTTTCTCGATGTCCGGGCACGGAGCTACCACGTCTGCCATGGGCACGTCATTGATCAGGACGTCGTAGATGCTGTCGACGTCTGCGTGATGTTCGATGCCCAAAGCTGTGGACGCGTTGCCCTGCGGGTCGATGTCGATCACCAGGACGTTCAGCCCCGCCGCTGCCAAGGCCGCCGCGATGTTCACGGTCGTGGTGGTTTTGCCCACGCCGCCCTTCTGGTTGGACACGGTGAAGATCCTGGTCTTCTCCGGGCGGGGCAGTTGGCGGCCCATGAGGCGTTCGCGGCGCTTCGTTTCGTGCGCCAGTTCCCGGGCGATGGGGCTGGAATCATCCATCGCATCAATGATGTTTGATCGACCAGCAGTGGTTGTTTCACGTGAAACAAGGGAGGCAGAACTGCTGTTCACAACCGATTGGGGATGATTCCCGCCACGGCCGGGGGCCATACCCGGACCAGCGACAGAACGTGCCGACCCCAATGACACAAACGGCGGTATCCGTTGTGCGGAGGCTTCACTACTGGTCACTGGGGCACACTCACTCTCGTTCAGCCAATTTTTGCTGCCGTTGACTAGCCTAACTGCTGGACCCGGCAGACTACGGATACCGGGCCAGGACTAGGGCTTCTTTTGGGACTTGTTTACAACGATGCGTACTACCGTGGTGGGCTCCTCAAGCAGGTTGTCACCTACGGTGAGGACCGACGTCGCAACGCCGCCCAATTTGCGGATAACCTTCGCAGCCTTCTCGATTTCCTCGCCCGCGCTGCGGCCCTTGATGGCGACGACTTCCCCGTGTCCCGCGAGAAGCGGGATGGTCAGCCCTGCCAAATTACTCAGGGCGGACACCGCGCGTGCCGTCACCACATCGGCCTCCACCTGCCCTACAGCGAGTTCGGCGCGTGTCCGCATTACCGTGACATTGTCCAGCCCAAGGTCGTCCACTACTTCCTGCAACCAGATCACCCTGCGCTCCAGGGGCTCGATCAAGGTCAATTCCAGGTCGGGCCGCGCTATCGCGAGGCAGAGTCCAGGCAGGCCCGCACCGCTGCCGACGTCGGCCACGTGGCTGCCTTTCGGGATCTCGCTTTCAATGACGGCACAGTTCAGGACATGCCGACTCCACAACCGGGGGACTTCCCGCGGGCCGATAAGGCCCCGTTCAGTACCGGACGTGGCAAGGTGCTCAACGTAGCGCTTTGCCAGATCAAGACGGTCGCCGAAAATTTTCTCAGCGGCAAGAAGTTCAGCTGCCGTGATGTCAACCATTATTAGCGGGCCAGCAATTCTCTAGTCTGCGGATACAACGATATGGCGTCCGCTGCCTTCACCCTCGGACTCGCTGACGAGGCCCAGGTCCGCAACGGCGTCGTGGACAATCTTCCGTTCGTAGGCGCTCATCGGCTCCAGTGCCACGGACTTTCCGGTTTCCTTCACGGTGGCAGCGGCGTCCTCTGCGATCTTCTGAAGGTGGCCGGTGCGCTCCTGCCGGTACCCGTTGATGTCGAGGACAAGCCGCGACCGGTTCTCAGTGGCGGACAGCACCGCGAGCCGGGTCAGTTCCTGCAGGGCTTCAAGGACTTCGCCGTCCTCACCCACAAGGCTGTCCAGACCGTCAGTTTCTTCCTCAGCGACGATTGAGATGTAAGTACGGCCGTTTCGGACCTCGATGTCGATGTCGCCGTCGATGTCTGCAATGTCCAGCAGTTCCTCGAGGTAGTCGGCCGCGATGTCGCCTTCCTCTTCAAGACGGCTGACAGCGGACATCTTGGGGGCGGAAGTCTCGTTGTCCACAGACGCGTCCTGTTCTTCGATCATGTCTTCAGAAAGGGCGTGCTCGGTGCTCTCGGCTGACATTACTTCTTCTTCCTGTTCTTGCGCTGGGGCTGGACACGCTGGCCCTTGGGTTCGGCGACGGCTGCTGCTGCGGCGGCGTCAGCCGCCTCATCCTTCTTGCCGCTCAGGATGGACAGGGCCGGAAGGCCCTTGGCCGCACGGCGTTCGGCGAGGGCCTTGGCGGCGGGGGATCCCGGCGTCGGCATCCGGCGGATGACAAAGAACTGCTGGCCCATGGTCCACAGGTTGGTAGTGGTCCAGTAGATCAGGACGCCGATGGGGAAGTTGATGCCGCCGACGCCGAAGACGATGGGCAGGATGTACAGCATCATCTTCTGCTGGCGCATGAAGGGGCTGGCCATGGCCTCTTCGGACATGTTCTTGGCCATGATCTGCTTCTGCGTAATGAACTGCGAGGCCGTCATGGCCAGGATCATGAGGATGGAGAGGATCCACACGGCTACGACGTTGCCGCCCGGGGGCGTGCCATGGAGCAGCGTCGCCGAGAGCGGAGCACCGAAGATCGTGGACTGGTCGAATTGCACCACCTGCTCGTGGCTCATCGCGCCGATGCCCTCACCTTCACGACTCGCCGTCGAAATTCCGGAGAGCACGGTGAACAGCGCGAAGAAGAACGGCATCTGGATCAGCATCGGGAGGCAGGCAGAAAACGGGTTGGTGCCGTGCTTCTTGTACATGGCCATCTGTTCCTGCGCCATTGCCTGGCGGGACAGCTGGTCAGTCTTGCCCTTGTACTTGTCCTGGAGCTTCTTCAGGTCAGGCTGCAGCAGCTGCATGCCGCGCTGCGCCTTGATCTGCTTGACGAACACGGGAATCAGGGCGGCACGAATCACCAGCACCAGCCCGATGATGGACAGCGTCCATGTCCAGCCGGAAGCTTCCGGCAGCCCAATGGCCGTCAGTCCCTCATGGAATCCCACCATGATGATGGACACGAGCCATTTGAACGGAAACATGATTGTTTCAAAGAAGTCCATACTTATCCCTATTCGTCAGGCCGCACTGCGGCCTTCTCCATCAGTCCGAGCAGCCAGGTACTTGTCCGGGTTGTTCAGCACAACAATTGTGGGGGCCTGGCTCTCCGGCCAGTCCCGCTTTCCGGCGGGGACATGGTCCACACCGCCGGCATTCCATGGATGGCAGCGGCCCAGGCGCCTGACCGCGAGCCAGCTTCCCTTGATGGCGCCATGGACAGTGACCGCTTCAAGGGCGTAAGCCGAGCATGAAGGGAAAAAACGGCAGACCTGCCCGTACAAGGGAGAAATCACCTTGCGGTAGGTCTGGAGCAACACGATGAGAAGGTTCCGGGGCAGATTCCACAGGAACATCACGACGACGGCGGCTACAGGACCGAGACGGGCGACGACGGCGGTGGCGTTACGCACGCGATGTCCCCTCCTGTGTTGTACCAGCCGAACCGTTGGCGGCAGCCTGTGTGTGGCGGCCGGCCAGCCGGGTCAGCGTCGATTCCAGTGCAGCGTTGTAGTCCTTCAGCAGCTGGTCCCAGCTGGCAGAAGCGGACGCGGGAAGCGCCCGGACCACTATGGTGAAACCGGTGCCATGCTCGCGCAGCGAGGCCGCACCCGCTTCCCTCAGTCTCCGCTTAACGAGGTTCCTGACCACAGCGTTCCCTACACTCTTGGAAACGATGAACCCGATCCGGCTGGGTTCGTCGGCAGCAATGGCTGCCGCATATAACACTACGTTCCGGCGCCCATTGCGGACACCGGAACGTACAGTTGTTGAAAAATCGGTTGCAGTCCTCAAGCGGTTGCGGGCGGCCAGCACCTTAAAACTCGCGAAGGAATGTCTACCGACAAGTCAGGTATTTAAGCCGACAGCTCAGTGCGGCCCTTGCCACGACGGGCCGCCAGGATGGCGCGGCCGGCACGGGTACGCATACGAAGGCGGAAGCCGTGCTTCTTGGCTCGACGGCGGTTATTCGGCTGAAAAGTCCGCTTGCTCACGTTAGTTACTCCAGTGGATCAAAGGTGCGCCCACCCGATCAGTATGGGGAAGAACTGGCCGACGCTAAGTTTTGTATATGTACGCTTCCCCCGGCTGCCCAAGCGCGGAGCGCCTGGAGATTCAGATGGGGCCAAAAAGCGGACACAAAGGACTTCACAACGTTAGGGCAACTCCAGTCCCTGCGTCAAACCCAAGCGGCGTGCGCAAGCTATCCCCAGCTGTTCCTAACTTCCCCATTTAGCCTGTGGATGAAGTGGCTCACAGCCCGTTTTGGGAACCACAGCCGTGTAATTATCCACAAGCAACTGGCCAGCTATCTTCTAGGCTTTTCATCCCCTAGAGTGGCTCAGTAGCCGATTATCCACGGGCTGTGCATAACCCTGTGGATTAAGCTGGGCCAGTACCTGGTTCCGGACTTGGGGCTGCAGGCATTGCAGGCGAAGCAAGTTTTGAGGGAACCCATTGATGACAGTAGAAGAAGCCAACCACGCCAATACTGTCGGAAGTTCCTGGCGCCGCGTTGTCAGCCTGCTGGAGCAGGACCACCGCGTTTCCCCGCGGCAGCGCGGCTTTGTCATTCTCGCTCAGGCCCAAGGACTGATTGGTTCCACCCTCCTGGTGGCCGTTCCCAACGAACTCACCCGTGAAGTGCTCCAGACCCAGGTGAAGGATGCACTCGACGATGCCCTGCACAATGTCTTCTCGGAAGACATCCGGTGCGCCATCGACGTCGACACCGATTTGGTGCCAGTCCACGAAGAGCCCGAACCCGTCGTCGAACCGTCCTTCGTCTCAGACCAGCTGGTGGAGCAGAAGCCGCAACCCATGCTGCCCAGCACTTCCCACGAGTTCGGAAGGCTGAACCCCAAGTACGTTTTTGACACGTTCGTGATCGGATCGTCCAACCGGTTCGCCCACGCTGCCGCCGTCGCAGTGGCTGAAGCTCCCGCCAAGGCATACAACCCGCTGTTCATCTACGGCGATTCCGGTCTGGGCAAGACGCACCTCCTGCACGCGATCGGTCACTATGCCCGACGCCTCTACAGTGGCATCCGGGTCCGCTACGTCAACTCCGAAGAATTCACCAACGACTTCATCAACTCCATCCGGGACGACGAAGGCGCAAGCTTCAAGACCACGTACCGCAACGTGGACGTGCTGCTCATCGACGACATCCAGTTCCTGGCCGGCAAGGACCGGACGCTCGAGGAGTTCTTCCACACCTTCAACTCCCTGCATAACAACAACAAGCAGGTGGTCATTACCTCGGACCAGCCGCCCAAGCTGCTCGCAGGATTCGAAGACCGGATGAAGTCGCGCTTCGAGTGGGGCCTTCTGACTGATATCCAGCCGCCGGAACTGGAAACCCGTATCGCCATCCTCCGCAAGAAGGCCCTCAGCGAAGGACTTTCCGCACCGGATGATGCCCTCGAGTACATCGCTTCCAAGATTTCCAGCAACATCCGCGAACTTGAGGGCGCCCTCATCCGCGTTACCGCCTTCGCAAGCCTGAACCGGCAGCCCGTGGATGTGGCCCTTGCCGAGATGGTCCTCAAGGACCTCATCACAGACGACGGCGCCCAGGAGATCACTTCCAGCCAGATCCTCCAGCAGACAGCTGACTACTTCAAGCTCAGCATGGAAGAGCTCTGCAGCAAGTCGCGCACCCGCACCCTGGTGACGGCCCGCCAGATCGCCATGTACCTGTGCCGGGAGCTCACCGACATGTCTCTGCCCAAGATCGGCCAGGAGCTGGGCGGCCGTGACCACACCACCGTCATCCACGCTGACCGCAAGATCCGTGAGCTCATGGCTGAACGCCGCGTGATCTACAACCAGGTGACCGAGCTGACCAACCGGATCAAGCAGCAGCAGCGGGACTCCTGAGCGTCCACCGATACCTTATTAACAGGTGCATGTGGATAAGCCTGTGGACAGTTAAGGGGACAACCGCGGTTAATGGGCTTAAAACCCTTAAGCCGCCTGTGGATCGCCAAAATCGGGAAAATCTTTGTCCCCATCCACACCCTGTTTAAAACCTGCTCCACCCACAGTCCATGAACAGGGCTTAACCGCTGGAACCCGCGCCGCAGCGAGGTTATCCACAGTTTCCACAGCAGTTATTAACACTACTAATCCCAAAAAATTGAAGTCCCTCAAACAACAAGATCGATCTGACCCCTTTCCATGGACGGGCCGGGCGGCCCCGGGCCCTTTGGGGCGGGACTGGGGGATGGGTTAATCCCTGATCTTCCGGCTAAGCTGTCAGCAGCGCTCCCATCCCTGGGTTCGTGCGTGGTTCAGCCCAACGCGGACCATGCACGTAGCAGGAGCGGGACAACATTCGTCAGGGACTCCTCAGCGGAGTGCCGGCAACCAAACGCAGAAGCAATGAAAGGCGGCACCCTTCCGTGAAGTTCAGAGTCGATCGGGACGTCCTGGCAGAAGCCGTCACCTGGACAGCCCGGTCCTTGTCTCCGCGGCCGCCCGTACCTGTTCTGTCAGGCCTCCTCCTGAAGGCCGAGGCAGGCACCGTCAGCCTGTCGAGTTTTGACTACGAGACGTCCGCCCGGCTGGAAATTGCCGCCGATATCCGTGACGAGGGCACCATCCTGGTCTCCGGCCGCCTGCTCGCGGATATCTGCCGCAGCCTTCCCTCGGCTCCTGTCGACGTCGAAACCGACGGAAACAAGGTGACTCTCACCTGCCGCCGAAGCAGCTTCCACCTCGCCACCATGCCTGAAGCCGAATACCCGCCGCTGCCCGCCCTGCCGGCGATCAGCGGCACGGTGCCCGGCGATGCCTTCGCCCAGGCGGTTTCCCAGGTCATCATCGCTGCCAGCAAAGACGACACCCTGCCCATCCTCACTGGCGTCCGGATGGAGATCGAAGACGACCTGATCACCCTCCTGGCAACGGACCGCTACCGGCTGGCAATGCGGGAAGTCCCATGGAAGCCGGTGACGCCCGGTATCTCCACCAGCGCGCTGGTCAAAGCAAAAACCCTCAATGAGGTAGCCAAGACACTCGGCAACAGCGGTGACATCAACCTTGCCCTATCGGACGACGACAGCCGGCTGATCGGTTTCGAAAGCGGCGGACGCACCACCACATCCCTGCTGGTGGACGGGGACTACCCAAAGATCCGTTCGCTGTTCCCGGAATCCACCCCCATACACGCCACCGTGCAAACGCAGGAACTGGTTGAAGCGGTCCGCCGCGTATCACTCGTGGCCGAGCGCAACACCCCTGTGCGGCTCGCCTTCACCGAAGGCCAGTTGAATCTCGACGCCGGCACGGGCGAGGACGCACAGGCATCCGAAGAGCTCGAAGCACAGCTTTCCGGGGACGACATCACCGTGGCCTTCAATCCCCACTACCTGGTGGAAGGCCTCAGCGTGATCGAAACCAAGTTCGTCCGCTTCTCCTTCACATCGGCGCCCAAGCCGGCAATGATCACCGCCCAGGCGGACGCCGACGGCGAGGACCAGGATGACTACCGCTACCTGGTGATGCCGGTCCGCCTCCCCAACTAGGTCGCAGTAACTGTCGTTTTGGGCACCCCAAACGACAGTAACTGCCACCCAGTTGGGCAACCCCACCCATCCCTCGCGCAGAAAAGAGTTCCGGATGCACATTGGACTGATTGGCCTTGGCAAAATGGGATTCAATATGCGTGAGCGCCTCCGCAAGGGCGGCGTTGACGTAACGGGCTACGACCGCAACCCGGACGTTACGGACGTGGCCTCAGTGGACGAGCTGCTCGCGGCGGTTCCGGCCCCGCGGCTGATCTGGGTGATGGTTCCCGCTGGCGCGGTCACGGACGCGGTCATCACAGAGCTCGCGGACAAACTAAACCAGGGCGATCTAGTGATCGACGGCGGAAACTCCCGCTTCACCGAGGACCAGAAGCACGGCGAACTCCTGGCTGGCAAGGGCATCCGCTTCGTGGACTGCGGAGTATCCGGCGGCGTTTGGGGCCTTCAAAACGGATACGGCCTGATGGCCGGCGGAGACGCCGCTGACATCGAACGCGCGCTGCCGGTGTTCGATGCCCTGCGGCCGGAAGGTGAACGGGCTGACAGTTTTGTCCACGTGGGCGGGATCGGTGCCGGCCACTACGCAAAAATGGTCCACAACGGAATCGAGTACGGCCTGATGCAGGCCTACGCCGAGGGGTATCAGCTGCTCGCATCCAAGGACATCATCAGCGACCTGCCCGGTACTTTCCGCGCCTGGCAGAAAGGCACAGTGGTCCGGTCCTGGTTGCTGGACCTGCTGGTCAAGGCCCTGGAGGAAGACCCTGGCTTGCAGAACATCGATGACTACGTCGAGGATTCCGGCGAAGGGCGCTGGACAGTTGAAGAAGCCATCGCCAACGCGATTCCCGCCCCTGCCATCACGGCCGCACTGTTCGCCCGCTTCGAGTCCCGGGAGGACAGTTCCCCCGCGATGAAGATGGTTTCCGCCCTCCGTCACCAGTTCGGCGGGCACGCAACCCGCCCTGCCAAGTAGCACCCATCGGGGATTGCCGTTGTCCCCAGAATTGTCGAAACCCGCGTGTATCTGGAACACCTTTCCCTGACCGATTTCCGCAGTTACGCCCAGGTTGACCTTGCCCTGGAGCCGGGCGTCACCGTCCTGGTGGGATACAACGGCATCGGCAAGACCAACTTGATGGAGGCCATCGGTTACCTTGCGACGCTCAGTTCCCACCGGGTCAGTTCTGATGGCCCCCTCCTGCGTTTCGGCGCGGAGCGCGCACTGGTCCGTGCAAGGTTGGTGCGCGGCGGACAAACCACCATCCTGGAACTTGAGATCAACGCCGGCCGGGCCAACCGCGGGCGCATCAACCGCAGCAATCCGGTACGGGCCCGGGACCTGCTGGGCATTTGCCAGACGGTATTGTTCGCACCGGAGGACCTTGCCTTGGTCAAGGGCGACCCCTCCAACCGCCGGCGGTTCCTGGACGAACTGCTGGCCAGCCTTATTCCGCACCAGGCGGCTACACGGAGCGACTTCGACAGGGTACTGAAACAGCGCAACGCCCTGCTCAAGTCGGCGCGATCGGGGAAATTTACTTCCGGACACGAGGCAACCTTGGACGTGTGGGACCAGCACATGGCGAAGGCCGGTGCCGAACTCCTGCACGCCCGGCTGGAGCTGGTGGAACGCCTCCGGCCACACCTCTCCCGCGCCTACGCGGAACTCACTGACGCGTCAAAGCCCGCTGACGCCACGTACCGCTCCACCCTGCAGAACCAGATGGACGACGACGGCGCCCCCTTGGCAGGTGCGCCGCGCGGCTCCGTGCCTGGGACAGCCGGCGAAACGGAGGACCTGCGCGGGCTTTCCGTGGAACAGCTCACGGAACGCTACGTCCGGGCCTTCGCGGAGTCGCGGAAAAAGGAGCTGGAGCGGGGCATCTCGCTGGTGGGACCACACCGTGATGACCTGGAACTCGTCCTGGGACAGGCGCCCGCCAAGGGCTACGCCTCGCACGGCGAAACCTGGTCCATGTGCCTGTCCCTGCGTCTTGCCTCCTACTACGTGATGCTCGACGACGCGCGCACCGGAGGGTCGGCGCCCATCCTGATCCTTGACGACGTGTTCGCCGAACTGGATGTGGAACGCCGGCGTAAACTGGCGGCAATAGTCTCCGGCGCGGAACAGGTCCTGGTGACCGCCGCCGTCGACGCCGATATCCCGGAAGAGCTGTCCGGACGGCGGGTGAAAGTCATCCCGGGAGGTATTGATGAGCAGGGATAGTGACAAAGGAGGCGGGCTGCAGCCCGGCCGCGATCCCGACAACATCGATGCGCCACAGGCGGCACTGAACCGGATGCGCGAGGCGGCCGCCGCCCGTGGCGAAATCCGCAGGAAGGCAGTGAAGCCGGGCTCCCGGAAAGCCAAGGGCGGAATCCGGGATACCCGTGGCTTCAGCCAGTTCCACTCCACCGGCAGGGATCCTTTGGGCCTCGGCAAGGTTGTGGGACGACTGGTGGCGGAGCGGGGCTGGACGTCACCGGTGGCGGTGGGCTCCGTCATGGCGGAATGGCCTGCCCTGGTGGGGCCGGAAATTTCCGCGCACTGCACCCCGGAGAGCTTCACTGACACTACCCTCCACGTCCGGTGTGACTCAACAGCCTGGGCCACCCAGCTCCGGCTCCTCAGCGCCAGCCTGCTCGAGAAATTCCGGGTTGAGCTCGGCGACGGGGTTGTCACCAGCCTCCAGGTCCTTGGACCCTCGGCGCCCAGTTGGCGCAAGGGCGCCCGCACCGTCAACGGCCGCGGACCACGCGATACCTACGGATAGCCCTCCGGCGGACTCTTGAAAATGCTCCCAACGCCGTGTAGAGCGCTGGAAGGGCCCGTGGGTGTATAGGAACCCGGGCACCGTCCCTCTGGAGCGCCCTAGGCGCGGTCAGCGGCCGGGCACAGCCATGCAGCTTCCCGTCCACGCCTCCGGAATGCGGGGAAATGGGCCGTTTCACGGTAGAATCGTTGTAGATAACTGGGCGCGGGTGAAACGTTGACTGAGTCCGTCCTCCGTGCGCATCCAGCACGCGGGGAACGGATCCCCACCGTCAGCAAGCCACTCGCGCCATAAGTTTGTGCCTGTTGGCGGGTGACTTTTCCTGATGGAACCAGGGGAAGGAATCAGCCGGCCATCATCGAGAACAGAGGAGTCGACAGCGCCTGTGGCTAACGACAATACAGATCTGGCAGTTGAACCCGCAGTCGAGGATGCCCGTACACCTGACACTCCGGGGGAATCCGCCAAACCCCGTGAATACGGCGCCAGCGACATCACTGTCCTTGAGGGTTTGGAAGCCGTCCGGAAACGCCCGGGCATGTACATCGGTTCCACCGGCCCGCGCGGGCTCCACCACTTGGTCTATGAAGTGGTGGATAACTCCGTCGACGAAGCACTTGCCGGCTACTGTACGCACATTGAGGTGGTCCTGCAGGCCGACGGCGGCGTGAAGGTCGTGGATGACGGCCGCGGCATTCCCGTCGACATGCACCCCACCGAGCACAAGCCCACGGTCGAAGTGGTCATGACCATCCTGCACGCCGGCGGCAAGTTCGGCGGCGGCGGCTATGCCGTGTCTGGCGGCCTCCACGGCGTGGGCATCTCCGTGGTGAACGCCCTGTCCAGCCGGGTGGATACCGAGGTCCGCCGCCAGGGCCACGTCTGGCGGATGTCCTTCGCCGACGGTGGCAAGCCGCAGGGCAGCCTGGTTATGGGCGAAGAGACGGACCGCACCGGCACCAGCCAGACGTTCTATCCGGACCCGGCAATCTTCGAGTCCACCGAATTCGATTTCGAGACGCTCCGCGCCCGCTTCCAGCAGATGGCCTTCCTCAACAAAGGCTTGCGCATCACGCTGACGGACGAGCGCACACCTGCCGATGACGACGCCGACGCCGACCTGGACCTGGACGGAATCGCCACCGAGGGTGAGGTCAGTGCCGAACACCGCACTGTGGTGTACCAGTACGACGACGGGCTGCTGGACTACGTCAAGCACCTGAACTCCGGCAAGAAGGTGGACGTGGTCCACGAGGACGTCATCGCCTTCGAAACCGAGGACACCGACCGCCGGATTGCCCTGGAGATGGCAATGCAGTGGACCAGCGCGTACTCCGAGAGCGTCCATACCTACGCCAACACCATCAACACCCATGAGGGCGGAACCCACGAAGAGGGTTTCCGTGCAGCCTTGACCTCCCTGATCAACCGCTACGCGCGGGAGAAGGGCATTATCAAGGAAAAGGAGGACAACCTCACTGGCGACGACATCCGCGAGGGCCTTACGGCTGTCATCTCCGTCAAGCTGTCCGAGCCCCAGTTCGAAGGCCAGACGAAGACCAAGCTTGGCAACTCCGAGGTCAAGGGCTTCGTCCAGCGCGTAGTCACCGACGGTCTTGGTGACTGGCTGGAACGCAACCCCGGCCCCGCCCGTGACGTGATCCGCAAGGCCATCTCGGCCGCCCAGGCGCGCATGGCGGCACGGAAGGCACGCGACAACGCACGCCGGAAGAGCCCCCTGGAGTCGTTTGGCATGCCCGGCAAGCTTTCGGACTGCTCTTCGAAGGATCCGGAAAAGTGCGAGGTCTACATCGTGGAGGGTGACTCGGCAGGCGGTTCCGCCAAGCGTGGCCGCAACCCCGAGACCCAGGCCATCCTGCCGCTGCGCGGCAAGATCCTTAACGTGGAGCGTGCCCGGCTGGATAAGGCGCTGGGCAATGCCGAAGTGCAGTCCATGATCACGGCCTTCGGCACGGGCATTGGCGAGGACTTCGACCTTTCCAAGCTCCGCTACCACAAGATTGTCCTGATGGCCGACGCCGACGTTGACGGCCAGCACATCACCACCCTGCTGATGACCCTGCTGTTCCGCTACATGCGGCCCCTGATCGAGAACGGCTACGTGTACCTCGCACAGCCGCCGCTTTACCGGATCAAGTGGTCCAACGCGGCGCACGACTACGTGTACAGCGACCGTGAACGCGACGCCAAGCTTGTTGCCGGCCAGGCCGCCGGGCGCAGGATCCCCAAGGACAACGGCATCCAGCGCTACAAGGGCCTGGGCGAGATGGACTACACCGAACTGTGGGACACCACCATGGACCCGGACAACCGGACACTGCTGCAGGTCACAATGGATGACGCCCTCGCCGCCGACCAGATCTTCTCCGTCCTGATGGGCGAAGACGTGGAGTCCCGCCGCAACTTCATTCAGCAGAACGCCAAGGACGTCAGGTTCCTGGATATCTAGAGCCTCGCTCCCAATATTCGGACTCTGACATATACCTGAAACGGAAACAAATAAATGAGCGACGAAACACCCGAGAACCCGGCTGCTGACGCCGGTAATCCGGACACCGTTCTTGAAGGCGACGTGCTGATTGACCGCGTGGAACAGGTTGACCTGCAGACGGAAATGCAGCGGTCCTACCTGGACTACGCGATGGCCGTCATCGTGGGCCGTGCCCTTCCCGACGTCCGGGACGGGCTTAAGCCCGTCCACCGCCGTGTGCTCTATGCGATGTTCGACGGCGGCTACCGCCCGGACCGTTCCTTCAACAAGTGCGCCCGTGTGGTGGGCGAGGTCATGGGCCAGTACCACCCCCACGGTGACACTGCCATTTACGACGCCCTGGTGCGCCTGATCCAGGACTGGACCATGCGCTACCCACTGGCGCTTGGGCAGGGAAACTTCGGCTCGCCGGGCAACGACGGTGCGGCCGCGCCGCGTTACACCGAAACGAAGATGGCGCCGCTGGCCATGGAAATGGTCCGTGACATCGACGAGGAAACCGTCGACTTCCAGGACAACTACGACGGCAAGAACCAGGAACCCACCATCCTGCCGGCACGGTTCCCCAACCTGCTGGTCAACGGCTCGTCCGGCATCGCCGTCGGCATGGCCACCAACATTCCGCCGCATAATCTTCGCGAAGTGGCCGACGGTGTCCAGTGGTACCTTGCCAACCCCGGCGCCAGCCGCGAGGACTTGCTGGAACAACTCCTCCTGCGCGTCAAGGGCCCCGATTTCCCCACCGGCGCCACCATCCTTGGCCACAAGGGCATCGAGGATGCCTACCGGACGGGCCGCGGTTCCGTCACGATGCGTGCCGTGGTGAACGTTGAGGAACTGCAGGGCCGCACCTGCCTGGTGGTCACCGAACTGCCTTACCAGGCGAACCCGGACAACCTGGCCATCAAGATCGCTGAACTGGTCAAGGACGGCAAGATCCAGGGTATCGCCGACCTGCGCGACGAAACGTCAGGCCGCACCGGCCAGCGGCTGGTCATCGTCCTCAAGCGGGATGCTGTGCCCAAGGTTGTGCTGAACAACCTCTACAAGCACACCGAGCTGCAGAGCAACTTCTCCGCCAACATGCTGGCGATCGTCGACGGCGTTCCGCGCACCCTGAGCCTGGATGCGTTCATCCGGCACTGGGTGACCCACCAGCTGGACGTCATCGCCCGGCGTACGCGCTACAGGCTGCGGAAGGCCGAGGAGGAAGCACACATCCTCCGCGCCCTGCTCAAGGCACTGGACATGCTGGACGAAGTTATCGCACTCATCCGGGCCTCCAGCACCACTGAAGCCGCACGGGACGGCCTGATGGAACTGCTGGATATCGACGAACTGCAAGCCAGGGCCATCCTGGACATGCAGTTGCGCCGCCTTGCCGCCCTGGAACGCCAGAAGATCCAGGACCGGCACGCGGAACTCGAAGCGCTGATCGAGGAATACAACGCGATCCTTGGCTCCGAGCAGCGCCAGCGCGAGATCATCAGCACCGAACTCGGTGAGATCGTGGACAAGCACGGCGACGACCGGCGCACCAAGATCCTCATGGGGTACGACGGCGATATGTCCATGGAGGACCTCATCCCCGAAGAGGAGATGGTGGTCACCATTACCCGCGGCGGCTACGTCAAGCGGACCCGCAGCGACAACTACCGCTCCCAGCAGCGGGGCGGCAAGGGCATCAAGGGCGCACAGTTGCGCGGCGACGACGTGGTGGAGCACTTCTTCGTCACCACCACGCACCACTGGCTGCTGTTCTTCACCAACCTCGGCCGGGTGTACCGGGCGAAGGCCTACGAGCTGATTGAAGCCGGACGCGACGCCAAGGGCCAGCACGTGGCCAACCTGATGGCGTTCCAGCCTGACGAACACATCGCCCAGGTGCTGGATCTGAAGGACTACCAGCAGGCCCCGTACCTGGTGCTCGCCACCAAGCGCGGTTTGGTGAAGAAGACCCGCCTGGAGGACTACGACACCAACCGGTCCGCCGGGGTGATCGCCATCAACCTCCGCGACGGCGACGAACTGGTGTCCGCACAGCTGGTCTCTGAAACGGATGACCTGCTGCTCGTGTCCCGCAAAGGCCAGTCCATCCGGTTCACCGCCACCGAGGATGCCCTCAGGCCGATGGGCAGGGCAACGTCCGGCGTGACCGGTATGAAGTTCCGTGAGGACGACGAATTGCTGGCAGCCAACGTGGTCACTGACGGCTCCTACGTGTTCATCGTGACCGAGGGTGGCTACGCCAAGCGCACTGCCGTGGAGGAATACCGCCTCCAGGGCCGCGGCGGCCTGGGCATCAAGGTGGCCAAGCTTGCCGAGGAACGCGGCGACCTGGTGGGGGCACTCATCGTGCAGGAAGAAGATGAAGTGCTGGTGGTCATGGAGGGCGGCAAGGTTGTCCGGTCTTCTGTTGCCGGCGTGCCCGCCAAGGGACGCGACACCATGGGCGTCATCTTTGCCAAGCCGGACAAGAACGACCGCATCATTGAAGTGGCGCGCAACAGCGAACGGGGTCTTGAGGGCGAGGAATCGCCGGAGGATGACGTAACGTTGGCTGAAGATGGCGGGGCCACTGGGGAGTCCGCCGCGCCAGGAATGGCAGACGAATCACCGGCCGTTGAGTCAGAGGACGCCTCGGGCGACGCTGAGCCGAACGAAGACACCACGGAGGTAACGAGTGAGTAATCCCGACTCATTTCCCAAGCCGAGCAGCACTGTTCCCGACGGAAACCGGCCCTCACCGGCACCCCGCGTGAACGCCCCGGTTCGTCCGCAGCAGCGGCCGGCAGCGCCTGCCGCCGCCCCGGGCCAGCGCCCGGCTGCTCCCGGCCAGAGGCCCGTCCAGGGTCAACCAGGCCAGCCAGGCCAGCGGCCGGTGCAGGGTCCGCGCCCTCCAGCCGCGGGGCAGCGCGCTGCGGCAGGGGCTCCGGCGCAGGGAACTCCCGGGCTGGTCAAGCCCGCGCCGAAGGCTAAGGTCCGGCGTGCCCGCCTGCTGATCAGCAAGGTGGACCCGTGGTCTGTCCTGAAGATGGCCTTCCTGCTGTCCGTTGCCCTGGGAATCGTCACCGTGGTGGCTGCCATTGTGCTCTGGACCGTCCTTGACCTCACCGGCATTTTTGACCAGGTGGACAGCCTGCTCGGTACGCTGGCCGGTTCCGAAGGCGGCGGCTTCGAGTTGAAGAAGGTGGCTTCGCTGGGCCAGGTGGCTTCCTTCGCGACCATCATCGCCGTGGTGAACGTGGTCCTGCTGACCGCGCTCTCCATGCTTTCCGCAGTGCTTTACAACATTTCTGCCACCCTGGTGGGCGGCGTAGGCGTCACCCTCACCGACGATTAGGACCCGTTTCCGCCGGCCCGGACCGGCGGAAAGGCCCGATTTGAGATCGGGCCGGGATGTGCTGTAAAGTCATGTCTCGGCCCGATGAGGCATCGGGGCGTATAGCTCAGGCGGTTAGAGCGCTTCGCTGATAACGAAGAGGTCCCAGGTTCAAGTCCTGGTACGCCCACGGAACCTGTGCAGGTTCAAGTGGAGGTTTGGTTCGGGGATAACCCGCAGCCGGATCGGAACGGGGGGCATGTGAAGAAGTTGCTGGTACTTGCAGCTGCCATCGCAGGCGTCCTGGTCTACCGCAAGGCACAGGAATCCGAAGCCCGGAAAACTGTCTGGAGCAAGTCGACCGATACGGTCGACTAGTACGGACGCCCGGGACGGAGGCTGGTAAATAGGTCTTCGGTTCTAGGGTATGATTGACGGGTTGCTTCTTATGGGGGCATGGCGCAATTGGTAGCGCACCTGCTTTGCAAGCAGGGGGTTCGGGGTTCGAGTCCCCGTGCCTCCACCATAAGAAAGTCCCGGTCCGCGGAAACGCGGGCCGGGGCTTTTGCTTTCCCCGCCGGCCACCACCAAGCACCTTAGGGTTGAGCAGTGACCTTCTTCCTTGCGGCCATGGGTGTCCTGGGCGTGGCCTCATCCGGACCGCTGATCGCCGCCACCCTGGGCGCCACCAGCGTCAGCGCCCTTGCCATAGCCTTCTGGCGGAATGCCATCGCCGCCGCCGTGATGGCCACCCCCACGCTCATCCGCGAGCCCCGGCAGTTCCGCAGGATAACCCGCCGGGACTTCGCCTGGTCGATGGTGGCCGCTGCAGCACTGGCCCTGCACTTCGCCTGCTTTATTACGTCTCTTCAACTGACCTCTGTTGCCGCCGCCACCGCGCTGGTCTGCCTGCAGTCGGCATGGATTGCCGTCTTCCAGCTTTTCCGCGGCATCCGCCACCGCTGGCAGGTGCTGGCCGGGCTCGGCACTGCCTTCGCCGGTGTCGTGGCCATTACGGGCTTCGACATGGGCTCCTCGCCGGAGGCCCTGCTGGGAGACCTGCTGGCCGTGGCGGGTGGTGCGCTGGCCGGGCTCTACACCCTGGCCGGTGGCAAGGCGCGGCAAAACATGACCACCAGCACGTACACCACGCTCTGCTACGGAATCTGCGCGGCCCTGGTGGCACTTATGGCATTGATGGCCGGCCAGCCCCTGACCGGCTTCGACGCCACAGGCTGGCTCGGCATTGCCGCCATCACCGTGTGCGCCCAGCTGGTGGGGCACACTGCCTTCAACCACCTGCTGGCCACCATGAGCCCGCTCCTGGTGTCGATGATCATCCTTCTGGAGATACCGGGCGCGGCGCTGCTCGCGGCCGTGTTCCTCGGGGAAACGTTGCCCGCCGGCACCTACGCCGGGTTGGGCATGATCCTGGCGGGTCTCGCCGTCGTCGTTCTGGGCCAGAAGCCCGGACGGGCCGTGAGGCGCACCCAGCCACCCGGGGAGGAACCGCCGTCGGAACGCCTCGCCGAACTGGGGACCGACTAGCTACTGGCCGCCGCGGCGGACCGGCTGCGCGGTGTTAACGGTGTGGATGGCGCGCAGGAGCTTGGCCGGAAAGTACACCGAGAAGAAGACCACCATGGGGGCCTTCAACGCCATCTTCTTGACGTTGTGCGCCTTGTAGGTGCGGTCGAACCGGGTGACGTAGTAGCGGTAGTCGCGCGGAGAGTCCTCAAGCCTGCGGGCGGACATGCCCGACACCATTTGCGCGCAGTACTGCACCTTCAGCTCGTGGTCGGCCAGGTGCAGGGACAGATCGATGTCCTCATGCATCTCGTCCTTCTCGTCACGGCACGTTTCCGCCCGGATGGTTTCCCACGCGGAGGCACGCAGGGCCATGTTGGACCCGAACAGGAAGTGGTACTGGTGCTTTGCGAGCTTGAGCATCAGCTGCCGCATCTTGTCGTCCGCCTTCAGCCCGAAGCGGCGCATCGGCATGTCGTAGTAGACCACCGGACCCGTGGCTGCCTGCACCGACGGGTCAAGGAAGGCTTTCTGCACCTGCTCCACCCAGTCCGGTTCCAGGACGGAGTCGGCATCGATGCGGCCCAGGACATCGCCGGTGGCGTGGTCCAGGCCGAAGTTGCGGGTGGGAATCAGTCCCTGTTCCCGGTCCTGGCTCAGCAGGATGACAGGGCTCTCGGGGTACTCGAGCTGCATCTGCCGGACGATGTCAGCTGTCCGGTCCTTGGAAAGGTTGTCCACCACGATGATCTCGTGGGCTGGAACGGACTGGTAGATGGCGGCGATGAGGCACTGCCGGATGACGCTTTCCTCGTTGTACGCCGGGATGACGATGGACACACGGGGCAGCTCGGCTGCGTCGTTCAAGGCATCCCCAAGGGGTTGATCAGCTGACATCACTTCAAATCTAGCACCGCCGGGCTGCCTGCCCGGGAGGAAAGCGGCGTTCCTGGCGGGAATAGGGGAAGAGACGGCCGAAGGGGCCCCGTTATGCAACGGGGCCCCTTCACGGCAACTGCGGGTGACTAGGCCTGGCTGGCGCCCTTGTTCCCGTTGTTAATGCTGGCGGCGATGTTCCTGGTGGCCGTCTTGGCATCGGTGGCAGCCTTGGCCGCGCTTTCGGAAGCATCCTCGGCCACATGCTTGGCCTTGTCTGCTGCTTCCTCCGCTTTCTCCTTGGCAGTGTCCGCAACGTCGGAGGTCTTGTCAGAGCCTGCAGCGGCGAACGAACCCGTGGCGTCGCCGGCCTTGTCCGCCGCGTCCGTCGTGGATTCCTTGACTTCGTTGACAGTAGTGGCCGGAACCGGGGCGGGCGTGGGGGTGACCGGGGACGGCGTCTTCCAGGGGTCCTCCACCGGCTTGGAAGCCTTCCATGCGGCAACACCTGCGGCCACCGCCGCGGCGATGACTCCGAAGACCAGCCAGCCGCGCTGCTTCTTTGGCGGTTCCGGCTGGGCCAGCTGGATGCCGACAGTACGGCCGGCTTCCGTTGCGGCCGCCTTCAGCTGGGTACCGGTGGCCTGGGCCTGCTCCTGGAGGGCATGGACAATTCCGACGTCACCGAGCTTCTGCGCAACAGCATCCACGCGGGCCGGAGTGCTTTCCAGGGTGCGGTGCACAGCCTCGGAAGCATGGCCGATCTGGTCCGACAGCCGGGGAAGGTACTCCACCACAACGCGGTCACGCGCATTCAGGACTACTGGAGTGGCCTTGTCAAGGGCTTCGTGCAGGCGCGGGGAGGCGCCTTCCACAGCGTCGTTGATCTTCGGGGCGAGCTGCGCCAGGCCGTCCTGGATCCGGGGGGTCACAGTAGCCACCCCGTCCGCCAGGTTGTGTGCTGCCGTCTTCAGGCCTTCCTGGATCTTGGGAGAGGCGGTATCCAGGCCGTGCTGGAGGCGCGGAACCGCCCAGTCCACGGCGGCTTCCACGCGGGGGGCAGCCCAATCCTTGGCATTCTCTACGGCGCCGATGACTGACAGCTCAAGGTCACGGGCAATACGATCCGATTTCTTCACAACTACCTCCCGATTAATGTGACGGTCTGTGGTTAGCCTACGTGGCTTGGTCTTCACCGGCTATTCTCACCGCGGATTTAAGGGCGATTTCACCCAGCGCGGAACTGCAGCAGGGGCCGCACCCGTCAGGGAGCGTCGTGGAAGAATGGGCCCTATGACTGCCATCGCAACCGCAAAAGCAACCATCCACACAAGCCTCGGCGACATCGTGGTTAACCTCTTCGGCAACCACGCGCCCAAGACCGTCAAGAACTTCATCGGCCTCGCCACGGGCGAGCAGGCGTGGACCCACCCCGAAACCGGCGAGGACAAGACCGGCACTCCGCTGTACAACGGAACCATCTTCCACCGGATCATCAAGGATTTCATGATCCAGGCCGGAGACCCGCTGGGCCGCGGCACCGGTGGACCCGGCTACCGGTTCGACGATGAAATCCATCCGGAACTGAGCTTCAACCAGCCCTACAAGCTGGCCATGGCCAACGCCGGCATCCAGATGGGCAAGGGCACCAACGGCTCGCAGTTCTTCATCACCACCATCCCCACTGACTGGCTCCAGGGCAAGCACAGCATCTTCGGTGAAGTGGCGGACGAGGAATCCAGGAAGGTCGTGGATGCCATCGAGGGTGTCCGCACCGGCATGGGTGATCGCCCGGTGGAGGACGTCACCATCAACAGCATCGATATCGAACAGCTGTAATACCGCGCACCATGAGTTACGGAATTCCGGCGGCTGAGCCGTCCGCCCAGGTCCCGGTATGCCCCCGGCACCCTGACCGGCCCTCCTATGTACGCTGCCAGCGGTGCGGGCGCCCCGCGTGTCCCGACTGCCAGCGGGCGGCCGCCGTCGGATTCCAATGTGTTGACTGCGTCAACGAGGCAAAACGTACGACGCCGGAAGTACGGACCGTCTATGGCGGCGCCGTCGCGACCGGCAAACCCATGGTGACGTTCGGGATCATCGCCGTCTGTGCTGTTCTGTACGTCCTGCAGTGGCTGATTCCCAATGACGTTATCTACCGGGCCCTCGGTTTCGCGAACATCTATGCGGAACCGCGGTATGGACAGTTCGAGCCGTGGCGGATGCTCACCGCGGCATTCCTCCACTCGCAGGGGTTCATTCTCCACATCGTGCTGAACATGTACATGCTGTGGGCTTTCGGGCAGGCCCTTGAGCCGCTGCTGGGCCGCGCGCGGTTCCTGGCGCTTTACATCATTTCGGCCTTCGGGGGTTCCGTCGGCTACCTCCTGCTGACCCCCCTCTATCAGCCGGGCCAGCCGCTGTACGGAGTGGTGGGTGCTTCCGGGGCCATCTTCGGGCTCTTCGGAGCGATGCTGCTGGTCCAGCGCCACCGCGGCGGTGACACCCGGCAGCTGTGGGTGTTGATTGCCATTAACGGCGTGATTGGGTTCCTGATACCCCAGATTGCCTGGCAGGCGCACCTTGGGGGCCTGATTGCGGGCGGGCTCTGCGCAGCAGTGCTCGCCTATACCCCTCGCGGCCCGCGCCAGGGACTGCTTCAGGCGGCGGGACTGGCTGCCGTGCTGGCTCTTCTCGCTCTGGCGGCTTGGGTCCGCGTCTCTATGTAACTGCACGCGACCCGGCTCCACGGCGTGGGTCGCACACCCCGGCACCGTCATGGTGCCGGGTTTTTTGTTTTCCACAGCGCTTATCCACAGTGTTAATAACTTACATGCCTGTCATTCGATGCTGGATCCGGCGCGGGCGCCCGGCTTCCAAGGTCCCAGCGCGTGCGCGCCGCCTTTTCTCCACACCTGTGGATAAGTCTTGGGGATAGACATGTGCTTAAGTGGACAAACTGCCCTCCGCGGGCGGGTTTGTGGAAAAGCCGCGTGTAACCAGGGCTGCCGGGCCTCTGCGGGACTATCCGGCGATGCCTTTCAACAGGCTTATGCACACTGTTAATAAGTCACTTCCGTGTAGTTCGCGGCCGGCAAGGGGCCCGGATGCCAGCGTACGGGCCTTTAAGGCTCGCGAATCCCCAGATTTTTTCCACAGCTGTGGATAAGTTGTGGGTATTGGAGTGTTGGTAAGTGGATAAGCTTCTGATGCCGTTTGTTTCCCGCCGCTCCACATGCCTCAGGAGGACTTCCTTGCCTGCCACCCAACACATCTTCCTCGACAAGCAGCACCCCGCCATGTGGCGCGCCATCAACGGCCTGGCTCTGAAAATCAAGGAAGCTGCCGCGGAAGCAGGGATTGCAGCAAAGACCCTGGAACTCCTTAGCGTGCGGATATCCCAAATCAACGGCTGCGCCTACTGCCTGGACCTTCACGTCAAGGAAGCAGAGAAGGCAGGGGAAACAGCCCAGCGGCTGGCCGTGCTCCCTGCCTGGCGGGACACGGCGCTGTTCACGGAAAAGGAACGCGCTGCCCTGGCGCTCGTGGAAAGCATTACGGAACTCCCAGGCCAGCAGGTCCGCGACCTGGAGGAAGGCTGCGCCCGAAAGAACCTGACGGAGGAGGAATTTTCGGTGGTGAGCTGGGTGGCGGTCAGCATGAACGCCTTCAACCGCATCTCCATCGCGAGCCACCATCCGGTCCGCCGCGATCGCTAGGCATGCACAGAGCTTGGCCCCGGCGACGCTTATCCACAGGCTATTCCACACTGTTAATAACCGCATTGCGGGGACGGGTTTCGTCTGGGCGCCCCAGCTCTGGCGCCCGAGACGGTGCCGGTGACGTTATCCGCAGGTTTTCAACATTGTGGATAACTTTCCCAACAGCTGGGGAGAACGTCCTACCGGCCTGACTCCTGCCAGATCCCTGCGGAACCCCTCCGGTGGCTGTCCAACAGATGGGTGTCCACCATCCCGATGGCTTCCATCAGGGCGAACATGGTGGTGGGTCCGACGAAGGAGAAACCCTTCTTGCGAAGCGCTTTTGAGAGCGCCACCGACTCCTCGGACTGGGTGGGAATATCAGTGTGGACCACCGGCCGGGGGGTGGATGCGGGACGGAACTGCCAAACAAAGTCCACCAGGCCGCCCTCTTGCCTCAGCGCAACAGTGGCCTGGGCGTTCTTGATGGCGGCGAGGATTTTCAACCTGTTCCTGACGATCCCGGGGTCCTGCAGAAGCCGCTCCACGTCGGACGGAGTAAACAGTGCGACGGCGTCCGGGTTGAAGCCTGCAAAGGCGGCGCGGAAGGCCGGACGCTTGCGGAGGATGGTGGCCCAGGAGAGCCCTGCCTGGAAGCCCTCCAGGCAGATTCTTTCGTAGAGGCCCTGCTCGTCGGTGACGGGAAGGCCCCACTCATGGTCGTAGTACTCCCGAAGCAGCGGATCGGTCGATGCCCAGGCTGGCCGGGCAAGGCCGTCATCGCCGACTATGACGGAGCCGGCAGTGTCAGCAGCCATCCGGTTCCTCCAACGGTCCGTGCGGTGCGCGGGAAGACGTTCAGGAGCGCCAGCGCGTGGTCATCAGGAAGCCGACGATGGCAATACCGAACCCGGCCACGATGTTCCAGGATCCCCAGGCCTGGACGGGGAAGAGGCCTTCGCTGATGTAGAACGTAATGATCCAGAACAGGCCGATTATCATCAGGCCGAACATGACGGGCTTGAACCACACCGGGTTAGGCTTGTACGCCTGGGGGGAAGCAGGCTGGGCGGTGCTGGCAGTCTTCTTGCGCGGCTTTGACTCGGGCACTGGCTCTCCTTGGCGGGCTGGGTAAGCTCGGCGTCCCGGGCTTGATATCCTGCAAGAAGGAAATTGCCAGCGGTCTGCGCGATCTTGGTCAAATCTGGATTCTTACTAGCAGCCAATTCTAGCCGGACTTCCTGGGCCGCCGGTGCCCAGCGGAACCGCCCCGAGGAGAACGCGTGGTATTGCAGGAGAAGGCGAGGCCCGCCGCTGCGCCGGCTCCCGGCGCCGGAATAGTACGCGGAACCATTCAGGTAATCGGCGAACTCCTCATCACCGCAGGGATCATCCTCCTGTTGTTCGTTGCCTGGCAGTTGTGGTGGACCAACGTGGAATCGGACGCCAGGCAGAGCGAAGTGATCAAGGAATTTGCGCAGGACCTTGGCACCCCGCCGCCAGCCGCCCCGGGGGAAGCGTCGCCGGCTGGCCCCGTCGATGATTTCGGGGCACCAGTAGTGGGAACGGCGCCCGGCCATGCCGGAACCATCGGCATCATGTACATCCCCAGGTTCGGCGCCAACTACACCCGGCCGATCGTGCAGGGAACCACCAGTGATGTTTTGGACACCCTGGGCCTGGGCCATTACGCCAACACCGGCATGCCCGGAGCAGTAGGAAACTTCGCCGTCGCGGGCCACCGGCAGACCCACGGCGCCGTGCTGGACAACATCCATACCCTGGTCCCCGGTGACAAGATCTATGTGCAGACCAAGGACGGCTACTACGTGTACGTCTTCCGTAACAACCAGATCGTGATGCCCAGCCGCACGGACGTCCTGGAACCGGTTCCAACCCTGCCCGGTGTCACCCCAACGGAAAGCTACCTCACCATGACCAGCTGCAACCCGCGCTTCGGAGCGGAAGAGCGCATCATCGCCTACGCCCTGCTGGACAGCTGGCGTCCTGCCTCCGCCGGTCCGCCCGCCGAGATCGCCGCGCAGGTGGCGGCCGCGATCGGCAAGGGCTAAGCATGTACGGCTGGATTTTCCGCCATCTTCCCGGCCCCCTATGGCTAAGGATCGTCACCGCACTGGTACTCATCGCCGTTGCACTGGTATTGATGGTCCAGTTCCTTTTTCCGTGGATGTCCGAGTACACCCAGTTCACTGACTCAACGATTGGTGCAGCAAGCCAGCCATGACCACAACCAAGATCCTCGTGGTGGATAACTACGACAGCTTCGTCTACACCCTGGTGGGCTACCTCCAGGAGCTGGGCGCCGAGACCACCGTGGTCCGCAATGACGACGTCACACTGGCCGAGGCCATTGAGCTGGCCGGCACACGCGACGGCGTCCTGATCTCGCCTGGCCCGGGTAACCCTGCTGAGGCAGGTGTCTGCATCGAGCTGATCCGGTGGTGCGGGGAAAACAGCGTGCCGATGTTCGGCGTATGCCTGGGACACCAGGCCCTTGCGGAGGCGTTCGGCGGCAAGGTGACACATGCGCCGGAGCTCATGCACGGCAAGACGTCACTGGTGGAACACATTGGCACCAGCGTCTTCGCGGGACTCCCCTCCCCCGTCACCGCCACTCGCTACCATTCCCTGGCCGCCGTTCGGGAATCGATTCCCGACGTCCTGGAAGTCACCGCCCAAACTGCCTCGGGCGTGGTGATGGGCCTTCAGCACCGGACCGCTCCCCTGTGCGGCGTCCAGTTCCACCCCGAGTCCGTCCTGACCGAGGGCGGCTACCAGATGCTCGGCAACTGGCTGGAATCGCTGGGCATGGCAGGCGCAGCCGCACGGGCAGCGAAGCTAAGCCCGCTCATCCAGCACTAGGGGCCGGCTCAGGGCTGGCTAGTCCCGGTCCCTGCCTTCCCGGGTGGACGTCGGCGTTGGCGTTGGCGTGGGCGTGGCCGTTGGTGACGGCGGTGGAGGCGGCGCCTTGGCCACCACAATGCTGATCGTCTTGCCCTGCTCCACGGTGGCATTGACGGCGTCGCTTTGGTCCGTCACCCGCCCGGCCTCCACCTGGCCGTTCTCCACCTCGATGACATTTGGTACCAGGCCCAGCTCCTTGAGCGCGGTCTCCGCCTCCTCGCGGGTACGCCCGCGGAGTTCTGGGACCGCCACCTTGCCTGTGGAAACCACCAGTTCAACAGTGGTTCCCACGCCTACCATCTGACCCGGGGCAGGGCTGGTGGTAATCACGATCCCCGCGGGGACGGTGGCACTGTTGGCGGTGGTGGTGGACGGGGCGCCCACCAGCCCGCTTTGGCGCAGGATGTCCCGGGCGGCCGCTTCGGTCTTGCCCGGGAGGCTCTCCGGTATCTTGACGGCGCTGGGTCCCTCCGAGATGTTCAGGACCACCTCCGTGCCGGGGTCGAGGGAGCCGGACGCCGGATCGGTGCCGATAGCCGTGCCTTTGGGGACGGTGTCGTGCTGCAACCGGACAATCCTGGGCGGAAGGTCGGCGTTGTACAGTTCCTGCAAGGCGGCCGATTCCGTCATTCCGGCCACTGCCGGAATTTGCACCTGCACCACAGGTGCAGGGCGGTTGACCGTGTTGTACAGCCACAGGCCGCCACCGGCCAGGACCAGCAGGGTGACGACCACGAGGGTGGTTATCCACGCACGACGGCGGGACTTCTGCCGGGCGGTCCGCTCGCGTTCCGGCGCGAGCCCCAGGGGCAACGGCTCCGGCGCGGGGGTCTCTTCTGCCTGCAGGGCGGGCACGGCTGTGGTGCCGCCGTCGGAGTATCCGCGGGTGGCGGCCAGCCGGCCGGTCGGGGCGTCGTCCAGGAAACTCGCACCGGTCACGGCGAAAGCCTGTGTTGCCGGAGCCGCTGCCGGCACATGGTCGTTCGGGTCGGTATGGGCCTCGGACGCGGGCACCGCAGGAACCGGTATGCCGGACCTCGCGGCGCGGAGCGCGCGCCGGAATGCTGCGGCATCCTGGAACCTGTCCTCACGGTTCTTTTGCAAGGCTTTGGCCAGTACGGAGTCCAGTGCCGGGGACACGTCAGGATTCAGGCTGCTGGCTGGTTCCGGAATCTCACGGACGTGCTGGTAGGCCACGGAAACCGGGCTGTCACCGATGAAGGGCGGCCGGGACGTCAGCATTTCATAGAGCAGGCAGGCTGCGGAGTACAGGTCGCTCCGGGCATCAACCGTCTCGCCCCTGGCCTGCTCCGGTGATAGGTACTGCGCAGTGCCCACCACTGCCTGCGTCTGGGTCATGGTGGCCGACGAGTCAGCGATGGCACGGGCGATGCCGAAGTCCATCACCTTAACGGAATCCGTACCTTCGCAGTACATGACGTTGGCGGGTTTGATGTCCCGGTGCACAATGCCGGCCTTGTGGCTGTATTCCAGGGCGGCGAGGACGCCAAGGCAGTAGTCGATGGCGTGGTCGATGGTGACCTTGTTGCCGCGGATGAGCTCGCGGAGGGTGTTGCCCTCAACGAACTCCATCACGATGTAGGGCACCCGGATGTCTTCGGCGGAACCGTCCGGAACCAGGTGTTCCCCGGTGTCGTAGATGGCAACAATGGACGAGTGGTTCAGCGCTGCAACGGCCTGGGCCTCGCGCTTAAAGCGCGCCTGGAACTGCGGATCCCGTGCCAGGTCCGGACGCAGCAGCTTAATGGCGACCGTCCGCCCCAGCCGGGTGTCGGTGCCCCGGTAAACGTCCGCCATGCCCCCGCGGCCGATCAGGCTGCCAAGTTCATAGCGGCCGCTCAGGACACGCTGGTTGTCCACCGGCAGGCTGTCCTCCCGGTGCATCGGTGTGCGCGGTGACTCGTTCACTGTCAGTCCTGGCTGGCTATGGCGCGCAGGTTGCGGGCACTCCCGGCAACTGGCCGTCGGCGCAATCGGGCAAGGGTGACTCGGCGGTGGGTGCGGCTACCGAGGACGTGGTGGGCGCAGGCGTGGATGGGGGCGTTGTAGTGGGGGCCGGCGGTGCCACCGCGTACGTCACTGTGATGGGAGATCCAACGGGCAAAGGACCGGTGGGGTTCAATTCCACCACCGTTCCCGGCGCGGCGGTGTTTGTTTGAAGCGGTACCACAGTCACTGCAAGCCCCAGGTTCGAAAGCTGCGACTGAACCTGGCGGTAGTCCTTGCCCAGGTACGCGGCAGGGATGACGTTCACGGTCTCCTGCGTAGGCTCCTGGGTAGGAGTTGGTGTATTCCGTGTGGCTGTGGGCGTCGGCGAAGAAGCGGTCCTGGTGGGGCTGGCGCTGCTGGTCTGCGGGCTGCTCGACGGCGGACTGGAAGTGGGGTTATTGGAAGGAAAAAGGATTCCCTGCTGGTTCAGGAAGAATCCCACCAGGGCGAACAGCACCAGCAGGATCAGGGCGATCAACGGCCACGTCCAGGGGCTGCGGCGTTTGCGCTCCGGCTCATCGGCGGGCTCGTCGTCGTACGTGGTTTCTTCCGGAACCCAATTGCGCTCGGCGGCCAGCGCGTTGGCGCGTGCCAGCGGGCCTTGGGGGCCGTCCGGTTCGCCGGCCGATGCGCCGGCAGCGCCGGCAGCTACCCCCGCGGCTGCACCTGCCGCTCCGGCTCCAAGCACCGGCAGGGCTGACGTGGGCGTCGGCGAGGAATCACGCGAGGCGCCGATGACGCCCGTGGGAGCGGTGGCGGTATCAACGGGGGCCGTAATGGGTCCCGTTGATGCATCGAAAAGAAGCATGCCGGGCACCGCAGCGCGCGCTGCGTTGATGTCACCGTTGCGGATGGCCTCAGCCGCTTCCGCCAGCTTGATGGCGTTGGCCGGCCGGTCCTTCGGATCTTTGGCCAGCATGGACATCAGCAGCGCGCGGACGGGTGCTGGGAGGCTCTCCGGGAGCGGCGGCGGAGCATCGTTGACCTGGGCCAGGGCGATGGCAATCTGGGACTCCCCGGAGAAGGGCCGGTGTCCGCTAAGGCACTCGTATCCGATCACGCCCAGGGAGTAGATATCGGACGAACCGGTGGCAGTCTGGCCGGTGGCCTGCTCGGGCGCCAGGTACTGGGCGGTGCCCATGACCTGGCCTGTCTGCGTGAGCGGAACCTGGTCTGCGAGGCGGGCAATGCCGAAGTCCGTGACCTTGACGCGACCGTCAGGGGTGATCAGGAGGTTTCCCGGTTTGACGTCGCGGTGCACCAGGCCCTGCGCATGGGCTACGGCAAGGGCGCGGGCGGTCTGCGAGATGATGGACAGTGTACGGTCCGGGGACAGCACCTGCTCGTGCTCGATGATGCTGCTCAGCGGCTGCCCGGGAACGAGTTCCATGACCAGGTAGGCAGAGCCCTCCTCCTCGCCGTAGTCGAAGACATTGGCGATGCCCACATGGTTCAGGAGTGCCGTGTGGCGGGCCTCCGCACGGAAGCGCTGCAGGAAGCCGGGATCACCCGTGTATTCCTCCTTGAGCACCTTGATTGCGACGATGCGGCCCAGGACGAGGTCTTTCGCCTTCCAGACTTCCCCCATGCCGCCGATCGCGATCCGCGTGGTCAGCTGGAATCTGCCGCCGAGGGTGATTCCGGTTGTAGGCCTCACTTATTCAACACCGCCTCAAAAATTCTCTTCGCGTTCGGACTGGTCAGCTGTGCGCCGGTAGTGATGTCTACGCCCTCCATGACGATGGTGACACCCACCTGCGGGTTGTTTGCGGGGGCAAACCCGGTGAACCACGAGTTGTTGGTTCCGTTGCCGAGCTCCGCCGTTCCGGTCTTGCCTGCTACCTGGACGCCCGGTACGGCTGCGCGGTTCGCGATGCCCTGGCTGACTGCGCTGACCATCCACTCGGTGATCTGGTTGGCGATCTCCGGAGTGGTGGAGGTGCGCAGCTGCTTCGGCTGTGGTTCGTCGATGACGCGGAGATCCGGGGATCGCAGGGTCTTGATGAGGTTGGGCTGCATCTGTGCGCCATCGTTTGCTATGGCGGCCGTCATCATGGCTATCTGCAGCGGCGTGGCGCGTACGTCCTTCTGGCCGATGGCGGACTGTGCCAGGCCCGGCGCGTCCAGGTCATCCGGGAAGGTGTTCCCGACGGCGTGGCCGAGCTTCAGCTGGTCGCCCACTTCTTCACCGAACCCGAATTTTTTCGCCTGTTCTGCGATGGCGTCCCGGCCAAGGTCCAGGGCGATGCTGGCGAACGGGGTATTGCAGGACTGCTGCAGTGCGAAGGCGAAGCCGGCAGTGTCCCGGGTGTAGCAGTTGCCGCCCGCGTAGTTGGGAAGCCGGTACTGGATGCCCTCGAACGGCATTTCGGCCGGGTTCGGAAGTTCGCTGTCCTTGTTGTACTTCCCGGATGCAAGGGCCGCGGCGGTATCCACCAGCTTGAACACGGAACCGGGTGCCAACTGCTCTCCGGTAGGCCCGCTGACGTTCTGGTTGAGGTTGATTCCCGGCACCTTGACCAGTTCATTCATGCTGGCATCAGCTGCCGCGAGGTCCTGGGTGGCTACAAGGTTCGGGTTATAGGAAGGCTTGGACACCATGGCCAGGATGGCACCGGTCTTGGGGTTGGTGACCACAATCGATCCGCGTTGCCCGTCCGGGATCAGGCTGTAGGCCAGTTGCTGGAGTTCGGGGTCGATGGTGAGTTCCACCGATGCGCCCTTGGGCTGGTTGCCGAGGAACAGCTGTCCAACCCGGTCCAGGAACAGCTGGTCCGAGTTGCCGGCCAGCTCGCCCCCCATCGACTGTTCCAGGCCGGTGGCGCCGAAATTTTGCGAGAAATAGCCCGTGATCCCGGCGTACAATTCCGGTTGCGGATAGGTGCGCTGGAAGGCGCAGGTCTCCGAACCGGTTTCCACGGACTCTGCCACGGGAGACCCGCCAACGATGATGGCACCGCGGTCATTGCAGAAGCTCTGCAGGACAGCGCGCTGGTTCCAGGGGTTTGCCTTGAGCTCGTCGGCCCCTATCACCTGGACATAGCTGATGGCACCGAAGATGAGGGCGAACATGGCGATGGCCGCCACCCACGAGTGTCGTATTGCCTGGTTCACGGGTGCTTCACCGCCTCGGTTGGAATATCAATGCCTGTTGCTTCTGTTCCCTTGGCCGGCGGCAACGGTGTTGTGTCCACGGGGCCGCGGGCCGTGTGCGAAATCATCAGGAGCAGGCCAACAATGATCCAGTTGGCCAGCAGGGACGACCCGCCCGCCGCAAGGAACGGCGTGGTCAGGCCCGTCAGGGGAATCAGCCGCGTCACTCCGCCGATCACCACGAAGCACTGGAGCGCCACCGCGAAGGACAGGCCGCAGGCCAGGAGCTTTCCGAAAGCGTCCCGGGTGCCCAGTGCAGCGCGGAAACCGCGCGTGAACAGCAGGAGGTACATCAGGACGACGGCGAACAGGCCGATCAGCCCCAGCTCCTCGCCCAGCGAGGCAATGATCATGTCACTGTTGGCGAACGGAACGAGGTCTGGCCGCCCCTGGCCAAGTCCCGTACCCACCAGCCCGCCGTTAGCCATGCCAAAGAGTCCCTGGATGATCTGCCGGCTGCCGCCGGGGAACCGTTCGTAAACCTCGGGCGTGAACGCGTTGAGCCAGCCGTCGATCCGAAGCTGCACGTGGGAGAAGACCTGGGCTGCCACGAAGCCGCCGCCTGCGATGAGCGCAAGGCCGATGACCACCCAGCTGATTCGGCTGGTGGCCACGTAGATCATCACGATGAACAGGCCGAAGAACAGGATGGAGGAACCGAGGTCACGCTGGAAGATGAGCACGCCGATGCTCACCAGCCAGGCGGTGATCATGGGTCCCATGTCCTTGAAGCGGGGGAACTGAAGGGGACCGACTTTCCGGCCTGCAAGCAGGATGAGGTCGCGGTTGGAGGACAAATACCCGGCGAAGAATATGGCCAGGGTGATCTTGGCGACTTCGCCCGGCTGGAACGTCATGGGGCCGAGGCGGATCCACACCCGGGCGCCGAGGATCTCGCCGGCGCTGATGCCCGGAACCAGCGGCAGGATGAGGAGGAGGGCACTGGCAGCAAGTGAGATGAAGGTAAACCTGCGAAGGATCCGGTGGTCCTTGAGGAACCAGATCACGGCGATTGCGACAGCCATTGCGATCAGGGTCCAGCGCAGCTGATTGTTCCCGGTGTCGTCACCCGGTGCGTCAAGGCGGTGGATCATGGCCAGGCCGATCCCGTTCAGCGCCACCACCAGGGGAAGTATTACGGGATCTGCATATTTGGCGCGGAAGCGAAGGACACCGTGGAATACCAGCGCGGCCACCGCCAGGAGGCTGGACTGGAACCAGAAATCGGAATCGAAGGCCTTGTCCTGGTCAACGCCCACCAGCATGTTCGCCCCGATGCCCACTGCCAGGGCAAGCAGGAGCAGCGCGAGCTCAACGTTGCGGCGTGGTTTGGGAGTCGTGCTGAGCTGGCTCATTGGCCCACCTCGCAGGTAACAGTGGGAGACGGTGAGGGGGACGGGCTGGCCGGAACGGGCGCGGCAGACTCTGTCGGCACCGGCGCGGCCGATTCAGGCGCCGAGGCAGGCGGTGAGGGCGTGGCGGGCGTCGAGGGTGCGGCTGTAGCTGAAGGGGAGGGGCACTCCTCCTCGGGCGATGTGGTTCCCGTCAGTTCGAGGTTCTTCACGATCCGTTGCGCGTCATAGAGGTCATTCGCAGGTACCGTCTGGCGGACCCGCTGCTGGGAGAAGGGCGGCAGCGAGTCCATCCGGATTTCCGTGACCGTTTCGAGGCTGGACAGTTGGATGGGTCCCAGCCGCTGGGAAACCCCGTTGAAGATGGCGACGTGGGAATCGAATTCACCAATGTAGTAGCGGGTCTGCGTCCAGGCATAACCCACCCACAACCCGACGGTCAGGACGACCAGGACGGCGGCGGCGATAGACCAGGTGACCCACCGCCGGGGCTTCAGCGGCACAAGGGTTTCGTCCTCGTCGCCGGAGGGCGGTTCTGCCTTGTGGGTGAGGAGGGTGGCAGCCCGGCGTGCCACAGTTCGTCCGGCGATGGTGGGGATGGAACCTGACTCGGCGGCTGCCGCGGCGGCGCCCACGAGTTCATGCGGCCTGGTGGAAAGTTCTTCCCGGAGCACTTCTGCCGTCAGGTGCTCGCCCAGATGGGGATCAGTGGAAGCAGGCTCGGCCACGCTGGACCCGGATTGATCGGGGGCGGACTCTTCCGAGCGGTCGCCCTTGCCAGGAGCACCCTGCCCGGAATCATCGGCAGCCGGTGCAGCGGAGCCTGCAGGGGTGGCCCCCGACTCCTCCGGTTTAGGCCTTTCGCCGGCAGATGCGCCCGGGGTGCCTGCCGCGGCAGCGGGCTTGGTGCCCACAACGGGAGGGATAATTTCGACGGCGGCCGTGCTGACGTCGTCGGGCGTTTCTTCAACGATCTCCACCATGACAACCGTGACGTTGTCCGGGGAGCCCGCTTCGAGGGTCAGTTCCACGAGGGTTTCAACGCACTCGCGGAGGTCCTTCGTTTCCTTGACTGTGCGCTCGACCGCGTGCCCGGCGACGTAATTGAGGCCGTCGGAGCAGAGCAGCCAGCGGTCGCCCGGCTTCACGTCCAGGGTGTCGAGGTCCAGTTCGGGGCTCGCGTCAACGTCGCCAAGGACGCGCATGAGTACGTTCTTGTGGGGGTGGCTTTCCGCTTCTTCGGGCTTGAGCCTGCCTTCGTCGATCAGCCGTTGGACGAATGTGTGGTCCACGCTGACCTGTTCGAATTCGCCGTCGCGCAGCCGGTAGGCGCGGGAGTCCCCAATGTGGGCGAAGTGGAGCCTGCCCTCGGCCAGCAGCAGCGCCGTAACCGTGGTCCCCATCCCGGCCAACCTGGGGTTGATGTGCACGAGCTCGGAGAGCAGGGAATTGGCAGTTTGTATTTCATCGGCGAGGATGGTGCCGGCGTCGCCGTCGTAGTCCGCCCGGTCCAGGTGGATCATGTCCAGGACGGTCGCGGCAGAGGCGACGTCTCCGCCGGCGTGGCCGCCCATGCCGTCGGCAACCACGGCCAGGTGGCGTCCCGCGTACGCCGAGTCATCGTTTTTCGACCGGATCCGGCCGACATCGGAGCGCGCTGCGTAGCGCATGATGAGGGGCCGCTCCGCGGGCTGTTGCCCGTCTGCGGTGTTCTTAGGGACGGCCACGGCTATGGCCTCAATTCGATGACCGTCTTGCCGATTCTCACAGGTACGCCTGGCTCAACGGGGAGGGCACGGGTCAGTTGCTGGTCCGCAAGGTAAGTTCCGTTGGTGGAGCCCAGATCCTCAATGAACCAGCGGCTGCCCTGGGGGAACAGCCTGGCGTGGCGGCCAGAGGCATAGTCATCCTCAAGCACGAGTGTTGCCTCCTGGGCGCGTCCTAACAGGATGGGGCTGGCGGCAAGCGGCAGCGAGGTCCCCTTCAGCGGGCCCTCGACCACCACCAGTTGCCTGGCCTGCTGCCTGGCGGGCGCCGGCGGGGTTTCCGCCAGGTCCGGATTCTTGCGGACCTGCCGCGCGGTGGGTGCCCCCGATGCCGCTTTTCGCCCCACCATGAGGTCGCGCCGCATGGCGGAGACGATGCTGAAGATGAGAACCCACAGGAGCAGCAGGAAGCCGAACCGCAGCGCGGTGATGGTCAGGTCGCTCATGCGCGGCCACCCGGGCTGGCTGGAAGCAGGCGGAAGATGATCTTTGTCCGTCCCATCGTGATGGTGGAGCCGTCAGTAAGTTCGGTGCTTCCGGAGACCTTTTGGCCGTTGACGTAGCTTCCGTTGGTGGAACCCATGTCCACAGCACTGGAGACGCCGTTCGCGGTGCGGATTTCCAGGTGGCGGCGGGAAACACCCGTGTCCTCGACGTGGATGTCGGCTTCCGAAGACCTGCCAAGCACGATGGACGGGGCGTTGAGGGAGTAGCGCTGGCCGTCGATGTCCAGCACGGGCTGGAGCCGGACCGGCTGGCGGCTGGGTGCTGCCGGAACGTTGGGCCGGGCAGGTGGATTGGCGGGTGCGCCGGAGGATTTTTCCGACGAGGAGACAATTTCGAAGTCGCCGGCCCGCAGTTCTGCGTCGCGGCGGAAGGAGATGCGCACCGAACCCTGCAGGGTGTAGCCCTGGCTGCGGACGTGGTTGATGACCACGTCGCAGAGTTCCTCAGCCAGCGGGGTGCCCCATTCCTGGGCGCGGCGGAAGTCGTCGTCGCTGAGCTGCACGTCAAAGACGTTCGGCGCCAGGGTGCGCCCGGCGGTTACCGTGAGGGATTTGTGGTCAACTTCGCGGCGCAGCCTGCTGGCTATTTCCACAGGTTCAACCTGGGCTTTGGATCCGGTGGAGAAGACGCCCCGGACAGCCTTTTCAATGCCGCGTTCAACTTTGTCCAGCAGGCCCATGGTTCTTCTCCTTTCTCCCCGGATGCGGGGCAGTTTTCGTTCCGGAACTTCACTGCGCGTGTGGTTCACAAGCCAACAGTGCGCCTGCATGGCGCAGCCGCCTCTACATCCGATACTACTGGGCTGCCCTGTGAATGACCTTAATCCACAACGGCCCGCCCTCCGGAAAAGTTCAGTTCCCGGGGGTAACGGAACCATGCGTGGCGTGGGTTCCGGCGGTGTCAGGACCTGGATTCCTGCCTCGCCGCACGGGGTGTCCTACCGGCCGTCGGAGGCCAATTGGTGTTTTGCGGCATCTGTCCGTTATGCTTGATCTCGCTGCTTTTACAAGGCTGCGGATCCGGGAAACCGGATGCGGCCCGGTGAAAGAAGTTGCGCGCGAGTGGCGGAACGGCAGACGCGCTGGCTTCAGGTGCCAGTGTCCGAAAGGGCGTGGGGGTTCAAATCCCCCCTCGCGCACGCAAATGATAGAGCCCCGGTCTTAGGATCGGGGCTCTTTTGCGTTCCCCTGGCCCGCCGCTTGCCACGTTTCCCCCTGGGATGGCCAATTCCCCCCGAAAGGCGGAGGGGAATTGGCCATAACAAGGGGAAAACTTAGCTGGCTGGCCGCGCGGAAGCCCTGAACCGGCGTCGGGAGTTGGCCAGGTGGCTGCGCATGGCGGCCGCCGCCGCCGTCTCGTCACCGTCTGCGATCGCCTCCGCGATGGAACGGTGCTCCTGCACCACTTGGTCAAAGTGGTCGCGGGCATAATGCTCGACGCCGGTCATCAGGCGGGTGCGCGGCATGGCGATCATGGTCTGCCCCAAAGCGGCGAGGCAGTCGGAGTAGTACGGGTTGCCGGAGGCCACCGCCACCGCCTTGTGGAATTCGAAGTCGGACTTCATGGCGTGGGCGGGATGGTCAGCGCTGGCAGTGAAGTCCTCAAGCGCCGATTTAACGGCACGCAACTGCCTTTCCGTGTGGTTCCGAGCCGCCAGCGCTGCGGCCTCGGTTTCCACGCCCATACGGAAAGCCAGCAGGTGCAGTCGGTCCTCGGTGGTGGCCACCGAACGGGCTCCCGGCGCTGCCAAGGGCCCGTCCATGGGCGGTGTGAGCGCGAAACTGCCGCGGCCACGTTCGGTTTCCACCAGCCCTTCGGCCTGCAGCCGGGTGAGGGCGGCGCGCACTACCGTGCGGCTGACACCGAAATCGCTGATCAGCGCGTTTTCGCTGGGAAGCTTCTCACCGGGCTGGATGACGCCGTCCACGATGCGGTTTCGAAGGTCGGCGGCAAGGTCCGCGGTGAGGTTCCGGCTCATGGCATCAAGGTTACGCGCCGAACTCCACGGACTCGGTGGTCCAGGCGCGGGCCTGGTCGCTGAGGCTGACGCCGAGGCCCGGGCGGTCCGGAACGATCATCCGGCCGTCCTTGGTTTCAAGGCGCTCGTTGAATAGCGGGTCCAGCCAGTCGAAGTGTTCCACCCAGGGCTCCCGCGGGTAGGCCGCTGCCAGGTGGAGGTGGATCTCCATGGCGAAGTGCGGTGCCAGGCCCAGTCCGCGTTCATCGGCTAGGGCGGCGAGGCGCAGGAACTGCGTGATGCCGCCGACCCTCGGGGCGTCCGGCTGGATGATATCGCAGCCATTCGCTGCGATCAGGCCCTTGTGCTCGGCAACGGAAGCGAGCATTTCGCCCGTGGCAATGGGGGTGTCCAGCACCTGGGCGAGGTGCGCGTGGCCCTCGAAATCGTAGGCGTCCAGGGGTTCCTCGATCCAGATGAGGTTGAATTCCTCAAGCTGCCGGCCCATGCGCAATGCGGTGGCGCGGTCCCACTGCTGGTTGGCGTCCACCATCAGGGGCACGTCCCAGCCGATGTGATCGCGGAGGCCGGCAACACGGCGCAGGTCCTCTGCCGTGTCCGGCAGGCCTACCTTGATCTTGACACCGCCGATGCCCTCCTCAATTGACTGCGTGGCACGGGCTTTCACCTCGTCGAGCGTGGCGTTCAGGAAGCCACCGGAGGTGTTGTAGGCCCGGACGGAGTCGCGGTAGGAACCCAGGAGCTTGGCAAGGGGGAGCCCCGCACGCTTGGCCTTGAGGTCGTAGAGGGCGATGTCGATGGCGGCGAGGGCCTGGGTGGCGACGCCGGACCTGCCAACCGACGCGCCGGCCCAGAGGAGTTTGGTGTAGAGCTTGCCGATGTCGTTGGGGTCCTCGCCGATGATGCCCTCGGCTACTTCCTTGGCGTGCGCGTACTGGGCGGGACCGCCGGCGCGCTTGGAGTAGCTGAAGCCGAGGCCGGTGTGGCCCTGTTCCGTGGAGATCTCGGCGAAGAGGAAGACCACCTCGGTCATGGGCTTCTGGCGGCCCGTGAACACCTTCGCGTCGCTGATGGCCACGGAAAGCGGGAGGCGGGCGGTGGACAGCTTGACATGCCGGATCAAGTCGACGGTGGTCATGGGTTCTCCTTAGGGGGTTCCGGGGCTCCATCGCCCGCCCTCTTATAGTACAAGTCCATTACTTATAGTACAAGTTGCGACGCCCGATTCACTTGTCATCGATTGGCCAGTGACCGAGGCGCAATGTAACGTTTAGGTCACCGGCCGGCACACACGCCCGGCGGAACATCGTGAATGTTTCCGGGTGTGGTAGGGCTCCAGGCGGAGCGCCGTGCGCTTCCCAGGCCGTGACCCTTTCCGGGCGGGAACTCCTTAGGGGCCTGTCCCTTCCGCACTCCCATGAAGAGGCTTTGTTTTCCATGCGCAGAACTAATCTGCTGGCTACTGGCATGCTCTTGGCGCTGCTCGCCACCTCGGCGTGCAGCGCAGCCGATCCACATTCACCGACGGACACGTCCGGCTCCGCGGAGACCGGCGCGGCAGTTGGCTCCGGCGCCAGCGACAGGTCCGCCGCCGAGGTTGGCGCCAGCCAGCTGGCCGCGGCGGAAAAAGCCAAGGTGGCCGCCGCGAAGAAGGCAGAGGAAGCAGCTGCCGGGAAGGCCAAGGCAGACGCTGCCGCCACAGCAGAAGCGGAAGCGGAAGCCGCGAAGAAGGCGGAGGAAGCCGCTGCTGCCGAGAGGGCAAAGGCAGCAGCAAAGGCGAAGACGGACGCTGCCCTTGCCGTGACTGGAGGCGGAAACGCCCTTGTTCCTCCTGCCCCGGCACCCGCAACACCCGCAAAAGCACCGGCACCTGCGCC
Organism: Arthrobacter sp. K4-10C; assembly: GCF_059090085.1. NCBI lineage: Bacteria > Bacillati > Actinomycetota > Actinomycetes > Micrococcales > Micrococcaceae > Arthrobacter > Arthrobacter sp. K4-10C. The sequence goes on along the minus strand of NZ_JBNHFI010000003.1, from coordinate 106,615 downwards.
CGTCCAGCCGGCGTCGTCCCCGGAGCGAATCGTCACCACCGCCTACACGACGGCGTACACCTGGTATGACAACACGCCGGCCGGCTCTGCCGCGATCAGCCACCCTGTACTGCACAAGACTGCCGGGGGCACCGGCACGTACGAGGATCCCATCACGATCGCTGTTGGGCACTCCCTCGCCACCGGCCAGGACGTCCTCGATTTCCCGGCGGGTACCAGGATCTACCTTCCGAACGTCCGCCGCTACTTCATCGTCGAGGACACCTGCGGTGACGGCGGCCGTCCCCAGGACGGCGGGTGCCATCAGGGCACCAACGTTCACGGCACCAACTCCACCATCTGGATCGACATGTGGATCGGAGGCCAGAGCACCAGTGCAGACGGCGCCGACAGCTGCGCCTCCAAGGTGACCGGTGTGCAGACCGCCGTTTTCAACCCTTCCGGCAACTACGCGGTGGCTGCGGGTGCAGGCGTCATCCACGACGGCCGGTGCGATGCCGGCTACGGCAACGAGCTTGTAAAGCAGTAGGCAGGGCGCCGAAAGATACAAAGCGGGGACCGGCACGCCATGTGCCGGTCCCCGCTTTCCTCGTGCAGAAGGGCAGTTCAGCCGGCGGCCCTCCGGAGGGCTCCCAACCCGGCAATCAGGGCCTCCAGGCCCAGGCTGAACGCGGTATCGGCAGGCTTCCCGCGCTCCTGCCCGGCCAGGCCGCCCTGCCCAGCGGAACTCCGCACTGCCGCCGTGAAATGCGGATTCGCGTCCGCCATGGATCCGGGCTCAAAGATGTCCCCCGGCGCGGTAACGTCGTACGCGGACCCGAAGATAAAGGACTCCAGGGCCACGATCGCGGAAACAATCCGCTCCTCCGGGAAGCCGGCGTCGAGGAATCCCTTGCTCACTGTCTCGTACATCGACAGGGTCTGCGGGGCGTCCGTCACCGGCAGTACGGCGATGACCGGAATCAGCGGGGTGTGCTCCGCAAAGACGTCCCGGTAGCTCCACGCCCAGATGCGCACGGCGTCCTCCCAGGACTTCGCCCCGAAGGCCGAGACATCCACCAGCGACGTCAGGTGGTCCTCCACCAGCAGCAGGACGTCCCGCTTTGCCGCCACGTGGTTGTACAGGGCCGACGGCGCCACGTCCAGCAGTTTGGCCAGTGCCGCCATGGTGAGCCCGTCGTAGCCCTTCCGGCTGATCAACTCCAGTGCCGCCGTCGTAATTCCCGCCTTGTCCAGTACTGCCGACGACGGCCTGCCCGCCCGACGTCGCCGTGTGTCCGCGGCGATCTCCGCGGTTCGTCCCTGTTCGGCTGGTACTGCCGGCATTCCTGCCCTTTCTTAGGTGGTCCCCAGCATTATTCCACCGGGCACTTCCGGTCGCGGACACAAACAGCTATAGTTCTAATAAATGAACGACATTCATTTAGTGGTTCCCGTCACCTGACGGACCTTAGAGAGGACATCATGCTGAACCTGAACCGCGACGTCGTAGTCGTGGGAGCCGGTCCGTCCGGACTCACCGCAGCCCGTGAACTGAAGAAGGCCGGACTCACCGTCGCGGTGCTCGAGGCCCGCGACCGCGTCGGCGGCCGTACCTGGACCGACACCGTGGACGGCGCCATGCTGGAAATCGGCGGGCAGTGGGTTTCCCCGGACCAGACCGTGCTCCTGGAACTGCTGGACGAACTGGGCCTGCAGACCTACCCCCGGTACCGCGAAGGCGACTCAATGTACATTGGCGCGGACGGTGTGCCGGTCCGCTACACGGGGGACTCATTCCCCGTGCATCCGGACATTGAAGCCGAGATGGACAAACTGATCGGGCTGCTGGACGGGCTGGCCGCCGAGATCGGCGCCACCGAACCGTGGGCACATCCGAAAGCACGTGAATTGGACACCATCTCCTTCCACCACTGGTTGCGGCAGCACTCTGCCAGCGAGGAGGCCTGCAACAACATCGGCCTGTTCATCGCCGGCGGCATGCTCACCAAGCCGGCCCATGCGTTCTCGGCACTGCAGGCAGTGCTGATGGCGGCATCAGCCGGGTCTTTCACCCACCTCACCGATGAGGACTTCATCCTGGACAAGCGGGTGGTGGGCGGCATGCAGCAGGTTTCGCTGCTGCTCGCGCAGGAGCTGGGCGACGACGTCGTCCTCAACTCCCCGGTGCGCACCATCACCTGGGAAGCGGACACCGACGGCGGACACCGCGTCACCGCCGTGTCGGACCAGGCCACTGTCAACGCCCGCTTCGTGATCATGGCCGTCCCGCCCAACCTGTACTCCCGTGTCTCCTTCAACCCGCCGCTGCCCCGCCGGCAACACCAGATGCACCAGCACCAGTCCCTGGGCCTGGTCATCAAGGTTCACGCTGTCTACAGCCGGCCATTCTGGCGGAACTCCGGACTGTCCGGCACCTGCTTCGGCGCCGGGTCCCTGGTCCAGGAGGTCTACGACAACACCAACCACGGCGACACCAGGGGCACCCTGGTGGGCTTCGTCTCGGATGAAAAGGCCGACGCCGTCTTCGAGCTCAGTGCCGAGGAACGCAAGGCCGCGATCCTGGCATCCATCGCCGGGTTCCTCGGCGCCGAAGCCCTCGAGCCCGAGGTCTACTACGAGTCCGACTGGGGTTCGGAGGAATGGACCCGCGGCGCCTACGCCTCCAGCTATGACCTCGGTGGCCTCCACCGGTACGGCAAGGACCAGCACGCACCCGTCGGTCCCATCTACTGGTCATCCTCCGACCTCGCCGCCGAAGGCTACCAGCACGTGGACGGCGCCATTCGGATGGGCCGCCAGACCGCGGCCCGCATCGCCGAAGTTGCGAAGGTGGCCGTCCCGGTCGGATAACCCCGAACCCGGCTAACCCCGCCCGGTCAGGGCCCCGAGCACGGCGGGAAGCAGCAGTCCGTTCCGCCCCCACACCGGATCCAGGACTTCCACGTACCAGGAGTCGGCAAGCAGCAGCGCCAGGGAGTCGTTGGTCTCGTTCGCCCAGTCCCGGATCTGGTCGTCATCCACCGGGTTCTCGCTGGAGCCCAGCACCGTGGTGACCTCGGTTCCGGCGAGCGTGACCGGGATGGCCGCGTTGCTGGCCTCGCCCGGGGCGTGGGCCACGGTGACCAGCTCGGTCCGGGTGGAGAGCCCCAGCAGGTCCCCGGCAACGGCAGCGCTGCAAAAGCCCGTGACGTACTCCCGCTGTGCCGCGGACTCCGACTGAAGGCCGGGCTGGGATTCCTTGGTGAACAGCCCGTTCCGGTTCAGCTCGGCCAGGACTGCGGCGATGGGGCGGGTCTCCTCGTCAAAGCCGGCGGCAAAGTGTCCGGGCTGGTACGAGCTGCCGCCCTCGAGCCAGCGCGCGGTGAGCTCACCGGCAGCCTCAAGGGTGGTGGCCTGGCGCCACACCCCGCGGTCCTCGAGCAGCCGGCCGAACTGGTCGCGTTCCGGCAATTCCTCTGGCTTCATCTTCGGATGCTATCGCCGGTACGGTGGACCCTTCCACCGCCGGCGACACACCGCTTAACGTCCGGTCCTACGCCTGTTCGACGGGATAGCCCGCTGCCCGTTCGGCTGCGGCGAGTGAGGCAGCCAGGCGCGTGACGGCGTCGGGATAGCCCTGGTGGGAACGAAGGCGCAGCTGGTCCGCCGTCCGCATCGCCTTGATGAAAGCCGACGTCTCCGGCAGGCGCACGTCCGTCAGGGCTGGATAGTCGATGCTGCAGGCCGGATCCAGCTCATAGCGCCGCCACCGGGCGAGAAGTTCGTCGTGCCGGGCCCGGGCCGCGAGGTTTGCGGACTCCTGTTCCCGGCTGTTCCGCCGCTCAGCGCGGCGGGTGAGGAAGCGGGGGGTTGCCCGGTAGGCGGCCACACCCGCCGCCACCCCGGCGCCGCCCAGGAACAGGCCGGTCCAAGGGGAGATCAGCGTGGGGATCAGGAGTACAGGGACAGCGACGCAGGCGCCCAGGAACAGATCCCAGAACAACTGGTCTGAACGTTCCGCCTGCGCGTCCCCGCCGGCAAGGGCGCGGCGCCGGACCACGAAGACGGTCGCCGCGACGCTGGCCACCAGCACGGGCCCTGAAAGCAACAGCGCCCAGACCCCCTGGACCAGTCCCTCAAACAAGGATTCCCCCATGGCTGACACCTGACCCCTTTGAAGCGCCCGGGCCACGGAATCCCGGGCTGGTCACTTAATTGCACCGTGTTCGGGAACCAGGGTCAATGGTCTGCCTGCGCTCCGCCGCACAAGCCCACGCAGTCCTGCACCCAGGTCCGGGGCGAGCTGCTGGCCGCGTATCTTTGCATCATGAGACTCAAAATGTGCAGCATCCATGTCAAGGACCCCGCCACCGCCCACGCCTTCTACACAGGCACCCTCGGCTTCGAGACCCTGATGGCCATGCCGGAGTACAACCTGTTCATTATCAAGGACCCCGGCGCGGATGCCGGTTCGGTGGGCCTGCTCCTGGAGCCCAGCGACAACCCGATCGGCGCCAACTACATGAATGCCCTGCATGACGCCGGACTCCCCGCTATCGTCTTCGGCGTACCGGACGTCCGTGCGGAGTATGACCGGCTGATCAACGCCGGGGTGGTGTTCCGGGGCGAACCGGCCGAGGATCCATCCGGGATCAGCGCCGTGTTCGACGACGGATGCGGCAACTTCGTCCAGCTGCACCAGGACTGACGCCTGGGAGAGAAGGCGTCGGCGTTGCCTAGTTGGCCTGGGCCCGGGCCTTCTTTTCAGCCTTCTTCGCCGTATCTTCCTTCACCCGCTGGGCTTCGGCCCGAACTGCAGCATGCGTCGCGCGCTCGGTGACCAGCCACTGCGGGGGAGCCTGCAGCAGTGCGGTGATTTCCGCCGTCGTCAGCGCTTCTTCAACGCCGCCACGCGCCAGGCCGCTGATGGAAATGTTCAGCTTCTGCGCCACTACGGGGCGGGGGTGCGGGCCGTTCCGGCGGAGCTCTGCGAGCCATTCCGGCGGGTTGGCCTGGAGCTCGGCGAATTCCGCCCGGGTAATGGTTGATTCCTGGAACTCCTGCGGTGTTGCGGGCAGGTAGATGCCAAGTTTCTTGGCAACGGTGGCCGGCTTCATGGACTGGGAGTTTGCAGAGGTCATGCTTCAAGGGTATCCGGGCGGACGGTACTGTGAAGACGTGCCCACCGACAACACCACCCCGCTTGACGCTTCCGCCGCGCCCGACGCTTCGGGGGAGCAGGCAGCGCCGCGGACCCTCCGCATCGCCTACGTGGCGGGGGTGACTCCCGGAAAATGGATCCGGCGGTGGGAAGAACGGATGCCGGACATTCCCTTGAACGCGTTCATGCACGACGGCGGCGCGCATGTCGAGGTGGTCCGCGGGGGCAGGGCGGACATGGCCTTTGTCCGGCTCCCCGTCGAGCGCGACGGCCTGAGCGTGATTTCGCTCTACGAGGAGCAGCCGGTAGTGGTGGCGCCCAAGGGCCACGAGATTTCCGTGTTCGAGGAAGTGGCACTCGCAGACCTGGAGCAGGAGCAGTTCCTTGACGTTGCCGGCCTGGGCGGACCTGAAGCAGCGCTTCAGGTGGTTGCCGCCGGGGCCGGCCTGGCCGTCCTGCCAATGTCAGTAGCCCGCCACTTCAACGTCAAGGACACCGTGGCGCGGCGGCTCACGGGCGCCGCCGGAACTGAAATTGCCTTGGTCTGGCCAGCGGACGCCACTGATGACGTCCTTGAGGAGTTCATCGGAATTGTCCGGGGACGCACGGCCCAAAGCTCCCGGCAGCCCTCCGCCCAGCCGGTGAAGGTGAAAAAGGACCCCAAGCCGGACCGCCGCGGCAGCGGAACCAAAAAGGCGCCCAAGGTGGCCCAGCGGTACGCCCCCAACCCGGACAAAGGCCGCGGCAAGGGCTCCCGCAAGAAAGGCAAGCGCTAGGCCAGGGTCAACCCCGGGACGCGCGGGCTCAGTAACGGTTCCGAGGGGGAACCCGGCCCGGGCGGCTTTGCCGGGCCTTCCGAGCCCGCAGGACGCGGCTGATGATTGTGGGAAGCAGGGCGAAAAGCAACTTCTTCATGGATTCGGTTCCTTGGATCGGTGTCGACGGAGAACCGCAGGGCCGCCCTTCCCAGGTGGAAGAGCGGCCCTCGGCGAACTGTCCTAGGTGTTTTGGACGTTGGTTTTGGCGTCGGTGGCGCGGTCTTTGACGTCGGTGGCGGCGTGTTGGCCTTCGGTTTTGATGTTTTGGGCTGCGTCGGTTGCGGTGGCTTTGACGTTTTCCATGGCTTCCTGGGCGGGTTCCTTGAGGTCCTGGACCATGTCTTTGGCGGCGTCGGTGACCTGGGTGGCCAGGGGCTGGGCTGCGGTTTTGAGCTGGTCCGCGGCTTCGCGTTCTTTCTGGCTGGCCGGGATCAGGGCGGAGAGGAGCATGCCGGCGCCGAAGGCGATGAGCCCGGCGGCCAGCGGGTTGCCCTGGGCCTGGGCCTTGACCTGGTCCGGTGCGTGGGAGATCGCGGTCCCGGCGTCGGAGAGCCTGGCGGCGACGTTGTCCTTGGCGCCGTGCAGGGTGTCGCCGGTGGAGTGCAGGGCGTCTCCGGTGTGGCTGGTGCCGGAGGAGACTGTGTCCTGCATGCGGGTGGTGGCGGTGTCTGCTGCTCCCATGATTTTCTCCTTCACCCCGGTGACAGCGTCTTTTACTTTGTCGGTTTGGCGGTGGACGATGTTGGACGGGGTGACTTTGTCCGCGACGGCGTCCACGTTGGTGCCCAGGCGGGCGCGGGTGGCTTCTATGTCTTGGCGGATTGCGTCCGGGTTATCGCTCATCGGTTGACCTCACCTGGTTTTAGGGTTGGGGGGATTTCGGAAAGTGTTTCCCCGGTTTGGGGCATGCCCTTGATTTGTTTGAGTTCCTTGCGGCCGATGCTGGCCAGGATGGCGGCGATGATGGCCCAGATCACGGCGACGATCACGGCGGCCCAGCCCAGGGGCATCAGGGCGCCCAGGGCGAACATCAGCGCCAGCGACAGGAAGAGCAGGACGAAGTGTCCGGCCACGCCGGCGCCGGCGAGCATGCCGCCGCCCTTCCCGGCCTTGGTGGCTGACTGTTTCGCTTCGGCTTTGGCCAGCTCCAGTTCCTGGCGCATCAGGGTGGACAGGTCCCGGGTCACATCACCCAGCAACTCACCCAGCGAAGCGTTATCAGCCTTCTGATGCGCCTCACTGGGCGGCATCTCAGGAATCTGGCTACTCACAGCTGCCGTCCTTCCGTTGACCGGTAGGTGCCGTCCGGGCCACGGTAGCTGCCGTCCTCATCCCGGTACGGGTCATCCTCGAACCGGAGCGGGGAGTCGTCTGCGGTTCCGGACGGCAAGGTGGAGGTGGACACCGGCGCCCCGGCGCCCACCGTGGGTTCCCCGAAGAGATCGTCAGTGCCGGCGGCGTATACCGTCTCCTGGTGCAACGGGGCTACCGGCTGGGCGGGGACGGAGCGCTGCGACGGTGATGCCTGTCCGGAGCTTCGGGTCTCCGGAGCGCCTGCGGTGAGACCGCGGGTGAGGCGGCCGGCCAGGACACCGGCACCGGCGGCCAGCAGCAGGAAGGTTCCCGGACGGTTCCGGGCGAACCGCTGGACCTCGCCGAGCAGGTCACCCGGCTCCTTGTTCTCAAGCCAGGTAGCCATTGACGACGTTCGCTCTGCGGCCTGGCGGATCAGGTCGCTGGCCACGCCCTGCTGGTCCGGGGCGTCCGCCATGCTCTGCAACTGGCTGGAAATGGTCCGGATGCCCTCGGCCGCCTTCTGCTGCTGCGTGCCGGCCTGGCTGCTCAGGCCCGACTTCGCCTGGCCGAGCAAATCCTTGGCACTGGACTTCGCCTCGGCCGCTACGTGTGCCGCCTCACTCTTGGCCGTCTGTGCCACTCCCTGGGCGGCGGATGCTGCTTCACCGGCAACATTCGAAGCCTCGTCCTTGGCCGCTTGGGTCTTGGAGGTGCTGGAGGTGTCCGCGGCAGTAGTAGTGAAGCTGCCGTCAGCTCCTGTTGCCGGCGCGGCAAACGGGTCGGTTGCTGCGGTGCTGGGGGTCTGGGGCCATTGGTTCTCTGTCATCGGGCTCTCTTCCTCAAGGGTTGGCTGGCGATCAAGAACCAGCAGTGCTGGCAATTAGTAAGCATGGTTACTAACTAGATACTAAGCACACTTTGCTTTTGTTGCGCAAGGGGGGCCGGGCTCCTTCGCCGGATTTCTCGAATCGCTGCCGAGGGAGGATAGTAAGCTTACTTGCGAATATGATGCTAAGCATGCTTATTGTAGGAGCGTAGAGACGCAGGCGCACCCGCAGATTGCCACCTACAGGAAGGCCACGGCCGATGACGAGCAACCTCGATCCCGATGCCCGGAACAGCTACCGCCTCATCACGTTGGCGGCACGCCTGGTCCAGCGGCGCCAGGATGACGCGCTCGCTCATCTGGGCTTGACCCGGGCTGCTGTCATAGCGCTTGAGGGACTGGCGTCAGGCCCGCTAAACCAGGAGCAGTTAGCTGACGCTATTCGCGTGCAAAGCCAGACGCTGGGCCGGATCCTTACCCGGCTCGAAGCTACGGGGCATATCACCAGGACCCGGCAGGCGACGGACCGCCGGCAGCTGAAAGTCGAACTTACCGAGGCTGGCGCCGCCGCGCTGGAAGCGGCCCGCCATGCCGAAGTCAATGCCTACCCCGACGATCCCAGCATTGGCTGGAAGGTGCTGCAGGACGAGCTGACCAAGTTCGTAAGCGCCTTGCCTGCAAGCCGGCATCCGGAGGTGGTCCCCTTCGTGGCGCCCGACCACCGGGCCGCACGAAGGGCGCATGCGGCAAGACCGGGCGGACGGCGTGGAATAGACCCGCATCCAGACGTGGGCCCGCAGCAGGAGCCGGAGCAGGAGCCGGGGAAGACCCCCGGCCCCGAATAGGCGGGCTAAGCCGAGCAGGCGTCCTTCAGGGCCTGGACCGACTCTGCCGGCACCTGGTCACCGGCCTCCGCAATCTCACCCAACGGTGTCGTGATGTCTGTTGGGACACCTGCCGTGCGGGCGGCGGACACCAGCCCGGCGAGCACCTGCTTGTCCTCGACGCTCACCAGTCCGTCCTGGATGACGACGCAAATCTGCCGCTTGACTTCGTCCGCGGCCGCTGTGGCAACCTTGGACGCGGCGTCGCTGGCCGCATTGCCGGCAGCCTCCTCCACGGCACTGCAGCCGGCGAGCAGCAGCATTAAGGGGACGGCGGACAGGGCGGCAAGGCGGCGTTTCATTGTTCCAGCCTAGCCTTTGGCCGGAAGTCCGTGCCCAGCCGGCGAAAATCAGCGGGAGCTGGCTGCGGGCACGCCCATAATGCTGTCCAGCAGCGCGTTCCGGAACTTGCCGTCAGGATCGTGCGCTGATGCCAGCGTACGGAAGCCTGCGAACCGGGGGTAAAGCCGCTCCCAGTCGTGGCGTGATGGCGAGAACAGCTTGCCCCAGTGCGGCCGGGAGCCAAAGGGACGCAGCAGGTCCTCCAGCTCCGGAAGAATGGCCTCCACTTCGGGCTGCATAGGCTTCCAGGTGAAATGCAGGGCGGCGCTTTGCTGACGATAGAAAGGACTGAGCCAGAAGTCATCGGCGGCCCCAGTTCGGATTTCGGAGACGAACAGCAGGGGTGCCAGCCTGTCCGCGAGGCCGCGCACCGCCTCGATGGCGGCGGGCGCGTGCTCGAGCGGCAGGATGAATTCGCTTTGCAGCTCCTCGCCCTTGCTTGGCGTGAACTCGTGGCGGAAATGCGGCAGCCGGTCCAGCCACAGCCCGGGCTCGTCCATCTGGGGCGTGCAATTCTCCGCAGACATGTCCGGCAGCGGGTGCCGGGGCAGGGTGGCGGCCGCTGCGCCGAACAGATCGGTCAGGGGTGGTTCGTCATCCAGTGCCTTGAGCCAGACCTGGCTGATGGCATCGCCGGCATAGTTGGTAAAGAGGCTCACGCTGTAGGCGCTGGAGACCAGGCCGGTAAAGTTCTCCAGTGCACGTTCCCACGGCACGTTCTCCAGGACCCGCTGGCGCATCCGGAAGCTGGGGCGGACGGATAGTTCGAGTCCGGTGACAACGCCAAAGGCACCCAGGCCCACCACGGTTGCCAGGAACTCGTCGCCGTCGGCGCGGGACAGTCGGACCAGGTCACCGGAGGGCCGGACCAGCTCGATGGCCTGCACAGCTCCGGCCAGGGACTGGTTGTCAACGCCGGACCCGTGTGTGCCCGTTTGCACTGCCCCCGCCACCGAGATGTGCGGCAGTGAGGCAAGGTTGTGGATGGCCATGCCGGATCGTTCCAGCGTGCGGCACAGTTCTCCATAGCTGACTCCGCCGCTGACGCGCACATTGCCTTTGGTGGAGTCAAGGTCAACCTGCTGCGGCAGGGCGTCCAGCACAACGTGGATCCCGTCGGTGTCGCCCACCCTGTTGAAGGAGTGCCGGGATCCCAGCGCCTTCACGCGGGGTGAACGGGCAACCACCTCGGCCAGCTCGGCCACGGACTCCGGCCGATGGACGTCCGTTGAGGCGTATTCGAGGTTTCCTGCCCAGTTCTTCATGCAGTTGGCTTTCCGGTCGGTCGGCGGGGGATGACTTCCTCAACTGTCAGCGCTAACAATCCGTGTGTCAAGGCAGCTCGGCGTGAGAAGCGGCCGTGGCGCCACGCGGTTGCAGGGCACATTGGTGCCCTCTTCTCTATCGTTGTAGATTTGTCGGTTGGCACTCGTCCAAAACGGCCGTGCTCCCAGGTCAGGAATCTGCTTCCTTGTTCCAGTGGTCCGGGTGGGACAGCATCCGCGGCAGCTGTGTGGCAGGGGTCCCGCGGGCTGCGTTCACCTGTGCCTGGGTGAGGAACAGTGCGCCGGCGAGGTTGGCGCCGTCGAACCTCGCATCGCGCAGGTCCGCGCCCAGCAAATCCACCCCGGTGAGGTCGGCGCCGCGAAGATCGGCCCCGATGAGGCAAGCAGCGCGAAGGTCTGCGCCGCATAACTGCCGGCTCTTCAGGTTCGCGCCTGCCAGGTCGGCGCCCGGCTGCAGGCTGCCGCTGCCGGGGCATTCGTCCGGGCATTCGTCCACAGAGAAATAGCCCGTCCGGACCTCCGTGCTTACCTCGCGCAGCAACTCACCGGCGCGGCCGTGCAAGGATTCCAGGTCAAGGTCCAAAAGGTGCTGCAGTCCGCTTTTCGCCGCGGATTCAAGCTCACCCCGCAATACCTGCACTTCGGCGGCGGTGTCCGGGCTGAACACCCGTGCCTCGGCTTCAGTCAGGAGCCAGATCATTTCATGCAACTGCTTCATGATCCTGAAAGCCGCGAACATGGCCGGTTTGGAATCCGGGTTCTGGCGCCAGCTGATCCCCTGGAACAGGTCCTGGCTGACTGCCTGGCCGGCGCCGAAGCAGTCAAAGACTGTGCAGCCGCGGAAGCCGCGGGACCGGAGCCGGTCATGGATGGTGCAGGAGAAGTCCATCGCTAGGTTGGGGCACGGCGAGGCCGGCGGCTTGTCGATGGCAAAGTCGGCCGAGCGGGAAAAACCGAATGCTGTGCAGCAAAGCGCGAAGCAGCTTGAGCAGTCGGGGCGCAGACTGTCCAGCTGAACGGGCGCAGTTGGGCCCGGGGGCAAGGTATTCATGGGGTCTCCCGAGGATAGTGCGGATGGCGGCGCGGGGAGGAGGGGAACTCGTGGGTGAGTTCCCCTCCCGGGCACGCTGAATCACCGCTCCAGTGTGGGGAGACGGGAGGAGACTGCGGAAGCTGCGGGTCACAGACAAGAAATGGAAATCACTGCCTTCAGGGTATCCGCCTTGGAGACCTGTGTCAGGTGCCGCTCACGCCTCCGCCGCAGTGGTGCGGGGCGGTGGCACGCGACGGTTGCCAGTGGCTTCGAACGCCGCCGCCAGGTGCAGCAGTTCCGTGTCGGTGTAGGCCCTTCCGGCGATGGTCAGGCCTACCGGCATGCCAATGTCCGCGGCCAAGCCCATCGGAACCGTGACCGTGGGGATGCCCAGGTGCCGGGGGACCAGGTTCCCGTTGGCCACCCACACCCCGTTGCGCCAGGCAACGTCAGCCGAGGCCTCGTTGGTGTCGGCATCGGCGGGACCGATGTCCGCAACCGCCGGGAAGACAACAGCGTCCAGTCCCAGGCCGTCCATCCACTCTTCCAGGTCGATCCGCCGGGTTTCCTCCAGCCCTTTGAGCCCCTCCTCAAGATGCGGGATGCCGGTCAGGGACGGGACCCCGTGCTTGCGGATCCACGCGGGGTAATCGCTGATGTCGTCGTCGAACCCGTCATACCGGTCCGGCAGGGAACCGTCGGGCGCGGGAAAGATGGCGGCGCCGTCCACGTCCGCCAGCCGGTTGAGCCGCGGGTCGCCGTTGGCGTCGAGGAAGTCGTTCCACGACCAGGCTGAAAGGTCCACGATCTCGCGGCGCAGGTAGTCCGGGGAGACAAGGCCGCGTGTGGCGATGGTGGGTGCACCGGGCCGGTCGGCTTCGTAGTTGGAGACTACCGGGAAGTCCACCTCTACGACCTCGGCACCGGCGGCCTCCAGGTCCCTCCTCGCGGCGTTCCACAACTCGATGATGGATTCGCGGGTATGGATGCGCTGCCCCGTGGGCCCGCCGATCCCGGGCTCTGGTGCCGTTCCCGCACGAGGATCCGCGTTAATGTACATGCGCGGGATCCCCAACCGCTTGCCGGCCAGCACACCCGCGGCAGCAGCCGCAGTTGCGACCGCAAGCTCCCGGTAGGAGGCTGGCCGGATGTCGGATGCCCTGGGAATCGGCACCCAGGGCTGGACGCGCCAAAAGTCGCCGCGGGTTTCCGCGTCGTCCGCCACCACGACCTCCAGGACCTCAAGCAGGTCAGCCATGGTCCGGGTGTGGGGAACCACCACGTCCATGGTGGGAACCAGCGGCCAGTTGCCCCGCACCGAGATGACCCCGCGCGAGGGCGTGTAGGCGCACAACGCGTTGTTCGACGCCGGCGCCCGGCCTGAAGACCAGGTCTCCTCCGCGAGACCGAAGGCGGCGAAGCTGGCAGCTGTGGCCGTGCCGGAACCGTTGGAGGATCCTGAGGCGAAGGCCGCGGTGAGGTAGTCGGCGTTGTAAGGGCTCTCGGCGCGGCCGTATACGCCGCGCTGCATACCTCCGTTGGCCATCGGCGGCATGTTGGTCAGGCCGATCAGGACGGCACCTCCGGCGCGGAGCCGCTCAATGGTGAAGGCGTCCTTCCGGGCCACGAGGTCCTTGAAGGCGGGCGACCCAGCGGCCACCGTGAGGCCCCGCGCCTGGTAGCTGTCCTTCGCCGTGTACGGGATGCCGTCGAGGGGCCCGAGCGTGGCGCGCCGGGCCCGGCGTTCGTCTGAAGCTTTTGCGTCGGCCAGGGCGTCCGGGTTCATCACCACAAGCGAATTCAGGCGTATGCCGGATGAGTCATACTTCTCGATCCGCTCCAGGTACAGGCGCACCAGCTGCTCGCTGGTGACCTGTCCCGCTTCCAGGGCGGCACGAAGCCGGCCTATGCCGGCTTCGACGACGTTGAAACCGCCCGCGGTGCCCGGCTTGCTCGAGGTTTCCGCGAGTTTCATGACACACCTTCCTGTACTGCGTCTCCCTTTACTGCGTCTCCTTTTACGGCGGCGGGCTGTTGCTGGGTGATGCAGTGGATGCCGCCGCCGAAAGCGAAAATGTCGCGGGCGTCCACCAGTTCCACCGTCCGGCCCGGGTAGGCGCGCTCGAGGATGCCGGCGGCGATGGCGTCGTTTGGATCCGCGAAGGAGCAAAGCACCACCACGTTGTTTGCCACGTAGTGGTTGATGTAGGACCAGTCCACGAACCCTTCATCATCCTTCAGCACTGTGGGGGCGGGAACGTCGATAATCCTCAGGGGGCGGCCGTGGGCATCCAGCTCGCCCGACAGGACCGCCCGGAGCTCCCGGTAGACCTCGTAGTCCGGGTGGGCTGGGTCGTCCTGGCGGTGCAGCAGGATGGTGCCCGGGCCAGCGAACGCGGCCACGATGTCCACGTGCCCGCGGGTGCCGAATTCGTCGTAGTCCCGGGTGAGTCCACGGGGCAGCCAGAGTGCTTTGCTGGTGCCCAGCGCAGCATGGATTTCGGCTTCGACCGACTCCTTGGTGGCTCCCGGGTTGCGCCCCGGGTCGAGTTGGACAGTCTCCGTCAACAACACCGTTCCTGCACCATCCACATGGAATCCACCACCCTCGTTAACCAGGGCACTGGACCGGACGGGAACAGAACCTTCCGCGGCCACCCTCCGGGCCACATTCTGGTCCTTGCCCCAGGCCGCCCAGTCCTGCGCGCCCCAGCCGTTGAAGACCCAGTCGACGGCGGCCAGCGAGCCGTCCGGCCGGTGCACGAACGTGGGTCCGCTGTCCCGCAGCCAGGCGTCGTCAAGCGGGACCTCAATCACGGCAATGCCGCCGCCAAGCCATTCCCGCGCCGCAGTGGCGTCACGGGGATCGGCCACCACTGTGACGGGCTCGTAGCGGGCGATGGTCCGGGCCACTGTGGTCCAGGCCGCGCGGGCGCGGTCCAGGGTGGGACTTCCCACCGGGCCGAACGTGTCGTTAGGAGGCGGAAATGCCATCCAGGTGCCCTGGTGGGCCTCCCATTCAGCGGGCATGTACGTTGCCGGCGCCGGCTGGGCGGCAGGTACGGTCGGGGCGGGAACGGGTTTCATCTGTATTCCTGGGTCTTTCTGTTTGGCGTGCTTGGTTATTGAGGCGGGGTGGCCTAAGCGGGGACCGTGCTGGCGGTGCCGTGGGCAGCTGTGGAGGCTCCGGTGTCGTACGCCACCCTGCCGCCCACCACCGTGAGCCGGGCGGAGTTGGTGAGCAGTTCGGCGGCGTCCGCCTGGAGGGGGTTGGACTCCAGGACGGAGAAGTCAGCCAGGTAGCCGGCCGCGATCCTGCCCAGGCGGTCCTCGGCCCGGCAGGAGAAGGCGGCATCGCGGGTGGCGTGGCAGAACGCATCGGCAAGCTCCAGGGCGTAGTGCGGAAGGTTCGCTTCCAGCGTGGGGTCCAGAGCCGAGCGGCGGGTCGTCGCGATGTACATGTTGGGCAACGGCTGGTGCGGAGCCGTTGGCGCGTCCGTGCTCAGTGCAAGGATTGCTCCCGCTTCGGTGAACTCGGTCCAGGGGAATGCCCGTTCGCAGCGGTGGTCGCCCAGGACGCTGCGCCAGTTGTCCTGGATGGCCGGGTCCGCGTGGACTGGCTGCATGGATGCCACGACGCCGAGTGCGGCCAGGCGCAAGACGTTCGCCTCCGTGACCGTTTCCAGGTGCTCGATGCGGTGCCGGCGCTCCCGGGGTCCGTTGCGGCGGTACGCCTCTTCCAGCGCGTCCAGTGCTATGTCTGAAGCCTCGTCCCCGATGGCGTGGAGGGCGATCTGCAGGCCGGCGGCGTCGGCCGCGGCCACTACCGGGGTCAGGGACTGCCGGTCCCAGATGGGCTCGGCGCTGCTGCCGTCCGTGTAGGGTTCCTTCATGGCCGCCGTGCAGCTGTCGATGACGCCGTCCACCACCAGCTTGATGCCGCAGATCTGCAGCCACTCGCCGTCCAGCTCCGCCGCCAGCCGGGCCGTCCTTGCCACCTGGGCCAGGTTGTCGGCCTCCGATTCGTGGCGGGCCACCAACATGTGCCCTTTAACCCTGATGGGCAGGGTGCCGTTCCGCAGTTCCATCGCACGGCGGAAGGCGGCAAGGTCGTCATCCTGCACCGCCATGTCCACGGCTCCGGTCACGCCCACGGCGAGATAGTTGGCGAAGGCCTCTTCCAGCTGGGCATCACGGTCCTCATCCGTGGCGAATGCAGCGAGAGCCGGCCAGGCTATCTGCTGGGCCGCGGTCTCATAGAGCATGCCGTCAGCCTTGCCCGTCCGGGGATCACGGCCGATGCGTCCACCGATGGGATCGGGCGTACGGTCATCGATAGCCATTTCTGCCAGCGCGGCGCTGTTGACCCAGACGGAGTGGAGGTCATTGGCATCCAGGTACACGGGCCGGTCCGGTACCGCTTCATCCAGCAGCTGCCGGGTGGGAGCGTGGCCGTCCAGGGCACTGTAGAGCCAGCCGGCGCCAAGAATTCGGGGTGCATCACTTGCTGTGGCAGCGTTCCTCAGCCGCTGCTGCAGGTCGGCGAGGTTTTCGGCGTCCCGCAGCTGGATCTTCTGCAGGGCCTGGCCCATCATCAGCAGGTGCGTGTGGGCATCGATGAAGCCGGGCAGGACAAAGCCGCCGCCCAGGTCCACCTCGGCGGCACCTTTGCCCGCAGCCTTCCGGGCGCCGGCTTCGTCGCCTACGTGGATGAAGTGGGATCCTTCCACCGCGAAGGCGTCCGCAGGGGACCCCTCCGTGGTGAAGACCGTGGCGTTGGTGTAGAGGGTGCGTACAGGCAAGGGATTGCCTTCTGTCAGGTCGGGGCGGGGCATCAGACGATCGCCGCCTTGTTGATGTCGTGCGGAGGTGTGCTGGTTCCGGCCTGTTCCATCCGGACGGACATCCGGGAGATGAGGAGCAGGGGGATGGTCAGGACGAGGGTCATGCCTGCCAGGACGTAGCCGAGGACGTCGTACCCCGCCGCAGCGGAGACGAAGGTCCCAAAGAACGGGGCGAACGACGAGCCGATCAGATAGACGCCAAGGACCGGGGCGGACCAACGGCCTGATGCATCCAATGCCGCTGCCGTGGAAACGATGTAAATGAACGACAGCATGTAGATGGTGTTCCAGGCGATGATCACCGCCATGTACCAGCCGGGGTCGGTGACATTTCCGGACAGCATTTTGAGTGCGGCTCCGGCCACGAGCGCCAAGGCCAGCGGTGCTGTCCGGCCGAGCCGGCGCCCGGCGATTCCGATGAGGCCCGAGGCAAGGAGTCCGCCAAGGGTGGAGAGGCTGAGGACCAGGCCCATTCCGGTCTCGTCAAGCTGTGCCTGGTCCGCTCCCATGGTGGCGGCCACGGCCCACAGGGCATCTTCGCTGAGGGCCCACAGGGCGAAGCAGCCCAGCAGGCCGAAGCCCGCCATGGTTATGGTCTTTGGGCTCTTGCCTGCCCCGGCGGTTGCCAGTGGTGCGTTTTCAGTGCCCGTGGGGCTTCCCGGCAGCCAGGCGGTAGTGAAAAGGGCTGCCAGGGCAAGGCCGGCCAGGAGGCCGAATGCACTGCCCATGCCCGCGCCCAGTGCCGGAATGACGAAGAGAACCACGGAAACGATGACGCGGTTGGCGAAGCCGCTGATGCCGGAGGCGCGGTCCGGATTGCGGAGGGCTCCAAGTGCGGCACCGCCCGCTGAAACAGCCCCGCCGGCGCCAAGCCCGCCGAGCAGGACCCCGGTGACGACGACGGGTGCGGCCGGGATGAACGCAGCGGCTCCGAATCCTGCCGAAGCAAGCACAAGGCCTGCCCGTGCCACCAGGTACCTTCCGCTCCCAGCTGCCACCTTAGATGTCAACAGGCAGGCGATGGCACAGGCGAGGAGCGACCCGGTCATCAGTGTGCCTGCTGCGGTGTCTGAGAATCCCAGTTCCCCGGTCAAGGCGACGATCATGACTGGAACCAGGTTGGCGGTCATGAAGCCCACAACGCTGATGCCGAAAACCGAGACGGCCCGCTTGGGGGTCAGCCGGACACGCCCTGGGTAGTGATCGTCCTGGGACATGGACTTCTCCTTGCTGGAATGGAGTGAATGCCATCACAAAATGAATGACCTTCATTTATTAAAGGGGATGCTCCCCTGCCAGCACAAGGGTTTTAGTGAAAGGCTTTCAGAAACTTATGTTTGTTACCTGCCTGATCCCGGCCAAAAGCGCCTCCAAGCCGAATGCGAAGGCGGCATCCGAACGTTCTGCCGGGGATCCCAGCCCCGTGATGGCCGCCGTCAGTGCCGGGAAGTTGCCGGGCGGGGGAGACCAGACCACGTCGGGTGCGGTCAGTTCCAGTGCAGAACCGAGGACCAGGTAGTCCACGGCGGTGATGGCCGGAACAATGGCCGACGGGTCCAGGCCTGCCTTGTTCAGGACGATGGCCATGTCCTCATAGATCCGCATCACTCCGAGGTCCTGCACGGTTTGGGTCACCAGGAGCGGGACCAGCCGGGGGTGGTCCACCAGGCAGTCGCGGTATTCGTGGGCCAGGGTCCGGAGTGCCTCGTCCCACGGCAGGCTGGCCGGATCGAGGTGCTTCCGCTCGGCAAAGACGAGCCCGCGCATCAGCTCGATGATGTGTTCGCGGTTATCTATGTGGTTGTACAGGGAGGCCTGGCTGACGCCCAGTTTCTTTGCCACCTTGGGAAAACTGAAGTCTCCGGTGGCATCCACCAGGGACAGGGCGGCGCGGATGATGGCATCTACGGACAGCAGCGGTGATCGCGGGCGCGGCATGGGACTCCTTGGCACGGGACGGTCCGTTCAATGTAGCTGGACCTTCCGGTCCACGGCGGCCAGGATGGCCCGGGCCAGATCTGCCGGGCGGGTGAACTGCGGCCAGTGGCCGGTGGGCAGGTCCACGTATTCCACATCGCGGATTCGGGCTAGCTCGGCCACGAAGGGGTGGCCTGCCTCAATCCACTCGAGCAGCATGGCGGAAGGGAACTCGCAGGCGATAACGGTCGCTGGGACGTCATAGCGGTGCTCGTCGTGCAGGTGTTGCTGGTCGTAAGCCACGCCCCTGGGCTGGGGGATGGCCCGCGCGCGGAACCTTTGGCGGAGGCCGTCGTCGAGGTCCACCAGGTCGGCGTCTTCAAACCCTTCCCAGGGCGGCAGCGGAACATCATCGCCGTCGGCCGGCAGTTCATCGTTGATTACCCCGCCTTCCCCGAGGGGGCCGCTGTCCACGTAGATGGCCCGTTCAATCCTGTCCGGGCGCATGTCCACCACCCCGTGGATGATGGCCCCGCCACCGGAGTGGCCCACGAGCACCACCTTGCCGCCGGCGGCGTCCACTTCCGCCACGACGGCGTCGATGTGCTGGCGCAGGCCAATTCCGGCGCGGTCGGCGTCCACCGACTCAAGGCCCGGCAGGGTGAGGGGAAGCGTGCGGTGTCCCGCTGCCTCCAGCGCCGGCGTCACCTCGTCCCACGAAGAAGCGTCCAACCAAAAACCGGGAACGAGGATGATGTCCATGAGGGAACCCTACTCCCGGGGAAGGACAAAAGAGCGGCGGCTATGCCATCAGAAGGATGCCCGGAGCGTGGGGGCTTTTGCGGCGGGAAGGGCAGCAGTAGAGTCCGGAAGTAGCCCGCACGCCACGTCCACCCCAGCTGAGAGAGAGCACCAGATGGACCGACCCCAGCACCACCGTCAACAGCCCGGCAGGACCTCCGCCCCGGCTCTGCGAGGGAGGCCGGCGTAATGGGCGCTTCCTCCCCTGCACACCCCGCGGCACATGCAAAGCGCGAAACATTCTCGTCCCGCCGGCTGTTCATCCTCTCGGCCATCGGCTCCGCCGTAGGGCTGGGCAACATCTGGCGTTTCCCCTACATCGCCTACGACAACGGCGGCGGGGCCTTCCTCATCCCCTACCTCGTTGCCTTGCTGACGGCCGGCATTCCGCTGCTGTTCCTGGACTACGCCGTCGGGCATAAATTCCGTGGCTCCGCGCCGCTGGCCTACCGGCGCCTCCACCGCGCCGCCGAACCGCTCGGTTGGTGGCAGGTGCTGGTCTGCTTCGTCATCGCGGCGTACTACGCGGTCATTATCGCCTGGTCCCTCATGTACACCGTCTTTTCCTTCACCGAGGCATGGGGTGACGACGCCGAGGGCTTCTTTTTCGGAAGCTTCCTCAGCATCGCCGAAGCCCCAGGCCTGGGGTTCGACTACGTGCCGTCCGTGTTCTTCCCGCTGCTCCTGGTTTGGGCCGCCGTCATCCTCATCATGGTGGCCGGGATCCGGAAAGGCATCTCCCGTGCCAACGCCATCCTCCTGCCACTCCTGGTGGCAATGTTCGTCCTCCTGGTGCTCCAATCACTCTTCCTCCCCGGCGCGGCGGAAGGCCTCAACGCCTTCTTCACACCAGATTGGGCGGCGCTCGCGGATCCGGCCGTCTGGGCGGCAGCGTACGGACACATCTTCTTTTCCCTCTCCGTGGGCTACGGCATCATGGTCACCTATGCCTCCTACCTGAAGCGCAAGACAGACCTCACAGGCTCCGGAATGGTTGTTGCCTTCTCCAACTCCGGCTTCGAAATTTTGGCCGGCATCGGTGTATTCGCCGCCCTCGGATTCATGGCACAGGCAGCGGGGGCCGGCGTGAACGAGGTGGTGACGCAGGGCATCGGCCTGGCGTTCGTCGCGTTCCCCACCATCGTGTCCCAGGCCCCGTTTGGTGCCCTCATGGGCGTGCTGTTCTTCGGGTCATTGGTCTTCGCAGGCATCACGTCATTGATCTCGGTGCTGGAAGTCATCGTGGCCGCAGTGCAGGATAAGCTCGGCTGGGGCCGGATCCAGGCGTCGCTGGTGGTCAGCGTGCTGGTGGCGGCCGTCTCGCTGGGACTCTTCCCCACGGCCACGGGCCTCTACCTGCTCGACACGTCCGACGCTTTCGTCAACAGCTTCGGCATTACGCTCGGGGCCCTGGTCACCGTCGTGGTGCTCGCATGGTTCCTGCGCAGCCTGCCGCTGCTGTCCGCCCACTTGAACCGGATCTCCACCATCAAGATGCGGCGCGCATGGATGGTACTGGTGGCCGGCGTCGTCCCGCTGGCACTGATCTACATGGTGTCGAATGAGTTCATCAGCAAGATATCCACCACATATGAGGGCTACCCGGAGTGGTTTGTCGGCATCTTTGGCTGGGGCATGGCAGCGGCACTGGTAGTCGTGGCGCTGGTGCTGACTTTCATTCCATGGAGCAGCGGATCCAAGGCCCACCACGATCCCGAATACGACGCCGTGGTTGCCGACGAGGCTAAGGAGAAGGCACAGTGACACCCATCGCCATCACCATGATGATCATCGCCATTGTCACTGTCTGGGGAGGTCTGGCCCTGGCGCTGGTCAACCTGAAACGGCATCCGGAGGACGAAGGCGCGCTGCCTGAGGAGCGCGCCCCGGAACTCTGATCGCCGCCACATTGACGGGAGTGCGTGCAGCGCCGGAGAGGGCGCTGCACTCCAGGCTTACCTGCTGCCGCGAGAAGCCGGGAAAGGGACCGCGTCCGTCGCAGCCTTGCCATGGGCGTTCTGGAACACTGCCCGTACCAGCAGGCCGCCATCACCACCTCCGCCGGCGGGCAGGTCCAGCGTCGAGCGGTAGGTGCCTTCGTCCGTCCGCTTCGTCACCGGCTGATGTTCCGCTGGCTGCCAGCTTGCGCCGCCGTCGTTCGAGGTTTCCCAGACTGCCACCGGACCCGGCGTGCCGCCGGCGGTGGCTGCGAACGTGGCGGTGCTGCCGGCCGTGGTGGCCTTGGGTTGCTTCAGGACCGACGGCGGTTCCACCGTCTGGTTGAACGCCGGCCAGCCGTCCGCCCAGTCGATTTTCTGGATTCCGAGGGTGGGGAAGTACGGGATGTTTTGGTTGGAACCGTCGTAGTAGTGGAAGGCCAGGTAGTCGCCGAAGACGGACTGCCCGCCGGGGCCTCTGATGGCGCCGTGGGAATCCAGGACCACCGAGCCGCCGCCGCCGAACATGTCGCGCCCTTCCTTGTCCAGGTACGGGCCTTTCACGGAGGTGGACCGGCCCACGGCGACCTTGTACGTTGAGTCTCCGCCGCGGCAGCAGAAATCAAACGAGACGAACAAGTAGTAGTAGTCCCCGTGTTTTGTAATGTACGGCGCCTCGACCGGGTTCCCGGGGATGAACCGGTCCGCAATGTTCACGGTCTTGGACTGCCAGTCCGCCACAGGCTTTCCGCTGGGCCATTCGAGGGGGACCAGGAAGATTCCGTACCAGAATGAACCGATGGCCATGTAGGGGGTGCCGTCAGCGTCTTCGATGATGCCGGCGTCGATGGCGTTGAAGGTCTTGGCAGGATTGTTTGGGTCAAGGCCGGTGGCGGGGGAGGAAACCACCATGCCCTGGTCCACCCATTCATAGTCTGGGTCGGCGGGGTCCAGCGTGGTGTTGGTGGCCACTGCCGTCAGGGACTTGTTGCCGCCGAAGCGGGAGGCCGAGTAATAGAGGTAGTACGTGCCGTTGTGTTCGGTGATTTCCGGCGCCCAGAGGTTGCCGGGCAGCTCGCCGTCGGAGAAATGCTCGTCTATCCAGGAGGGAATCCGGTCCCAGACGGTTCCGGTGTAGGCCCAGGTGGTGCCTTGGTCGCGCGAGGACCAGACCTGGATTGTGCCGCCGTTCTCCCTGTTCACGAGGCCGGTTGAATACACGTACCAGGTGCCGTCCTCGGCCACGATCAGGGCCGGGTCGTGGATGGGGGAGGTCTGTCCCACCACCGTCTTGCCGCCGGTAAGGTCGGCTTGGAACTTCTGTTCAGCCGCCGGGGCCTTGCCGCGGATGGCGGCTGAGGTGCCGGTGTTGCTTTGCGGGCTGGCGGTCGTCGGGAGGGCTATCGCGGTCAGGGCAACGCCAAGCGCTGCTGCCAATCCTGCGGCGCGAAGCGCCCAGGAACGTGACGTCGTCATCACGTGGTCCTTCCAGAAAGTGGATGCGGAAATGGTGTCGGCAGCCCGGGGATGCGTCCGGCCGGTCGTTTGTTGCAACGTTGTAACGCAAAATATGGCATGGAGCGGGGCGGGGGTCAAGGACCGGTTGGCGACTTGAACTATCTTCCCAATGGGCCTTGACGCCACCTCAATCGTCATGTGATGGTTCTTACAACGTTGCAAACGAGACGCCCTGGATGCAGGTCCGCGACCGCGGACACGTGGGGCGCCCGGCACCCATTCAAGTGACAAGTTTTTGTCCAAACCGGAAGGACTGCGTGATGATGAAGTCACGTCGCATGGCCGCTGCACTGGCACTTTTTACCGCCGCCGGCCTGATGCTCGGCGGATGTTCCGCCCCCAACTCCGACAGCGGTGAAAAGAAGCTCACCTTCATGTTCCGCGGAGGTGAAGACGAGAAAAAGGCCTACGAAAAGGCGGTCTCCCAGTTCGAAGCGGACAACGGGGTGGACGTGGAAATCATCGTCACCACCGCGGACCAGTATGCAACAAAGCTGAAGGCGGCCATCGCCGGTAAGCAGGTTCCGGACGTCTTCTACATTGGCCCCGGTGACGTCCAGGCCTATGTGCAGAACGGCATCGTCAAGGACATCACCGAGTACGTTGAGGGCTCGGACACGATCGACCTGGACAACATCTGGGAATACGGCGTGGACAGCTACCGGTACGACGGCAAGCGCGTGGGCGAAGGCGCCATCTATGCCCTGCCCAAGGACGTTGGCCCGTTCTCTTTCGGCTACAACAAGACCATGCTCGAGAAGGCCGGCATTCCTCTTCCAGACAAGGACAAGCCGTACACCTTCGACGAGTTCGTGGCGGCCGCGAAGAAGCTCACCCAGGACACCAATGGAGACGGCACCCTTGACCAGTGGGGCACCGGTCTGAACGTCCAGTGGAACCTGCAGCCCTTCGTTTGGTCCAACGGCGGCGACTGGCTCAATGAGGACCGGACGAAGGTAACTGTGGATACGCCCGAGTTCGCGGAATCCCTGCAGTGGTTCGCGGATCTCCAGAATGTCCACGGAGTCACGCCCTCGGTGGCGGAAGCGCAGACCCTGGATACCTACCAGCGCTGGATGAAGGGCGAAATCGGGTTCTTCCCCGTCGCGCCGTGGGACCTGTCCACCTACCAGAAGCTTGGCTTCGAGTGGGACGTCATCCCCTATCCGGCCGGTGACAGCGGGGAAACGGCCAGCTGGATCGGCACGCTGGGCATCGCCGTCTCCGAAAGCACCAAGTACCCGGAGGATGCCGTCAAGCTTGTTGAGTACCTGACAGCCAACAAGGAGGCCCAGCAGAGCCTGGTAGACGCGGGCATCCAGATTCCGAACCTCAAGGACATGGCCGAGGCCTGGGCTGCGGACACCAGCACCAAGCCGGCCAACAAGGCGGAGTTCCTTGAAATCGTCAAGGACTACGGGCGCGCACTTCCGGGCGGCAACACCTATAACGCCGAGTGGTACGACGAGCTGTTCACCAACATCCAGCCTGTCCTGGACGGCAAGCAGACCGCGGCGGATTACCTCAAGGAAGCCCAGCCCAGGATGCAAGAGTTCCTGGACTCCGCCAACCAGCAGGCCGGCAACTGACCATGTCGTCAACCCTCACGCGGCAGCGCCGCTCACGGCTGCACCGGAAGGAACATCAGGCCGCGCTGGCGTTCGTAGCCATTCCGGTGCTGGGGTTCATCCTCTTCACCCTGTTCCCGCTGCTGTTCTCCGTGTATGCGTCCTTCACCAACTGGAACGGCATCGCCGCGCCGGTGTGGAAGGGGCTGGACAACTACACGAAAATGTTCGGTGACCGCTACTTCCTGCAATCCCTGTGGAACACGCTGTACATGATGATCGGCATTCCGATCGGGCTGGTCATCTCCCTGGCACTGGCACTGGCCATGAACCGCAAGATGCGCGGGACAACCTTCTTCCGCACCGTGTACTACGTCCCCGTCATCTCCTCCATTGCCGCCGTCGCCATCTTGTGGCAGTGGGCCTTCAACGGAGACTTCGGACTCATCAACCAGGGCCTGGCTCTGGTGGGGATCGACGGCCCCAACTGGCTGCAGGACACCGCCACCGTCAAGCCGGCACTGATCATCATGGCTATCTGGAAGGGCCTGGGCTACTCCATGCTGCTCTACCTTGCGGCACTGCAGTCGGTGCCCCGCTACCTCTACGAGGCAGCAGCGCTCGACGGCGCCACAGCGTGGCAGCAGTTCCGTCACATCACCATCCCGATGGTCCGGCCGGTTACCTTCTTCCTGATCGTCACCAGCATCATCGGTGGTTCGCAGATCTTCGTGGAGATCAACATCATGACCCCCACCGGCGGCCCGGAATTCGAGTCGGCCACCATTGTTTGGTACATCTGGCAAAAAGCGTTCGACAACCTGCAAATGGGCTACGCCTCCGCCATGTCCGTTGTGCTGGGGCTGCTGGTGTTCATCATTACCTTCATCCAGTTCCGGCTTAACCGCCGCAACCAGTTCTCGATCGATTGAGGCAGGCAGCCATGTCCGCACAGAACGTGATCACCACCCCTCCGTTGGAGCCGCAGGACACCATCGCTGACGGAAGCGCCCGCAGAGGTGCCAGCACCGGCAGGCTTCCGGCGGAGCGGACCGTCAAGGAACGGGCCCGGCTGGGCAACATCATCACCACGCTTATCCTCTCCCTGGGTGCCGTGATCATGATTGCCCCGTTGGCTTGGACCTTCTCCACTTCGCTAAAAACCAAGGACGGAGTTTTCGAGCTGCCGCCGCAGTGGATTCCGGACCCGTTTGTCTGGGAGAACTACGCCCGGATATGGACTGCCGGTCCGCTGCTCAGCGGCATCCAGAACAGCCTGATCGTGGCCTGCTCCGTGACTGTCGTTGGCTCCCTGACCTCAGCCCTCGCGGCCTTCGCCTTCGCCAAGATGCGCATGCCGTTCAAGAACGTACTGTTCCTGGGGCTGCTGTCCGGGCTCATGATTCCATTCCCCACCCTGATGATTCCGCAGTTCACCATGTTCGCCGGGGTCGGCTGGGTGGATACCCTGCTTCCGCTGATCGTGCCGGGACTGTTTGGGAATATCATCATGATCTTCTTCCTGCGCCAGTTCCTGAACAGCGTCCCGGATTCGATCGTGGAGGCGGCGCGGATTGATGGCGCGTCGTACCTCCAGATCTTCTGGACGCTCATCATGCCCGCCATCCGCCCGGCGCTCGCAGCCCAGTTCATCCTCTGGTTCATGGCGGTGTGGAACGACTACCTGGCACCGATCATCTACCTGAACTCACCGGGTACCCAGACGCTCCAGCTGGTGATCGCCAACTTCAACGCCCAGTACGCCATCCAGACCGATTACCCGTTGATCATGGCGGCATCGTTCATCGCACTGCTGCCGGTCCTGGTCGTCTTCATCGTCTTCCAGCGCCAGATCATCGAATCCATTGCTCTCTCCGGATCCAAGGGCTGACCCATGCACCACACCAATCTAACGTCCGCTGTATTGCCCGAACTGGCCCCGGCGGAGACCACTTCCGATCCCGCAGCGTGGGGTGCCCGCCACGCCCACGACCCCACAATAGTGCGCGACGACGACGGCACCTATTACCTGTTCTCCACAGACGCGGTGGCCAACTCGGAAAATATTCCTGCAGGGGTACATATTCGGACGTCCACCGACCTGGTGCAGTGGGCCTACACGGGAACAGCGTTCGACGACGGCGTTCCACCCGCCGCCGCCGCGTGGTCCGGGGCGCAAGGACTGTGGGCCCCGGAAGTGGTCCGCTGGCCGGGAGGCGGCTGGCACATGTACTACTCCGCCTCCACGTTCGGCTCCAACACCTCAGCCATCGGGCTCGCAGTGGCACCTTCCCCTGCCGGTCCCTGGGAGGACCGCGGCCTCGTGGTGGCAACCCGGGCCGGTGAACAGACCCAAAATGCCATCGATGCGGCTGTCACGTTCGACCGGGACGGCCAGCCCTGGCTGACGTACGGCTCCTTCTTTTCGGGCATCTACACGCTTCCGCTCGATCCCGCGTCCGGAACGCCCCTGCTTGCCGGTGACCTGGGAACGTGCATTGCGCGCCGGGGCGCCTCGGTGGAGCGGGCCATAGAAGGCGCCTTTATCCTCTACCGCCCCGAGGAGGACCGCTACGTCCTGTTCTGCTCCTACGATTCCCTTTTCAGCTCCTACAACATCCGTGTGGCGGTGGCGGACCACATCACCGGCCCCTACGTTGATCATCAAGGACTGTCCTTGATGGATGCAGGCGCTCCACCGGCGCTGGCCGGCACCAAGGTGCTGGGCAGCTACCGGTTCAGCGGCGGCACAGGCTGGCTGGCCCCGGGGCACAACTCTGTCCTGACGCAGGACGGGGCTGACGGCACCCCCGAGCACTTTCTGGCGCACCATGTGCGATTTGCCGATGATCCCACCCAGCACCTGGTCCAGGTGCGGCGCCTGTTTTTCAACGCTGCCGGATGGCCGGTGGTGTCCCCGCAGCCCTACGCCGGGCACAGGCTTGAAATCCTGCCCGCGCCGGTTCCCGTCGGCGGCTGCTGGCAGGTGCTCAGGTTCGATCCGCAATCCACCGAAACTGTGCAGGGCGTAACCGTCCGGATCGCCTGTGCGGATGAGGGCCCGTCTGTTCCGGTGGCTGCAGGACCAGCCGGGCGGTTCCGCCTGACGGTGCACACCCTTACCGGACACCATCCGGGCGGAACCGCCGTGGAGCTGGACGCCGTTGTCTTTGGATCGTGGGACTGGGTCCGCAACAGGACAGCCCTGTCGTTCAGTGGCATCGACTCGGACGGCGTGGTGTGGAGCGGCACCCGGGAGGAGTGGCCGTGAACGACGCTCCGGTGGGATGGTCGGGACGGCTCATGGAGTGGCTGGATTTCGCCACCCGGCTGGTCCTGGTCAATGTGCTCTTTGTGGCCGGATCACTTGCCGGCCTGGTGCTCCTGGGCGTGTTTCCGGCAGCTGTTGCTGCCACCACCGTCCTGGCGAGGCTGCGCGCAGGTGAGAGCAACCACTTGGTCCGGGACTTTGCCACCGCCTACCGCGCCCGGTTCCTGCACGCCAACCGGGTGGGCAGCCTTTTTTGGGCGGCGGCCCTGGTGCTGTTCCTCAACCTTGCCGCCGTGCCGGCCGGGGTCTCCTCTGTCCACGCCGTGCTGCTGATTCTGTCCTGCGGGGCTGGAGCAGTCACCCTCGCCGCGGCGGCAACGGCCGTGACACTCTGCAGCCGGTTCCGGGACACCGTCCGGAACACCTGGAAAGCGGCCTTCATCCTCCCGCTGGCCTCGCCCGGCACGGGTCTGCCATTGCTGGGAGGCATGGCTGCCCTCGCAGTAATTTTCATCGCCGTGCCGGTGCTTGTCCCGCTGGCTGGCGCTTCCGTCCCGCTGCTGCTCTGCGGGGCCGTCGTCGGGCGCGGGCTGGACGCGCTGCAGACTACTGGTCCGCGCTCTGCGGCCGCCGGGGACGCGGGGCACCTCTCCGCCTAGATCCCATGACCAGTCCTGTAGATCCCTCAAACCCAACCCTACTTCTACAACGTTATACAAGAACAGGAAGAACACCCGTGACCATCACCTCTCCGTCCGCAGAAGACGCCACAATCGCCATCGAGGCACCTACTGTCATCACCGTCGACCGTTCGGCTGTGGTAGCCCCGGTCAACCGCCGCATCTTCGGTTCCTTCGTAGAGCACCTGGGCCGCTGCGTCTATGACGGCATCTACGAGCCCGGCCACCCCACCGCCAACGAGGACGGCTTCCGCCTGGACGTCATCGAACTCGTCAAGGAGCTCGGCTCCAGCACCATCCGCTACCCCGGCGGCAACTTCGTCTCCGGCTACCGCTGGGAGGACGGCGTTGGCCCCCGGGACCAGCGCCCGGTCCGCCGTGACCTGGCCTGGCACTCGCTGGAGTCCAACCAGGTTGGCCTGGATGAATTTGCCCGCTGGTGCAAGCTCACCGGCTCGGAGCTCATGATGGCCGTCAATCTGGGAACGCGCGGGATCGAGGCCGCCCTTGACCTGCTGGAGTACACGAACCACCCGTCCGGCACGGCGCTCAGCGAGCAGCGCATCGCCAACGGGGCGAAGGATCCGTACAACATCCGTATGTGGTGCCTGGGCAACGAGATGGACGGACCGTGGCAGATCGGCCACATGTCCGCCGAAGACTACGGAAAGCTCGCGGCCCGCACCGCGTCCGCGATGAAGACGGCGGACAAGAACCTGGAACTCGTCGTCTGCGGCTCGTCCGGATCCTCCATGCCCACATTTGGCGAATGGGAGCGCGTGGTCCTCGAGCACAGCTACAACTACGTGGACTACATCTCCTGCCACGCCTACTACCAGGAACGCAACGGGGACCTGGGTTCCTACCTCGCGTCTTCCCTCGACATGCAGTACTTCATCGAGACCGTGGTGGCCACTGCCGACCACGTCAAGCACAAGCTCAAGAGCAAGAAGACCATCCAGCTCTCCTTTGACGAGTGGAACATCTGGTACCTGGACGAGCACCAGGCTTCCGACGAGGTCAACGAGGAATGGACGCACGCCCCGCGCCAGCTCGAGGACACCTACTCCGTGGCCGACGCCGTGGTGTTCGGCAACCTGCTGATGACGCTCCTCAAGAACCACGACCGGGTCGCCGCCGCATCCCTCGCCCAGCTGGTCAACGTGATCGCGCCGATCATGACCGAACCAGGCGGTGCCACCTGGCGGCAGACCACGTTCTTCCCGTTCTCCGTCACGTCCCGCCTGGCGAAGGGCGAGGTCCTCAAGCCCCGGATCGAGGCCGGCACATACACGACGGCGGTGTACGGCGAAGCCCCGCTGGTGGACTCGGTTGCAACCACCGAGGCCGCTACCGGAGAATCCGCCATCTTCCTGGTCAACCGCAGCCAGACGGAGGCCATCGACGTGACCGTCAACGTGGCGGAACTCAATGCCACCGTCATCACCGAGGCCGTGACCCTGCACGATGCGGACGTCTACGCCAAGAACACCCTGCAGGACCAGGACCGGGTGGGCCTCAAGCAACTTGAGGGCGCCGTCCTCGAGGAGGGAATCCTGACAGTGACGCTTCCCCCGGTGTCCTGGTCCGCCGTCGCCCTGGGCTGATCCGGCCAGGCCTGCGGTGCCGGGCCTATGCGGGGGCAGTGCCCGCCGTGGACTCCCGGGCCACCACCTGGAATGCCGTCTCGACTTCGCGGGGCGGCATTCCGTCCGGATCCTTGATCCGTTCCATCAGCATCCGGATGGCGGTTTCGGCGATCTCGATGCGGCCGGGGTCCACGGTGCTGAGCGTGGGAAGGGTGTACCGGGTTTCGTCCAGGTCGTCGAAACCGATGACGGCCACGTCGTCCGGTACACGGAAGCCGGCCTCCTGGAGCACGCGCACTGCACCCTGGGCCAGCGTGTCGTTCAGCCCAAAGACGGCGTCGAACATGGCGCCGCGATCAAGCAGGTCATGCATGGCGGCCGCACCGTTGGAACGGTGCCAGTCCACCACGTAGGCCACGAGGCCGTCGTCGTACGGGATGCCCCTGGCCTCAAGTGCCTCGCGGTAGCCGCGGAGGCGCAGGCCTGCGGAGCCGATGATCTCACCCTCGTGGGCCCCCACCACGGCGATCCGCTTCCGGCCCAGGTCCAGCAGATGCTCGGTGGCTGCGCGCGCAGCCGGCACGTTCTGCATGGTGACGTGGTCTGACGTACTGTCGAAGATGCGCTCGCCAAGGAGCACGATCGGCACGTCGGCCTTGATCAGGTCCGCATCCTCCTGCCCAAGCGCCAGCGGGCTGAAAATCAGGCCGTCGGACATCTTCAACCGCGGGCTCGCCATCACCTCAAGTTCCCGGCCACGGTCCGCGCCGGTCTGCTCAACCAGCACCACCAGCCCGCGCTTCGCCGCAGCTTCAATCACGGCATCGGCCAGCTCGGCGAAGTAGGGAAGGCTCAGCTGGGGCAGTGCCAGGGTGATCGCCCCGGTGTGTCCGGAGCGCAGGCTGCGGGCGGTGAGGTTGGGACGGTAGCCCAGCTCATGGATTGCCTGCTCCACCTTGGCACGCGTGGAGTCCCGGACATGCGGGTGGTTGTTGATGACGTTCGACACCGTTTTGAAGGACACGCCTGCCACCCGGGCAACGTCGTGGAGCGTAGCCGCCATGGTGGTTCCCCCGTGGAATCGTCTCAAGCCCGCAGGCCGGTCACGCTGATTTTACAACGTTGAACGCGTCCTTCGGGCCATTCGACGGCCAGCCCGCTACCTTCTCCGCTTCCGGTCCTTTCCTCCGGCGCGGTCCTGCCGTTCGGCCACGTCCCGCTCCGCCCAGCGCTGGGACTTGCCTGCCGACACCACCTTCTGGTGCCACTCCCGCTGGTAGGCGCGCTGCGCGGCCACATCGCTCCGCCGGGCCAGCGCAGCCAGCTCGCGCTGCAGCTTAAGGTAGCTGTGCCAGCGCCGCTCCGCGAGGGTGCCGTCGGCGAGGGCCAGTTGCACCGCACAACCGGGTTCGCGCTGGTGGGAGCAGTCAGAGAACCGGCACTCCGCGGCCAGCTCCTCCACATCGCCGAACATCTCACCCATGCCGTCCTCGGCGTCGAACAGCCCGAAGCCCCGCACCCCGGGAGTGTCCATGAGCACCGCCCCGTTGGGAAGCGGCACCAGTTCCCGGGACGTGGTGGTGTGCCTGCCCTTGAAGTCGCCGGAGCGCACCTCGCCGGTGTGCTGGACGTCGCGTCCTGCCAGCGCGTTGATGAGCGTCGACTTGCCCGCGCCGGAGGGCCCCAGAAGCACAATCGTGCCGCCCGGCGGGATGTGCTGCAGCAGTCCGTCGATGCCGTCACCGGTTTCCGCGGACGTGGTCACCACGTCCACGCCGGCGGCCTGCAGGATGACCTTCCCGACGACGTCGTCCGCCACCGCGGCGAGGTCGGCTTTCGTGATGATCACCAGGGGAGTGGCCCCGGAGTCCCACGCGGCCACAAGGGTCCGCTCCAGCCGGTTGTGCGTCAGGGGCCGGTCCACCGGCACCACCACACCCACCATGTCCATGTTCGCGGCCAGGACCTGTGCCGCGGACGAATCCTCAAACGCGCGCTTGCGGCTGAGTTCGGACAGGCGCGGGAGGACGCCCAGGATCTGGCGTCCGCCGGCACGGTTTGGTCCGGTCCAGACCCAGTCGCCGGTCACGGGAACGTCACCGGCAAGGGGATACGGCAGGTGCAGGAGTACGTTGTCCACCGCCACGAGCAGCCGGTTGCGGTCCACGCGGACCACCCGGCCGCGGCCAGTTGCTGCCGGTAGCGGGTTGGATTCGAAGTGCCGGGCCACCGCGGGCGTGTAGCCATAGGCGACGGGCCCGTCAGGGCTGTTCGAATGGTTTGTTGTAGTGCCGGTCAGGGGAATACCTGAAGGATTGTTCACGTCGGTTGCCTCGGGTCAGTCCCCGGCCACCGTTGCGTTCCAGCCCGGGGGACCCGGGACAGTCAGGCTCGAACGGTGCCGCAGAGGGAAGTGGTCTGGTTGATGGGTGCGGGGCGCTCTGGGCGCGCGGCAACAGCAGTCATCAAAACCACCTCCATTCCCTCCGGGTCGTCTCCGTCCTGCCGGGGACGGCAGGACGGACCGTGTCCCACTTTAGACCGGTTATCGCTGCAGTTCCAGAGCGCGTTTCTGCCTGGCGGAGATGGACGAGACGTAGCCGCAGTTGGAGCACGTGATGTTGTATTTCCGGGATGTGGTGAACACCGGAATGAAGAACAGAGTGAATTTGGTGGCGCGCTCTTCCAGGTGGTGATGGACGAAGGAGCGGCAGTACTGGCAGGTTGCTGGCTTGCCGGGAAGCGCCTTGAGTACCGTCTTGAAACCGAAGAGAAGGAGCATGGCGGGCCTTTCGGTGGTCCTGTTCCGGTTGTCCGGTGTTATCGGACAACCATAGGCGCTTTTCCTGTTCCGCGCTCACGGCCGGTGCTGCTGCGGTGCCGGCCGGGGCGGTGACATACTAAGGGTCAGCACAGCGTTGGGGGGACTGGGGGGACATGGTTCTGGACACCGCGACGCTCCGGATCGCCTTCGGCCTGATGGCGCTGGTGCTGGTGGTTCTTTTTTACTTCTCCGCCTACCGGATCACGCGCTCGCCGTACAGCGGCTGGTGGTGCCTTGCCCTGGTGTTCTTCCTTGCGGGGTCCGCCTGCTTCCTGCTGGATGGGACCGTCCACCAGGTATGGGCCAACCCGCTGGGGAACGTGCTGCTGGTGCATGGCGGGGTGGCGGTCTGGGCAGGTGCGCGGTCCCTCCGGACGGTGCCGCCGCCGAGGTGGGCCTTCACCGGGATCCCGCTGGCCACCCTGATCGCCTCCGTGCTGGACAACCCCGCCACGAACACCTGGTCCGGCGGGGCCGTGTTCCTTCCCGCGATGAGCGTCAGTATTGGATTGGCGTCGCGGGAGTTGTGGCGCCTGGAGCCGGGCTATTCACGGGTCCGGATCCCCATGGCAGTGTCCGCCGGCGGCCTGGCCGTCTTCTACTTCCTCCGCTGGGTGGCGTTCCTGCTGGAGGGGCAGCACGGGCCCACCTTTACCACCGTTTTCGGCTCGGCGGTGACGACCTTGGTGACCATGGTGCTGCTGGTGGTGGTTTCCTTCAGCATGGCCGCGTTGAGCAGCGAACAGCAGACCCGTGCCCTCCGGGTGGTGGCCTCCCGGGACGACCTGACCGGATTGCTCAACCGCAAGGCCTTCGTTGACCTCGCCGCCGAACTGCTGTCGGACCGCACCGTCACCCGCGGCTCCGGCGCGCTGATCCTGGCCGACCTTGACCACTTCAAGGCGGTGAATGACACATACGGCCACGCCGCAGGGGACACCGTCCTGCAGCGTTTCGCGGAAACCTGCACGGAGACCGTGCGGTCAACGGACCTGGTGGGCCGGTACGGCGGCGAAGAGTTCGTCCTGCTTATGCCCGGCGCCAGTGCAGAGCGCGCGGAACTGATTGCCGAGGAGATCAGCCGCCGCCTCGCCGCAGGGCCAACAATGGACGGGATGGAGATGCCTACCGTCAGCTACGGCATTTCCATGTACGACGGCGGGACTTCCGGGGTGGACGACGTCATCGCCGCCGCGGACGCGGCTTTGTACGTGGCCAAGTCAAAGGGCAGGAACCGCACGGCCCGCAGCGACGGGATTCTGTAGCCCGGCGGGGCACGGCCCCACCGATCCGCGCCGCACCAGTGTTGCGGTGAACTCCTCCGGAGCGGCGGGGGGCAGTCCGTGGATTTGCCTGATCAGTGCCTTCGCGGCAGCCACGCCCATGTTGTACACCGGTTGGGCAATCACGGTCAGGGGCGGGGTGGTCAGCCTGGTCCAGGCGAAATCGTCGTACATCAGGAATGACACGTCTGCTGGAATGGCCAGGCCCAGTTCCTGGATGGCCTCCACAACTCCCAGTGCAATCAGGCCATCCGAGGCGACCACCGCCGTGGCCCGGTCCGGCCCGCGGAGAACCTCGCGGGTAACACCGCGGATGGATTCGGCGTCGCCGGCGTTCAACCGGACGAGGTCTTCCGGGAAGGGCAGTCCGGACTCCAGGAAGGCCTGCCGCATGCCTTCGAGGCGGTCTGCGATCTGCGACGAATTCAACGTCATTCCAGGCCGGTACGGGGTGTCGGTCTTCAGCGTTGACACAAAGGCGATCCTCCGGTGGCCGGCCTGGATCAAGTACTGCGTTGCTTCCAGCGAAATCTTCTCCATGTCCACCGCTACGGTGTGGACGTCCAGGCCCTCGGCGGTCCGGTCGATGAACACCAGCGGGCGCCCCGCCTGCTGAACCTGCTGAAGGTGGCTGGTGTCTGCTGATGACGCGGGAGCGACGATGAGGCCGTCCACGCGCTTGTCCAGCAGCACCCGGACGGCATCCACCTCCGCCGCCTTGTCCTCGTCGGTGTTGACCAGGATGACGTTGAAGCCGGCTTTTTTGGCGATGTCAGTGATGCCCCGGGTGGCGAGTCCGAAGTGCGGGTTTTCGATGTCGCCCACCACCACGCCGATGGTGTTCGATTTTCCCGTGTTCATGCTGCGGGCCAGTTCATTGGGACGGTAGGAAAGTGCCTCCGCTGCGGCGAGGACGCGTTCGCGCACATCGTCGCTGACGGCGCCGTAATTTCCCAGCGCCCGAGCGGCCTGTGCCTTGGACACCTGGGCTGCTTTCGCGACGTCGGCAACGGTTACATCCCGCCGCCGTGCTCCTTCACCGTTCATCTTCACCTTTCGATGGGGCTGTTGACGGCCGCTGTGACGTGGACTGCATTTCTATCAATCTATGCGAGTCCGGTCTTTCCTAGTTCAGTTTCCCTGCTAGCCGCTCGCGCATGGAGACGCTGGCGGCGTTCAGGCCAACCAGTTCCACCTCGCGGCCGTGGCGCTTGTACTTCTCGGTGACGGCGTCCAGCACAGCGATGGTGGAGGCGTCCCAGAGGTGCGAGGCGTGCAGGTCCACCACCACGCGGGCGATGTCCGGCGCGGCATCCAGGGCGTACTCGAACTGGGTGTAGAGGTCGTTGGAGGACGCGAAGAAGAGCTCTCCGTCAACGGTATAGGTGGCCACGTTCTCGCCGTTAACCTTTAGTACGGTGCGCTCCACGGTGACGAAGTGGGCCACGCGCCGGGCGAACATGGCCATGGCGGCAAGAACGCCGACGCCGACGCCGATGGCCAGGTTGTGCGTCGCCACCACCACGCCCACGGTGATGAGCATGACGGCGGTTTCAGACTTGGGCATCCGGCGCAGGGTGCGCGGGGCGATGGAGTGCCACTCGAAGGTGATGGCCGAGACGAAGATCATCACAGCCACCAGTGCGGCCATGGGGATGAGGCCCACAACGTCGCCCAGCACCACCACGAGCACCAGCAGGAAGACACCGGCCAGGAAGGTGGACACCCGGCTGCGCGCGCCAGAGCCCTTGACGTTGATCATGGTTTGGCCGATCACCGCGCAGCCGCCCATGCCGCCGAGGAAACCGGTGACAATGTTTGCCACCCCCTGGCCCCACGACTCCCGGGTCTTGTTGGAACGGGTGTCCGTGATGTCGTCCACCAGCTTGGCTGTCATCAGGGATTCCAGCAGCCCCACCAGTGCCATGGACAGCGAGAACGGCGCCAGGATTTGGAACGTCTCCAATGTCATCGGGACGTTCGGCAGGAAAAATGACGGCATGCTCTCCGGAAGCTGGCCCTTGTCCGAGACGGTGGGCACGTCCACGCCGGCCAGCACGGCAAACACGGTGAGCAGGACGATCGCCACCAAAGGCGAGGGCACCGCCGTCGTAATCCTTGCCAGGCCCACCACGATCACCAGGCCCGCGGCGACGAGGGGGTAGACCATCCAGGGGACGCCAATCAGTTCGGGGAGCTGGGCCATGAACACCAGGATGGCCAGCGCGTTGACGAACCCGACCATGACGGACCGGGGAATGAAGCGCATCAGGCGGGTGACCCCGGCGACGGCAAGGAGGATCTGGAAGACCCCGGCCAGGATCACCCCGGCAATGAGGTAGTCCAGCCCGTGGCTGCGCATCAGGGGCGCGATAACCAGCGCAACAGCACCGGTGGCGGCGGAAATCATGGCCGGCCGTCCGCCTACGAATGCGATGGTCACGGCCATGGTGAAGGAAGCGAACAGGCCGATCCGCGGGTCCACGCCGGCAATCACGGAGAAGGCGATGGCCTCCGGGATCAGCGCAAGGGCAACCACCAGGCCGGCCAGGGCTTCAGTCTTCAGCCTGCGCGGGGAACGGAGCGTGGCCCGGACCGACTGCAGGTGCTGGGGCGACGGCGCTGCAACCGAAGAAGCGGTGGATACGGCCATGGAATGGCTCCGTTCAGGTCGGGAAGGCAGGCGGACGCCTTCGCGTGGTGGAGAATGGGGCGCTGCAGTGCGCCGAAGCTGGTGGGGCTGGCCGGCGCAGGGGCGCTGCAGGACAAGCCACTTCAACTTTACGCGGAAGGTGCGGCCGGCCAGCGCCTGCGCTGTTGCCAAACTGTGCTTTGCCGGCGGTCCGCTGCCGGGGGAGCCGGGAAAGGCGGCTGATAAAATAGCCGGGTTGCAGGGCGGCCTTCCAGCTGGTCCAACCAGCGCCGTAACGAAGTAGGGGACCAGACAAATCATGACGGCAGGCGGGTCACACGTCGGGACTTCGGAGAGCCAGCCGGCCGCGCCGGTTGAGTCCTCCGCGCCGGCGACAGGCCGCGCCTACCTGGCCATCATTGAAGGATTTGTGGGCGCCCTCATGATGTTCGTGGGTTCCATCGGAACCGGCTGGATCGCCAACGGTTCGCCCATGATCCGCCAGCCCGTGGTCATCGCGCTCCGCACCGAAGGCTGGGGCGTCACCGTGTCCACCGTCCTGCTGACCGTGGGCGCCATGGTGCTGATGCGGTCGTGGCTGCGGCTGGGCCAGCGCCTGGCGGAATGGGGGAAGTCTTCCCTGCGTTCGGTGGTGATCGCCATTTCCGCCTGGTCCCTGCCCCTGCTGTTCTGCGTGCCGGTCTTCTCCCGGGACGTCTATGCCTACACAGGCCAGGGGCGGCTGGTGCAGGAGGGCCAGAACCCCTACGAAGTGGGAATCTCCACGCTCAGCAACTGGTTTGCCCTCGGCGCCGACCCCGCCTGGGCGGAAAACCGGACCCCCTACGGGCCGTATTTCCTGTGGCTGGCGCGCGGGGTGGTGGGACTGACCGGGGCGCAGCCGGACGTCTCCGTCCTCCTCTTCCGCCTGCTGGCCGGCGTCGGGGTCCTGCTCTGCGTCATCTACGTGCCCAAGCTGGCGGAGCTGCACGGCATCAATGGCGCGCGGGCACTCTGGATCGCCGTGGCCAATCCGCTGTTCCTCATCAGCTTCATTGCCAGCGCCCACAACGATGCCCTGATGGTGGGCCTGGCCGTGGCCGGCGTCTACTTTGCGGCCACCCGACGCTACATCCTGGGGATCTTCCTCGTCACTGCGTCGATCGGGATCAAGCCGATCACCGTCCTCCTGCTCCCGTTCCTCGGTGTGATGTGGGCGGGCCCCTCCGCGTCGTGGCCGCGCAGGTTCCTGATGTGGGGCGCGACGGCGGGCATCAGCTTCGGCGTGCTGCTCTTGAGCGGCATCCCCTACAACCTGGGCATCGGCTGGACCTGGGCCATCATGGATCCTACTCCCGGCTACACGGGTTATTCGCCGTCAGGCTTCCTGGGGCAGCAGGTTGAATTCCTTGCCAATGTGCTGGGGCTCCCGGGCGGGACGCTCGCCACGTGGCTGCGGACCGGCATGAAATGGGCCGCCATCGCGGTCGTCCTGCTGCTGATGTTCCGTGGTGACTACCCGCGGGCGGTGCGCCGGATGGCGCTGGCGTTCACCGCCGTCGTGATGCTCTCACCCATCATCCAGCCCTGGTACATCCTGTGGTTCCTGCCTTTCCTGGCCGTCACCGGGATCCGCGACGACTGGCAGATCCGGTCCCTGTACGTGGGCGTCACGTTCTTTGTGGTGTTCGGCGCGCAGGACCAGCTCTCCGTGTGGTCCTTCGTGGAGCTTCCCATTGATGCGTCCACGCTGGCGTTCTTCACCGCGCTCGCGTTCACGTTCTACCTGCTGTTCCTGGATGTGCACACCCGCAAGCTGCTCATCCAGGGCAGGCCGTGGGACCTTGCACGGCGGGGCTGGAAGTGGCTGCTGGCCCGGCGGGAAAGGGCCGTCAGCAGCTGACCCCTACGCGTTGCCGGCGGGAACCGGCGCCGTCGTTTTCCGGCCCAGCTCCGCCGTCCGCTTCACGGACCACCAGAGGAGCACCACGAGCAGTACGTTGCGCGTGGTGAGGATCGCCGCCATCACGGGGTGGGCGTGGATCAGCGGGGTGTAGAACAGCGGGTAGATCACGAAGGTGGTCATGGCGATGCCCATCAGCAGGGCGGCCGGGACTTTCCAGCGTTCCCAGTCGTGGGCCAGGCCGGCGATGATCACCGGCGCCAGCCAGATGATGAACTGCGGGGAGCCCACCTTGTTGAACACGATGAACGCGGTGACCATCATGAGTGAGCCTTCGAGGAACAGCTCCTCGCGCTCGGCGCCGCGCTTCAGGGCGCGGATGAGCAGGACGGCGGCCCCCACGGCCGCGAGAATGAGCAGCGGCTGCATCAGGAACGCGGCGGTGCTGGCCCCGGGGCCGTAAACCTCGGTGGAGTTTATGGCTGTGTTGTCCGCCATTTTCGAGCCGGCGATGTTGAAGACGCTTAGCCAAACCCACGGCGTGGAGAAGGTGGCCTCAAGCTGCATGCCGCGCTCGCCCTGGTTCAGGAGGAAATCCAGGATGTGCGGCAGACCGCCGGACAGCCATGTGCCCGCGGTGACGACGGCAGTCACGGCGACGCCCGACAGGACAACCTGGATCCGCTTCCGGCTGGCGATCACGATGGGCGCCAGTACGGCCGCCGGCCACACCTTGATCCAGGTGGCGATGCTGAGCAGGACGCCCGCCACCACGGGCCGCTCCGCTGCATAGAGCAGCGCGATCAGCACGATGGGGGCGGTGATGCCCTCCACTCGGGCGAAACTGAGGTAGCCCATGAACACGGTGAAGAAGAGCCACCACCAGGCGGGCGCAATGCCCGTCACCTTCCGGGGGCCACGGGTGAGGTAGAGGAGCCCGACGGCGTTGAGCGCCGTGATGATCAGGAACCACGCCAGCAGGTAGAGGCTTGGCCCGGCGATGTTCGCCAGGAAGATGGGGATCTGCGCCAGTACCGGATAGACCCAGGGGCTGATTTTGCCGTCGAGGTCCGCGGGGTTGTACCCGTCCAGCGCCCACTGGCGGTACTGCTCGGTGTCGCTGAAGGTGTCGCCGTGCAGGAAGAAGGACGCCATCCAGCCCAGGAAGTAGAGGTGGACGACGGCGAAGCCCCACCACACGCTGGACGGGCGGGCGAACCAGTCCACAACCTTGGCGGGCAGGACTTTGCTGCGGACGGTCACCAGACGGTCAAAGAACCTCGTGGAAATCTCAGGACTCCTTGAACGCGGGGGCGGCGGCCGGGGCCTTCTTGCCCAGCAGGTACAGGCGCCGGACGCTCCACAGGAACAGGACCACCAGGAGGACGTTGCGGATGGTGAGCACCAGGGCCATCCACGGGTTGTTGTGGCTGAGGGCATCGTAGAACAGCGGGTAGATGAAGTACGTGGCCACGGCGATGACGATCAGCATGGCGGCCGGGACGCGCCAGTCCCGCCAGCTATGGGCCAGGCCGACGGCGACGGCGGGGGCGAGCCAGACCATGAACTGCGGCGAGCCCACCTTGTTGAAGACGACGAACGCGGTGGCAAGGGTGAGGGCGCCGGCCAGGAGCAGTTCGGTGCGGTCCGCACCGCCACTGAGCTTGCCGTTATGCAGGGCCCAGAAGGTCATGCCCGCGACGAGCAGCGCGGCCAGGATCAGGAGGGGCTGCATGAGCACGGACATGACGGCGGTGCCGGGCCCGTCCACCTGCATGGAGTTGATGTCAGTGTTCATGTACATGCGGGAATCGCCGATGTTCAGGACGGACAGCCACAGCCAGGGTGTGGTGAAGGTGGCCTCGAGCTGCATGCCGCGGTCGCCTTGCTGGGTGAGGAAGTTCAGCAGCTTGGGGACGCTGCCCACTGCCGCTGCCAGTGCGACGACGGCCGCCGTCGTCGTAATTCCTGCCAGGACCACCAGGATCCGGTTCCGGACGACGGCGAAGAGCGCCAGCATGACGGCGGCCGGCCAGACTTTCACCCAGGTGCCGACGGCGAGGAGGACGGAGGCAATGAAAGGGCGGTTGACGCCATAGGCGAGGGCCACCAGGACCAGGGGTGCGGTAAGGCCGTCCACGCGGGCGAACCCGAGCCAGCCCATGAGGAAGGTGAACACCAGCCACCACCAGCCTGCGGGGATGGCTTCCGTGTGGCGGCCGCGTCCGGTGAGTTTGAGGAGTGCCCAGCCGTTGAGGAGGGTGGTCATCAGGACCCAGAGGAAGAAGAACGGTCCCGGTCCCGCGATGCCTGCCATGGCCATGGGGATCAGCGCCAGGATGGGGTAGACCCAGGGGCTGGGGCCGCCGGAGAGGTTGGCGTCGTCGAACCCTGCCATGGCCCAGTCGCGATAGATGAAGGTGTCGCTGAACGCTTCGCCGCGCAGGGACAGCGAGGCGGCGAAGATGAGGAAGACAAGGTGGACCACGATGAAGCCGCCCAGCAGACCGCGCCCCGTATTCAGCCTGGCCCTCGCCGGCACGGGGAGGATCACATTGCGGATCCTGGTGAGATTGCCGAAGATAGCTTCCGTGGAAATGGCGGGATCCTTGTCAGTTGTGGCACATATATCGTGCTGCGCGGGTGCTTGGTTCTGCCCCGTGGCGGTGTTCGGTGGCTTCGGAGCCGGCTGAAAAACAGCCTCCGCCCCGCGTTCAACTCTAAATGACCGCGCGTTGGCACCGTAATTGCCGCCGCGCCGAATAGCGGTGCTCCGCCTGACCTGCGGTTATTTTTCTAAAGTTGCTGGCGCGGCGTTGCTGGTGCACCATGTTCGAGGCACTAAGGTGCCTACTTGTCGTCTGCAGCCTGGGGGAGCGCAGCCGGTTGCCCCACCCCTATCCCCCTATCCAACAAAGGCTCTACCGATGAACTTCCCACTGACCCTGACCGTCGCCGACCGCCAAAGCATGGACAGCGAACTGGACGCAGCCGTTTCCGCGGCCAGGACCCACGCACTTGCAGAGAGGCGCCATGGCATCCTGGTCACGCGGCACGCGGCCAACAAGTTCACGGTTTCCCTGAGCGAGGCCGTTCCCTTCGGCCTCACGCGGGAACAACAGGCCTGGTAGGCCTTTTCTCCGGTTGCACTAGCTGCCGGAGCCGTTCCCTTCGCCTGACACCCGCCCGCTGCGCTGCTGCAGCCGGTCAATGTGCTTGGACGCTTCCGCCTTGCTGAGGTCCGCGGGCAGTTCTTCTCCCGCTTCCCGCGCCAGCGTATCCAGGTAGCTGCGCTGTGCCGCCGTCATGGGCTCATCCCCGGTCACCCAGTCTTCGGGATCGCGGTTGAGGCCTGCATCCGGCTCAGGAGTGGGGCTGCCGATGGTTTCTTCTCCGTTGTTGTCCATGGGAAGAAGTTTAGGTGCGGGGTGGGACATTCTCGAGGCGTGGCATTTGCGTGCCCTGATGTGGACAAACCCCCTGTCGCTCAAGGAAGG
Organism: Arthrobacter sp. K4-10C; assembly: GCF_059090085.1. Classification (NCBI taxonomy): domain Bacteria; kingdom Bacillati; phylum Actinomycetota; class Actinomycetes; order Micrococcales; family Micrococcaceae; genus Arthrobacter; species Arthrobacter sp. K4-10C. The sequence goes on along the minus strand of NZ_JBNHFI010000003.1, from coordinate 64,723 downwards.
CCCGAGGGTTCCTGCCTCGAGGGTGAAGTTGTCAGGTTGAGCTCAATGAGTTCCCTGAGCGACTGTCAGCATGGTAGAGATCAGGCCCTACTCTGACGGTCTTTTCCGCGCTGCCGGACGTCAGGTTGGGGTGTGCCCCAACGAGACGGGCTCACGGAGTGGAGGGCCTATGAACGGCCGCACCGTAGCCGACTTCAACAGGCCTTGACCGCGCACGTTGCTCTGCAGCCTCGACGGGTTCGAAATAGGGACGTGCACTGCGTACACGTAGGGGAAAGTTTGAATAGCTTCCCAGTGCGGGCGTGACCGAGCTGCAAATGCCTAGCCATACATCGCGGCCTCATTACGGTAGAGGTTGGTTAGGCTCAAGACTATGGAATTCAAGCAGTTACGGGTCTTTTCGGCTGTGGCCGAGGATCTGCATTTTGGTAAGGCCGCGCGGCATTTGGGGGTTTCCCAGTCAACGGTGAGTGATCAGGTCCGTGCCCTTGAAACTCACTTCGGGACCGAACTGCTATCCAGGACCAGCAGATCCGTGCAGCTTACGGCCGCGGGAGAAGCCCTCCTTGAAGGCTCTAAGCGGCTTCTGGATGAACTGGATAGGGTTCAGAGCCAGGTTTCTGCCGTAGCTGCTGGCCGACAGGGGACTTTACGGATCGGTGCTGTAGGTCCTGCGATGAACTACTTGGTGCCGCACCTCCTGAAGGAGCTTCGGCGTCAGAGCCCGGACCTTGAGATCACTATTGCCTCACTTAGCACCGCAGTCCAGTTGCGCCAGCTATCGCAGGGCCAGATCGATTTGGGCTTTGTGCGCAGCGTTCAGCACGTACGTGGGGTCCGATTGGAGAAGGTGCTTGAGGAGCCACTGACGGCTCTGTTGCCGACTACGCACAGGCATGCAGCTGCGGAATTTCTGGAGATCCAGGATCTTGACGGGGAGGACTTCGTCTACTGGCCGCGTATCTCCAATCCCGACCTCTATGACGTTCTCATCGCCACCTGCTACCGGCACGGGTGCAGCCCACGCCGCATCATCGAGAGCCACGATATGGCTACCCAGCTCGCACTCATCGCCTCGGGACTTGGCGTCTCTGTCCAGCCAGACTCCTTCCGCTATGCCCCTCGTCGGGACGTGGTATTTGTTCCTCTGAGGGGTCCTTTACCGAAAATCGCCCTCCACATGGCCTGGTCGCCGGAAAGTGATTCGCCAGCCGTGAAGGCTGCCATTGCTGTGGCCCGGCAGTTTAAAAGCGGGCAAATCTCAAAATAGATCATTCGAATCAGTCGATCGATTGATCGGTTCCAATCGGTTGTTTCGATGTATCACTCGGACTTACGGTTGTTTTGTCAGCTTCGTCACAGGGAATACCCCTCCTGGCCAGCCCCCAAAATTACCCCCGAGGATTACTCATGGATTTTCAGACCGTTGCCACAGGCGTCGGATTTACCGAAGGCCCCGTCTACACTCAGCGCGGAACTTTGGCCTTCGTCTCAATCGACCAGGGCGTCGTCTACGAAACTTCGAACGGCACAACGAACGTGCTGGGACGAACCGGAGCAGGACCGAACGGTGCCGCCGAGGGTCCGGACGGCATCATCTACGTGGCCCAGAATGGCGGACAGTGGCCGGCCCACCGGACCGAAGGCGTGTCCGGAGGCGTCCAGGCCATCCACCCCGACGGTACCGTCGTTACGCTCACCACTGACCCGATCTACCCCAACGACCTTTGCTTCGGCCCTGACGGCTACCTCTACGTAACCGACCCCACCCGCGGCCCCCGCCGCGACGACGGACGGCTGTGGCGCGTCGACATAACGACCGGCGAAGCGCAACTGCTGCTCAGCGTCGACTGGTTCCCCAACGGGATTGGCTTCAGCGCCGACAACGACAGCATCTTTGTCGCCCAGGGCGGGGAGGGACGCATCCTGCGCTTCCCGTTCGCTCCCGGCGAGCGTCTCGGCGAGCCCGAAGTGCATGTCCAGCTTGATCACGGACGCCCAGATGGATTTGCCTGGGACGTCGACGGAAACCTTGTGATCGGGGCCATCACCGGAACGGCTCCCGGCGACCTGCAGGTCTACAGTCCTGAAGGCACCCTCCTGGAGGTCATCAAAATCGCAAACGGCCAGAAGTACACCAACGTCGCCATCTCGTCCTCCGGAAAGCTGGCTGTGACTGATTCCGACAACGGCCAGGTCCTCGAAGCAGACTGGCCCGCCGCCGGCCTTCCGCTGCACCCTTTCCGTGACTCCGCCCAGTCATGAGCCCCAACGCATTCCGGTCCCGACTCCTGTCGGGCACTCCCGTCTTCGTTACCACGCTGGACTTTCCTGAGCCCTCGGCGGCAGAGTTCCTTTCGGAGCTTGGCGTCGATGGAGTCGCCGTGGACACCGAACACGTGTCCGTGACCGGCCCGCAAATCGTCGACCTTGCCCGGGCCTGCAAGGCCGGCGGCGGTGCCCTTGTCGTCAAGACATCAGTGGACCCCGAAAGCATCGGCCGATACCTCGACGCCGGAGTGGCAGTCTTGCAGATAGCCCACGTCCGTTCCCGTCAGGACGTCGACAACGTCGTGAAGGCCTGCGGTTTTGCGCCGGAGGGGCTACGGGGGCTGGGCCGCTGCCGCAACAGCAACTTCGGCCACTATCCGGGCGGCTACCAGCAGCTCACCAAGGACACCCGGGAAAGCGTGGCCCTGATCGTCCACATCGAAAGTATCGAGGCGGTCGCCGTGCTCGATGACATCCTCGCAGCCGAGGCTGTCGACGCCGTCTTCGTCGGCGCGTTTGACCTGTCAGCGAGTCTCGGCATTCCCGGTGAAGTCCTCGATGACCGCGTCCAGGATGTCATCAAGGACATCCTGGCCCGTTCCCTGGCAGCCGGAAAAGTCGTTGGCATGTCGGCCAGCAGCCCGGAACAAACCGCCGCTGCAATCGAACGCGGTGCCAGCCTTCTCCTCTCGGCCCAGTCACGGCTCATGTCCACCGCGGTGAGCGGGCTTCGCTCGGTACGCACAACGACAGGAGCAGTGAGCTGACGATGAGCGAAACACCGAAGATCACCAGGTCCATCGCCGAGTTCGCGATCTGCACCGAATCAGCCGACATCACAGACGCAGCACGCCACATGGCAACCCGTGCACTAGTCGATACTGTGGCCGTCGCCGTACTCGGAACCCATGACATCGCCTCCACGGCCTTAATGGAAGCCGTCATGACTCCTGTAAGCGGTGGCCACGGCGCCACCGTCCTGGCGACCGGAGAAATGGCGCCGGCACACACCGCCGCTTTGCTCAATGCCACGGCGGGTCATGCCGACGATTACGATGACCATTTGGTGGACACCAACGGCCACCCCAGCGTCGTTCTAATCCCCGCTCTCCTGGCAGCCGGTGAGGCAGCGGACGCGTCAGGCCGCGACATTCTAGACGCCTACGTCGTCGGCCACCAGGTCATGTGTGCCATCTCTGCCGGTTTGCCCGTCCGCGCCCACTGGGCAAACGGCTGGCACGCGACCAGCACCGTCGGAGTTATCGGGGCGACAGCAGCGGTGGCACGTCTTCGCCAGCTCACGCTCCTGCAGACCCGCCACGCCCTCGGTATCGCAGCGTCCATGGCTGGGGGAAGCCGCCAGAACTGTGGCTTTATCACCAAGCCGCTGCACGCCGGCCTGGCAGCCTCGAACGCCGTGCTGGCCGTCGACCTCGCAGTACGGGGCTATGACGCCGACCCGGACCAGCTGGAGGCACCGCTCGGGTTCTTCCACGTCTTTGGCGTCAACCCGGACCTGACTAAGGTCGAGCCGGTACTGAAAGAACGCTGGACCGTGCTCACCAGGGGACTGAACGTCAAGACGTTTCCCGCCTGCTACGCAGTTCACCCGGCGGCACAGGCCGCTTCCGAACTGCGGGGTAAAGGACTCGTCCCGGAATCCATCGTTTCGGTGGATGTCACCGTTCAGCCCACGGGTCTCGTCGGACCTATTCACCACCTGCCCGAGACGGGGCTGCAGGCGAAGTTCAGCCTGGAGTACACAGTGGCTGCGGCCCTGAGCGATGGCGCTCCGTCTCTTAATACGTTCACGGATGCCACTGTTCAGCGCCCTGACCTGCAGAAACTGTTGCGAAAGGTCAAAACCCATGAGAATGCAGTCCCGCCGATCGGGCCCCCGGGGTTCACGCGTTGGTACGCCACGGTCGACGTCGAATTCAGCGACGGTCACCGCACCAGCACCAGGGCCGATATGCCTCACGGCTTCACTCTGGACCCTCTCACCGATCAGGAAATCCAGGAAAAGTTCAACGACTGCCTTGGCTACTCGGCAACACCCTGGGATCCCGAGGCCCTCAGCCGCCACTTGTGGTCGCTTGATCAGACGCCACGGATCCGAAGCCTCTTCAGCGAATCATCAAAACTAGCCGGCCGGACACCGGCCAACGTGTAAACGACCAGCCGGCCGAACACGAACACCTAAGAACAGAAAGAACTGACATGCCTAACATCTCGATTGAAATCTTCAAAGGCCGTACCCTCGACCAGCGCCGCGAGCTCGTTAGCGGAATCACCGAAGCAGCTGTCTCGGCACTGGGGATCAAGCCTGAAGGTGTCCGGATCACTTTCTTTGAAATTGAGCGGACCGACCTTGCCCGTGGAGGCGTGTTGTTCAGTGACATGGAAACCTCCCCAGCAGCGGCGAAATAACTCATCATGCAGACCTTCACCATGCGCAAAGGAGCACTTGGTATGAAAAATCACCTGAAATCGGTCGTTATGACCCGCCGCACGGCGGGCCTTATCGGCGCCATGGCCGCGCTTGCCCTTGCCGCCACTGGCTGCGGCGGCACTGCGCCGGCCGCACAGCCGGGGTCCACCGAAGGAAGCACTAAAATCACGTTGGTATCCTCGATCACCGGCAGTTCCTTCCTGGCGGTGACAGCTGGCCTGGACCAGAAAATCTTCGAAAAGCACGGCGTGGAGATTGAGCTCATCAAGGTAAAGTCCAGTGCCGAGGCTGCCGCAGCTATCGCCAGCGGGCAGGCCGATATCGCAGCCATGGTGCCCGAAGGGGTCGTCGCAGTCGTGGCCGCGGGAAGCAAGATGAAGATGGTCGGAAACCTCCTGGACCAGGTCCAGCACCGTCTGGAAGTGCCTGAATCCATCAAATCCGCGCAGGACCTCGCAGGTAAAAAGGTCGGCGTCGTCGGGCCCGGCAACGGTTCCGAAATCCTCGCCAAAGCCTATTTGGCTGAGAACGGCGTGGACCCCTCGCAGGTTACGTTTGTGGCAACGGGCCCTCAGCCTGCCCAGCTGGCCGCCCTAACCACAGGACAAATCGAAGGCGCGATGCTCGTGCCTCCATACGACCTCAAAGCCGAGAACGCCGGCATGCACGCGCTGAGCATCCTCCGCGAAGACTTCCCGGACATTCCGGCCCAGGTCTTCGCATCCAGCGACCGTGCCTTGAGCGCCAATGCAGAGATCGTGAAGAAATTCATGACTGCCGCCACGGAGTCAGCCCAGTGGGTGGTTGACCACCCGGAAGACGCGGCCACCATCCTGGCCACGGACGCCCAAATCAGCCCCGAAGAGGCTAAGGCGTCCTTCGACCGGGCCAAGGATGCTTACTCCGTGAACGGCGCCATCAGCGATGAGGGCCTGGCCAAGTGGCTGGAACTCTCAGAGAAGTACGCCTCGCTGCCGAAAATTCCGGCGATCAGTGACATCTATGACGCCCAGTACCTCCCCGGGAAGTGAGATGATCATGACCACATCATCCCACCAAGCACTGGAGCCAGCAGCAGCGATGCCAGGCACCGAGAACATCGCGATCTCCGTACGGAACGTTACGTTCGGGTACGGCAAGGAGATCATCCTTAAAGACATCAGCATCGACGTCACGGAAGGGGAATTTGTCTCCCTTATCGGACCGAGCGGCTGCGGAAAGAGCACCCTGCTCTCGATGTTCGACGGCGTCGTCCGCCCCGACGTCGGCAACGTGCGGATCTTCGGATCCACGGTCCAAGACACGCTCAAGCAACGTGCGATGGTTTTTCAAAACTTTGCGCTGATGCCCTGGAAAACCGTCCGGGAAAATGTGCTCTTGGGATTGAACTACCGCCGCACTGATATATCCAAGAAGGAACGTCTGGATCTGGCCAAGGAGTACATCAATCGCGTAGGCCTGACCCACGCATTGGACCTTTACCCTCATCAGATCTCGGGCGGTATGCAGCAAAGGGTCGGCATTGCCCGCGCTTTCGCGGTCCAGCCACGGCTGCTGCTGATGGACGAGCCGTTCGGTGCACTTGATGCCCAAAACGCCGAGCTCCTCCGTGAAGATCTCCTCAAACTCGTCGCTGAAGAACGCCGCACAGTCGTGTTTGTCACCCACAACCTGGATGAAGCACTCCAGATGTCGGACCGCGTCCTGCTGATGACCGCCCGACCGGGCACCATCCGCGACGAAGTCCGCCCGGACTTTGGCCCCAAGTCGTCCGCCGAGTACCGGGAACGCTACGACTCTCAACGAGACCTCCTCTGGGATCACCTCAAGAGCGAAGTCCTGACAGTTCAGGCACGTGAAGAAGGGCAGAAGCCATGAGCATCATGACCAAACCTGCTCCGGTTTCTCCGGGCGGTCCCACCCGTCGGCCCGAACCGAGCTGGCTGAAGAAAAACGAAAAGCGCTGGTTACCCGTCGTCACCGTGATTGGAATCTTCACGGTCTGGGAAATCGCCGGCAACATGAATCTCTGGGATCCGCTGTTCTTCAGTCACCCCTCGGTGATTTGGGACGGGTTCCTTTCGCTGACCACAGGTCCGTTACTTTCGGACCTGAGGGTAACCGGGCTCGAATTCCTCTTGGGCATGATGATTGCCCTCGGCATCGGCGTACCCCTCGGAATCCTGCTGGGAACGTCCAAGCGCCTCTACTGGGCCTTCGACCCGGTGGTGACCGCACTGTACTCCACGCCCATCCTCGTCCTCACCCCACTGATGGTCATCTGGTTCGGACTCGGTATCGGTTCCAAGATCGCAAACGTCGCTATCCTGGCGGTCTTCCCTGTGCTGATCAACATGATGGAAGGCGTCCGCAACACCGATAGCTCCCTGATGAGAGCTGCAAGGTCCTTCGGCGCGAACGGATGGGCCATCCAAAAGGACGTTATCTTCCCATCCGTGGTTCCGTTCTTCGTCACCGGGCTCCGCCTTGCCATCGGTAAGGGCATGATCGCCGTTGTCGTCGGTGAGTACATCGCCGCCACAGAAGGCATCGGCTACCGGATCAGGGCTGACGCGGAAGTCTTCAACACGCCCCGGTACCTTGCCGGTGTTCTGATCATGGTGGTTGTATCCGTGGTCATCATGGCACTCATCAAGGTACTGGAGCGCAAACTTGCTCCGTGGAGGACCCCGGTCCTCGGTGAGTAAACAGAAGATGGGCGGGCACCCGCCCGTCCATCTTCTGAGGTTCAGATTCCTATCTAAGAAAACGAGTAGAGTCCATGTTCCGCACCCTATCCCGTCGGCCGAAGATGGCCAGCCTTATCGGCGCTGCGATGGCATGCACGCTGTTGACAACCACGGCCTGTGGCAGCCCGTCAGGGAGTTCGGGTTCCGGCAGCTCAACCGAGAAGATCACCTTGGTCTCCTCCATTACGGGAAGCTCGTTCCTTGCCGTAACCGCCGGACAGAACCAAGAAATTTTTGAAAAGCACGGACTTGAAATCGAGCTCGTTAAGGTGAAGTCGAGCGCAGAGGCCGCTGCGGCCGTGGCCAGTGGTCAGGCCGACGTCGCTGCCATGTTGCCCGAGGGCGTCGTCGCTGTTGCCGCTGCCGGCAGCAAGATGACGATGATCGGCAACCTCCTCAACCAGGTCCAATACCGGCTGGAAACCTCCGCTGAAGTCACCTCCGCGAAGGATCTCATCGGCAAGAAGGTAGGAATTGTTGGTCCCGGCAGCGGCGAGGAAGTTCTTGTCCGGGCGTATCTCGACTCCCAAGGCGTTGATGCTTCCCAGGTAACGTTCGTCGCGACAGGGACTATGGCTGCAAAGTTTGCTGCCATAACTACGGGGCAAGTAGAGGGCGCCATGCTGGTCCCGCCATTCGACATCAAGGCGGAGGCTGCGGGTATGCACCCGCTAAGCGTTCTTGGCGAAGACTTCCCCGACATGCCCGCCCAGGTATTTGCCTCCAATGATCGGGCGCTTACCGCGAGGCCCGACACGGTCAAGAAGTTCATGGCCGCTGCTGCAGAGTCAGCACAGTGGGTCGTGGCTCATCCCGAGGCTGCGACGAAGATCCTGTCGGAGGACTCGCAGGTCAGCATCGAGGAGGCGAAGGCGTCCTTCGACCGGGCGAAATCGGCCTACTCCCGGGATGCTGCTATCAGTACTGACGGTTTGAACCGATGGTTGGACCTGTCAAAGAAGTACTCTTCCCTGACCAATATCCCCGACGCCAGCGTCCTGTACGACCCCCAATACCTTCCCACCAGTAGTTAGTCCACGTCCGGGCAAGTGCGCCTTCCTGCTCCCAGGACGCTCCGTCTATGTACCTGCAGCACGCCGTAGTGCGTGCTGCAGGTACATAGACGCTCAAGGAACACCAAGGAAAACACTGTCTGTTCCCGCAATCCAGGAACTCGATCTCCTGGACTCCGTCCCAACCGGTCTCCTCATCAACGGACAATGGCGCCGGGCTACCACCGGAAAACATTCGACGTCGAAGATCCTGCACCAGCAGGGTTCTGTTGAGCATTGCCGATGCCGGTGCCGATGCCGGTGCCGCGGCACTGGACGCAGCCGCGGCGGCGCAGGAGCCCTGGTCGAAGGTTCCGTCGCGGGAGCGCGGGGAAATCCTGCGCCTCGCTTTTGAATGGTGACTGAGCGGGCTGAGGACTTCGCGCTGCTCATAAAGATGGGCAAGCCCCTGGCCGAAGCCCGCGGCGAAGTGACCTATGGTGCCGAGTTCCTGCGCTGGTTCTCCGAGGAAGCAGTCCTCGCGTTTGGCCGCTACTCGCAGTGTCTAGAAACTTGATCGAGCTCCGTCGACAGACCGGATCCTCCCACGCCAGGACGCCTCGACGTCAGTTTGGGGTGTATCCCAGCTAGCAGTTCGTGCTGAGTCTGACGGCTTTTACGTTGCCAACGAAGGTGACCTAAATCTTCTTCTTTGTCGGCCACGGTCCCGCTTTACCCCCGTTACTGCCGGCTTCACCGCTACGGATGGCGTCGGAGGTCGCCCACATTGTGCACCTAAGCGAGTTGTGGTGGAACCTGCTTTTCCTCGAGGCGAAACCCGCAGCGATAATAACCGGGATCCGTCTTTTAGAAGTCCCATCTCCAGCACTACGGTCAACCTGGGCTGTCATATGTTCGATGGCACGCTTTTGGGCGATGGGCACCAACTCGAGTAGGAGTGTTCGCCGTTAGCGGGGCCCCGCTGACTTCGGGGCCCCGCGGCAGGTTCGCAAGCAGCGGTGAAATTACCTGTTGTCCGGCTTTCCCGGGGCTGTGTCCTTGACCTTGACCTTTGTGGTGGTGGTCTGGGTCACCCCTTCGGAGTTGATGAGCTCGGCACGGTAGGTGTATGTTCCCACCGGTTTCTCGGTGAAGGACGTTTCTACTGACTGCGTCTTCACGTCGACAGCGTTCAGCTGCTGAGCGGCGACAAGAACATCGTTCTCATACAGGCGGTAGTAGCTGCCCGGTGTTCCATTCGGTAGGTTCATCGTCACGGTGTAGTTGCCGTCGTGAAGCCCATTGCTGGATCCGCTCGTGCTCGACAATTTCCCCTTGCCCGGTGCCCTGTCGTTGTACACGAAGGACTGCAGTGCGTCTCTTACCGCGAAGTAGGCCGGCTTCGGGTTGAACTCTTCATCGAAGATCGTCGGCTTCGCGCCGGGTAGCCAGGTGTAGAGGTGCTTGTCGGTGAAACCCCAGGTGCTGATGTCGGTGATGCCGGCAGCGAGGGCTTCGGCGACGACGTCACCGTAGATCTGCGCCTGCGAGATCGGGTCGTATGTGTGGACGTCCAGTTCGGCGATTGTCACCTCGAGTCCGAGGGCCCTGTAGTCGTTCACAATGTCGGTGATCACGCCGGGGGCCGGACCGACGAATGTTTCGTGCATCTGCAAGGCAACACCGTGGATAGGAACTCCGTCGGCTACCATTCCGGAAACCAGGTCATAGAGCTCCTGCCGCTTTGCGGGGTAGTACTCGACCATGTTCTCGTTGACGAAGAGTTTCGCGGTCGGGTCTGCGGCGTGGGCGATCCTGAAGGCCTCGGCGACATAGTCGGGGCCGAGGCGCTCGTAGAACAGATTGTGCTCGAGCCCTTCCCCGCCGAAGGTCGTGAACATCTCCGTGACGACGTCCCAGCGGTCCATTTTGCCGGTGTAACGCTGCATGGTGGTGTTGAAGTGGTCGACGACCGCCTCTCGGAACTCGGCCGGATCGGTCTTTGCCACGAGGTAGTCAGGGTTGAACGAGCGGGAAATCCCGCTGTGGGCCTTGACCTCCATATCGTGTTCTTCCGCGAACGCAACCATCCGGTCGAGACCTTCGAAATCAAAGACTCCTTCGCGTGGCTGCACCATGTTCCACTTGAACTCGTTTTCCGGCGACAAGCTGTTGAACTGCTCTGCCAGGACCTGCCCGTACCGGGGGTCCGAGAAGTAGTTCGCCGGCCGGTCGTCAGCCGTGGACTCGGACGCCTTAACCGAGCCGGACCCGAAAAGGATGCCAGCTTGCTCAGCCAACTGGCGGATTGTTGGTTCCGTATCAGGGGAAGCCATAGCTGGCGCGGTGGCCCCAAATGCCAGCGTAAGGGTGACTGCTGATGCGAGTGCGACTTTGCTTATCGCTTTCATAAGTTCCTGTTTCATTCGTAGGTGTGCTTGGTGAGGTGCCACTCCCTGACTTTTCATCTTCATCTAGCGGAGGCAGCACGACCCGGTCCAGTGATCTGATGTCGAGAGGGTCCGCTGGGAGTCAAGAACGTGCTCGGCTGCGCAAGATGACGGCTCGAAATACGAAGCAGTTACTCATACGCTCATGGACGCTGACCCGGGGGTTGGGGGCAGCGGTGCCAGTCCCGCCGTGGCCGGATGAGGCGACGACGCCGAGATTTGCTTCGGTGTTCAAAGGGTAGAGCGAAATTGTGACGCGTGCAACAATTTCTTTTCCTGTCCGGCTCAGGGGGAAGGAGGGGTGATCGATTCGTTCTACACTTGCCGCACTTTCTGCTGGCCGGACCAGGCAATGCATGCACTGCCAAGTCTGTCGGCTTTGGGGTCCTGGGCCATGCACGGAAACGGGAGGAACTGGAATCGTGGCGCCTCTGGCGGCGTCAGCAGAAGCGACGGCGCCAGGTGGACATAGCAATGTCAGGTGCAGCTTGGGTTGAACTACTCGGCGGCAGACCGGCCCGGGATGCTCTGGGGATTCTGGAATGCTTCCGGAAGGGCCCATTCGAAGAACGCTGTCATGGATTTGGTCATGTCGGCGGTTGGGTCGATTAGCCATTGCAGCTGTACCCCGTCCCAGGTGCCGATGAGCAGCCGGCTGAGAGTGTGTGGGTCGCGGTGCGGGCTGATTCTGCCCACGGCCTGGTCGTGGGCGAAGGCGGCCGCGAGTTCTTCCGCCTTGCGCCGGTACCGGGCCACAAACCAGTCATGCGCAGGATGCGTGGGGGCGGAGGATTCGGCAGCCAGAATGGCAAACAGACGCAACAGTTCAGGTCGCTCAAGGCTCGACTGAACCCGCTCCAAGGTTGCGGTCACGACCCCCCGGTCAGCACAGGCGGCATCAAAGTCGAACTCCTCGTAACCAGGAGTGGTCCTGTCCGCTCGCTCAAGCACCGCCTCAAGGAGCTCGTACTTGGATCCGAAATGGTGGGCGATGCTGGTAAGGCTCAGGCCAAGTTGCCGTGAGATGTCACGCAACGAGCCACCGTGGTAGCCGTGCGTGGCGAACACGGTAGCGGCAACATCGAGGATGTCACTGGCCCGCTGAGCCGACTTTGCATACGGGCCACGCACGCCGGCGCTCTTCTGTTCCCTCATGCTAGAGACCTTACTAAGCATCACCCTGCGCCTGAACCATCACCTGACCTGCCTGCTGCACGAGGGTACATAGTTGGAACTTCGCCCATGCGTTACAAACGCGCCGCTACCTCTAAACAATCCTTCTCTCCATGATTTATAACCGCGGGTGCCCTGGCTCGGTTTTCCATCGACCAGGGCGTGCCTCGAGAAACGCTCAGATCGCCGCCAAGTTCCATTCAAGTTCGTGGGCTTCCCTGCCCTGTAGAACGACCAAGTCGGCACCTGAATTGAATGCGTCTGGAGCGCAGTCCATTGGCTCTACAGCTAACCCTGCACGAGGTTCTCGGTCGGCAAAATCTGCGGTGCAAATTTGAACCCACTTAATGAAAGGGTTCCAGGACATAAGAACGCCGTGACCGTCTGGAGCTGTTACTCGAACTTCGCAGAGACCGTTGTTTACGGCGACGCCAGTAAAGGCGTTATCGATGACAGTGCTTCCGATTTTTCGTCCTGAGCGGAAATCAAAGGGACCTGCGCTGGCTTCGGTGAGCCCCGTGGGCAGCAGACGTTCAGGAGAGACCGTCATGTATTGTTCTGCATCAAGTTGGAGAGTCCAGTCATCCACGTTTCCTTCCCCCGCAACTAAGTAGGGGTGGGGGCAAGATCCAAAAGGAGCTGGTGTATCACCTGTATTGATGGCTCGGATATTACTGCTTAGACCCGTTGGTGAGAGGCTATAGCGTGCTTCGACGCTCACCTGAAATGGGTAGCCGGGGTCTGTGCCAAGTTGGAGTGACAGCACCACTTCAGCAGCACTTACGGTTTGCACTTGCCATTCGCGGGCGTAAGCAAGTCCGTGAAGTGCGGTGGACCGTGCTGGTTCCGTAACGGGGACCTGATAGCGGGTTCCCTCGAATAGATAGCTGCCGTCGGCCAGCCTGTTAGGCCATGGCACGCAGACAACACCCCGGTAATCCACTGTTTCGCTTCCAGGTGTTTGATTCAGAATCAAGTGCCTGGACTGGTGAGTTACCGAGCAAAGGGTGGCTCCCAGTGTGTCGACAACTGCGGTGTAATCACCGGCTGTCAGTTCAATTGCGGTCACGACTGATCCTTACCCGAGGCCTCAGCCCGCTTATAAGTAGTGACGAACAGGTTGCTTGGCTTGGTAGCGCCGCAGCACTGAGCGCCCGGAGCGATGATGGCCCCGGACGCTCAATGCGAGTGCCGTTATCCTATGGGGTGTCAAACCGCGGTGTGCGTGTAAGTCCGCTCCTGTTAGAAGCAGGACGGAGGGGCTTTATGTCGTTTCGCTGACGGTCCTACTGTGTTGCCGAGTACAGGACCGAGTCCGTGGTGTTTTGTACTGTTCCTACAGGCTGCGCGGGTGGCGTCTTCTTCGCAATGAAGTTACGGAGAGCGTCGCGGAAGGCGAAGTACGCCGGCTTGGGGTTGTAATTCTCGTCAAAGATGCACGGCTTCGCTCCCGGAAGCCAAGTGTAGAGGTGCTTGTCCGTGAAGCCCCAGACACTGATCTCGGTGATCCCGGCGTTGAGCGCCTCAGTGACCACATCGCCGTAGATTTGCGCCTGCGTCACGGGGTCAAGTGTGTGCACGTCCAGTTCCGCGATGGAGACTTCAAGTCCCAAACCGGTGAAGACGTTGAACATTTCGGTGATGACCCCAGCAGGAGGTCCCTGGATCGTCTGGTGCATCTGCAAGGCGATTCCGTGGACAGGGACACCTTCAGCGACGAGACCCGAGACGAGGTCGTACAGTTCCTGCCGCTTCCCGGGGTTGGTCTCCACCAGGTTTTCGTTGAGGTACAGCTTCGCCTTCGGGTCCGCGCGGTGCGCGATCCTGAATGCCTCTGCGATGTAGCCAGGGCCGAGGGCCTTATAGAAATCGTTTTGCTGAAGGCCACCGCCGTTCGTCATCAGCGCCTCGCTGACGACATCCCATCGGTCCATCTTGCCCTTATACCGCTTCATAATCGCGTTGAAGTGCTTGACCATAGCGGCACGGAACGCGACCGGATCATTGGTCTTCGCGACCAGGTAGTCGGGGTTGCAGCAAGACGAGATCAGGCCGTGTCCCTTGACCTGCATGTTGTTTTCTTGAGCGAAGGCGACCAACCGGTCAAGGCCCTCGAACTCGAAGACGCCCTCCTGCGGCTGGACAAATTTCCACTTCATGTCGTTCTCGGGCGACAGGCTGTTGAACTGCTCAGCCAGCACCTCCCTGTACTGAGGGTCGGAAAGATAGTTCGAGGGCCGGTCGTCAGCCGTTGACGTCATACCCTTGATAGAACCTGATCCGATGATGAGCCCGGCTTTCGCTGCCTCCTCGCGGAGTGAGCCGATACCCTCCTCCCCGATAAGCACATCCGAGGTTGGGCTCGGCGTTGTGGCGGTTGCGGTTTGGGTTGAGAACGCCGGCATCGTCAGTCCAAGACTGACTGCCGCGAGCATGGCTAGTGTTTTTTTCGTTTTCATCCGGGGTGAATTCCTTCGAGTAGTTGCCTGCCAAAAGCGCTCTCGGCCGCTCAAGACGCTTGCTCGGGGAACGAGCCAGCTACTCATGCGCTCGATGGGTGCTGGCCCGGGGGTGGGGGCAGCGGTGCCATTCCCGTCGTGCCAGGTAGGGCGACGACACCGAGATCTGCTTCGGTACTCAAAAGGTTATCTCGAAATTGTGACGCATGCAACAATTTCGTTCTATCCTTGGGACAGCTTCAAAGCACTCGGAACTCATTAAAAAAAGGAAATGACATGCAGATTCAAGGCAAGACCTTCGTAGTCACAGGCGGCGGCAATGGTATCGGCCGCCAGGTGGTTCTAGGGCTCCTTCGTCGCGGAGCAAAAATCGCAGCCGTTGACCTGAGCGCTGATGCTCTGGCCGGGACGAAGGCGCTGGCTGCTTCTGATGGCGAACTGAGTACTCACATAACAAACGTGACGGACCGTCATGCGGTTGCGGCACTACTAGATGACGTGATCAGTGTTCACGGACAGGTCGATGGCCTTATCAACGTGGCGGGTATCATCCACCGCTTCGTGCCGGTGGCTGATTTGACATTCGATGATTTCGAGCGGGTTATGAACGTGAACCTTTGGGGCACGGTGAACGTGTGTAAGACCTTCCTGCCTGCTTTGCTGGAGCGGCCGGCGGCAGCAATCGTGAACATCTCCAGCCTCTCCGCGTTGTTGCCTTTTGCAGGCCAGACTTTTTATGGGGCAACAAAGGCAGCAGTCAAGCAGTTCAGTGAGGGCCTTTACCAGGAGCTGAGCGGCACATCTGTTGCCGTTACGACTGTTTTCCCGGGAAACATCAGCACCGACATCAGCGCCAACTCTGGGGTCAAAGCAATTGATCCCAAAGGAAGGAAGGCACCTGCCACCACACCCGAAGCAACTGCCGCCAAAATTATCCAGGGCCTGGAGAAGGGCAGCTTTCGAGTCTTGGTGGGAAAGGACGCCAAGGTGCTGGATGCTGCCTCGCGCATTTCATCCCGCGCAGTCACCGATTTCATCGGCCGACAAATGAAGTCTGTTTTGTGATGCCGTCGAGGGCAGTATGGAAGCAGGTCGACGACTGGACTGTGGTCACGGGTCTGAAGGTGGAAGTTTGGGACAGAGACCGCCTCTTGGACCAAGGAATCGTGGATGCCGTCACCGCGGACGGCGCGATTCTGTGGTTGAAGCACCACGGCGTTTTGCATAGGAGGGTTGTTGAAAAAGTCGATGACCGGCACATAAGAATTGTCTTGTCAGCTCACAATGTCCCTCCTCCACCACAGGACGGGAAACCCGGTTTCCAGCCCGTGTCACCAAATGCAATGCCATCAGCGGCCGAGGACAAAGCTGCGGGCCAGCCTTTCAGCCGGGCAAATCCCCGTCCCTGACGATTTTTGTGGAACGGTGCGAACATTTTTATCCCAGCGATCACGCCCGGGCCCTGGCTCCGGCGGAATTCGGTTTACGCCGATTTCCCCAGCACGGTTCGGCACGCAACCCGAGAAAGAACCTGCCTGGGACCGTCACAGGGGTGTTCCAAAACTGCTTCTTGGGGTTACTTACCTGATGCTTCATGGCGCTGGCGGATCAGCCCAAAGGGGACGGCGGGGTGAGCCCGTACGATGTATCTGCCGGCCTCGATCCGCGTCACAAGGATCCCTGTACGGTGTTGGAGCGCGGCCTTCAATACGACTGCTATGGCTTCTTCGAGGGCGATGTCAACCTCTGATGCTTCCTTGACATGCACCTCCAGCATGCCGGGTACTGCCACCTCTGAAATTTTCATGCGAGTGTTCCTTTCGCTGCACCTCACTGCACCGGATTGCCGCCGTTCAAGGCGACGCGAACGGTGCAACGGTGGACGGTGGTTGTAAGAGAGGCGCTTACTGAAGCGCCTTGTGTCCGGCCGGATAAAGACATGCCTCGGCAGCTATGCCGGCGTCCGCAGCGACAGTGCGGACGTCATCCATGGATATTGGTAGGGCGATTGGTAATCGTCCGACTGCTGTAATTTCGCCGCTGAGCACCCGCAGTAGTGCACGGTCGGATACCCCGAAGGTAGCGGTGAGTGCTGTTGCGATGGTTGCGATAGGAGTAAGGATTGCGGCGCGGTCCAAAGCGACATCGACGACCAGCGGTATGCGGGAGGCGATTGCACCCAGTCGATAGATGAGGCCAGGGCGGAACTCGAGCCCTCCCTGGTGGAAAAACGACTCGAGGAAAAGGTCGTCTCGCGCGTCGAATGGTGCGTCGACTCGGATGACTGCAAGGTCTGCTTCATCTGGTGTGGACACGACGGTACCAAACATGCTGGCTACCGCGGGATCGATTCCTTCAATGTAGAGGCGTTGGTTCGGTGCAACTGGAAGGACCGGCTCAGTGCCGCGGAGCTTGTTCTCGAGGACGCAAACGGAGCGTGATTGAGCAAGCTCACCTGCGGCACGGTGTTCCGGACTGCCGACGATGCGGTCGGCTAGATCTTCGTCGACAAAAGGGTTGTCGAAAAGTCCGAGCCGGAACTTCACCAGTAGCAGGCGCCGAGCCGAGGCGTCGATCCGGGATTCCGCGACGAGACCTTCATCGACTAGGCCGCGGAGGATTTCGACGCATTCTTCGCCGCCGAACTGGTCCGCTCCTGCTTCAAGAATTTTCAACATCCGGCCTCGGGCGTCGAGGTGTTCTACCCCCCACGCCCGGGCGGGTAGGACCTGGTCGCCGATCACGTTGTCGTTAACGAGTTCCCAGTCGGTCACGATGACACCCTCAAAGCCGAGCTCCTCGCGAAGGAGATCATGAAGTACCTGGCGGTTGTAGCCAAAACCTACCTCTTCTACCGGTTGCCCGTTGATCTCAAGTCCGATCGGCATCCCGTAGTACGGCATGATGGCCGCGGTGTCGTGCTCAATGGCAGTCCTGAACGGGGCAAGGTGGTCTTCGAACCGGCCGGCGGGGTACACCTGTTCGCGACCGTAGGGGAAGTGAGCATCCTCGCCGTCCTTTTGGGGGCCCCCACCCGGGAAGTGTTTGGTCGTGCAGGAAACACTTCCCGGGCCAAGCGTGGCGCCTTGGAAGCCGTCCACATACGCGGCGGTATGGGCTACAACGCGATCCACGCAGGATCCGAAAGTTTGAAGCTGACGTCCCCACCGAGGCTCGGTTGCCAGGTCGATTTGCGGATGAAGCGCCGAACGGATTCCGACCGCAGTGTATTCAGTGCGGGCTATTTCCGCGAAGAGACGGGTAGTTTCCGGCTCATCGATGGCGGCCAGCCCCAACCCTTCTGGCCATTGCGAAAACGGACCTGCCGAAAACCCGACGCCGACATTCTCGGCGAACGCATGGCGGGGGTCGGTAGAGATTGTCACAGGAATTCCGTGCGGCGTTTGGGCAGCGAGTCTCTGCAGGGCGTTGTTCCACTGGGCGGCTTTACGCGCGTCCTCTAGTCCGTGCACGTTGAAATGGTTCATATTCTTGCGTAGAACCACTACCGACGTCGGTGACTTGCTGATGTGACCAGCTTCCTCAAGCAACGAGCCATCAGGTCCAGATTCAATGACGGTCTGGAACATGAGGCCAATTTTTTCGTCCAGCGAAAGCCGACTGAGAAGGTCCTCCGTGCGCTCTTCGGGTGTTTTCCGTGGGTCCTCAAAGGGGTCCATAATCCCGTTCTTGTTCAGATCACGGTACGGAACCCCGTCAGGTGTGGTTGACAGAACTAGATCGGTCATATGGATCCTCTCCTGGGTAGGCAACCTCAGTTACCAAGGCTTATTGGCGATGCAGCCCCTAGGGGGCTATCGGACGGCCGGGTCCTGGATGGGCGATGGAGCAGGACCCAACGCCGCGAGTTCGTCCCAAAATTGATCCGGGATGACCTCTTCACGCAGCTGTGCCAACTCGAGGATTCGTTCGGGCGAGGAGACGCCGACCACGGTGGAATCAATTAGCGGGGACCCTAGTGAGAAGGCAAGGGATACAGCGGGCAGTGACACCTGGAGTTCGCGGCAAAGCTCTTCAACTCGTCGAACCCACGACGTGAGGTGCTCACCTGCCGGCTGATACGCGTACCGTGCTCCGGGTTGCGCCCCGGTTGCCAGGATGCCGGCGCCGAAAGGCGCCGCATTGAACACGGTCATGTCGCGGTCTCGTGCTGCTTGGAATAGGGTCTCGGCGCTCTGGTCGATTAGCGTGTACCGGTTGTGACAGAGGACGGCGTCGAATTCTCCAGTCTCGAGATAGGCGGTCATCATGGGTAAGGGCCCACCTGCGATGCCAATGGCATCAACGACGCCGGACGCCCGCAGCTCGATCAGTCCCTCGACAGCGCCTCGAGGTCCAAGGGCTTCTGCCATGGTGAGCATGTCAGGATCGTGAAGGTGCAGCAGGGGTATCCGGTCAACCCCGAGTCTGGACATACTTTCCTCAAACGAGGCCAGGACCCTGTCCCGATCGAAGCGGCCGGTGTCTGGGTCAGCATCGACCTTGGTAATCACCCCGGTGGAGCAGCGATTTCCGAGTCGGGCCATTGCTATCCCCAGGACTTCTTCTGACCGTCCCCCGGAATAGTTGTTCGAGGTGTCGACGTACGCATGACCTGCGCTGAGGGCGGTCTCGGCTAAACGCACGGCCTGCGCTTCACTGGCGGAATCGCGGCGGGCGCCCCGACCAAAACTTGAAGTGCCGATTGTCAGAATGGATGGTGCCTTCACGCCCGTGCCATTCTGCTGCCCTTGGTAGGCCGCACGGGGCCTTCCACAGGTTTCCCAACTCTGGCGTGATTCCTTTTGGAGCCGTTCATGTGGGGGATCTCCTCATTGAAATATGTGCAGTCGTCGCGACTGGAGAAGCGACAGCGCCCACCCTACGACGAAATCAGAACAACTGCTACATTTTTCTGGTCAACGGTGTACCTGGGGGCCAGCCGGACCGGGCGCCGGCTAGACGGCATTGAACTCGGAGGCCTGAAAGTTGGCGAGTTCACCTGACTGCGGATGCGCCTGAAACCCCCGGGAGATCCTGGATTGCTTCTGGAAGGGCCCATTCGAAGAACGCTGTCATGGATTTGGTCATGTCGGCGGTTGGGTCGATTAGCCATTGCAGCTGTATTCCGTCCCAGGTGCCGATGAGCAGCCGGCTGAGAGTGTGCGGGTCCCGGTGCGGGCTGATTCGGCCCACGGCCTGGTCGTGGGCGAAGGCGGCCGCGAGTTCTTTCGCCTTGCGCCGGTACCGGGCGACAAACCAGTCATGGGCAGGGTGCGTGGGGGCGGAGGATTCGGCAGCCAGAATGGCAAACAGACGCAACAGTTCAGGTCGCTCGAGGCTTGACTGAACCCGCTCCAAGGTGGCGGACGCGACTCCCCGCTCAGCGCAAGCTGCATCAAAGTCGAACTCTTCATTGCCAGGAGTGGTCCTGTCGGCCCGTTCGAGCACCGCCTCGAGAAGCTCGTACTTGGATCCAAAATGGTGAACGACGCTGGTCAGGCTCAGGTCCAGTGCACGGGCGATGTCACGCAGCGAGCCGCCGTGGTAGCCGTGCGTGGCGAACACAGTAGCGGCAGCATCGAGGATGTCACTGGCCCGCTGAGCCGACTTTGCATACGGACCACGAACGCCGGCGTTCTTCTGTTCACTCATGCTAGAGACCTTACTCAGCTGCCACGGCGCCTGAACAACGCCTGGCCCAATTCAATTGCCTAAATAAAATTGTAGCAAGTGTTCCGTTTTCGTGTAATGATGATCACGATCACCAAGGTGACCCGGTACCGGGCACCCCATGTCACGAGGAGGTAGACATGCATACACACGCATCATTCAGGCGGCGTACTTTCATCGCAGGCTCGTTCATCGCCGCAACGGCGCTACTCGCCGGGTGCAGCGCCGGTGGTGGCGGGAGCCAGGCGGGGGAGACCACTTTGACCGTAATGGTCGGAGCTCAGGATCTTACTCCGGAGCAGGTCGCTGAGTTTGAGAAGAACAACCCCGGCATCAAGATTAACCAGGTTCTGTTCGACGCGACCCGACTGAACACCATGCTCGCTTCGGGTAACCCCCCGGACATCGCGGTGGGCGGTGCCGTCGGCAGCGCCAACTTTAACGCACGAGGATTGGCTACGGACCTCACACCGTATCTGGAGAAAAGTGAGACGCTGAAGGAAGACGACCTTCAGCCGGTCAACGACAGCTTCCGCTGGGACGGTACCAAGAGCGGCGAAGGTCCTCTCTACGGCATCGTCAAAGACTGGAGCCAGGACTCGACTCTTTGGTACAACACCGCCCTCTTTGACAAGGCGGGGGTCCCATACCTCAGCGACACAGAGGCAACCAGCTACGACGAGCTCCTGGAGACCGCCAAAAAGCTCACCGTAAAGGAAGGCACCACAACCACCACCTTTGGGCTTGGCGTGGAATGGGACTGGTCCCTTTACGGCCCAATATCGGCAATGGTCATGCAGCAGGGTGAAAACCTCTACAACGAGGACCTGACCGAAATCGACTTCACCTCCGCGGCTGCCAAGCGCGCCTTTCAGTGGTACGTCGACTTCGGGAAGTCCGGGGTAGGACCAACATCCCTGAACCCGCTTCCGGACGGCTCTGATTACTCGACCTTCGCGGCGGAACGCATGGCGATCAGCCAGGACGGCTATTGGTACGGCGGCAACTTCGCAGCACCTGATGCCTTGAAGACAGTTCGGATGGCTCCTTCACCGGTAATGGGAGATACCCGGGTCGCGCCCACCTATTCCGGTCAGGGCTGGTGGATCCCGGAGAAGGCGAAGAACAAGGACGCCGCGTTCAAGCTCATGGAGTACTACATGGCAGGCGCGCCCGCTGAAAAGCGCGCTGCGAGTGGCTGGGGCCTTCCGGGGCTAAAGTCGCTGAGCGAGAAATTGCCCCAGGATCTTCCGCATCAGAAGCAGGCATACACTGTCGCGCAGAACGAACTGCAGTACGCCAAGCCCCTGCCCGATTCGCCCTACATCTCCGGGGACCTGATGCAGAGCACGATCCAGACGTACCTCGAAAAAGCCATCAAGGGTGAACTGAGCGTTGATCAGGCATGCGAAGCGCTCACTGATGAGCTGAATAAGGCCCTCGCACAGGGCAAAGAGCAGATCGGCTAAGGAATATGGCACGCAAGTGGTCCCGCTACCCGAAGAAGGCCTTTTACGCCTTCGTCGGGCCCTGGGTAATAGGTTTCGTGCTGCTGACGGCGTTGCCCATGGTGTTCGGGTTGCTTGTGAGCCTCACCAACTTCGACGGCAGTTCTCCCCGCTTCAAATGGGTTGGTCTTAGTAACTACGTCGAGCTGTTCAGTGACGGCGAGGCATGGATGGCGCTCCTTAGGACGTTGCTGTTCACCGCTATCGTTGTACCAATCACCATCGGCGGATCTCTTGGTCTGGCGATGATTATCAACCGGAGGCTGAGGGCGTTGGGACTGTGGAGGACATTGTTCTTCCTGCCCTCAGTCGTACCGGTGGTAGCCATGGCGATCATGTGGAAACTTGTTTTCAACAGGGACTCCGGCATCCTTAACGCTCTTTTGGGTGCCGCAGGAATCCAGCCGATCGCGTGGCTTCTGGACCCGACCGCCTTTTTCGCCCTGATTATCCTTATGCTCTGGGGTCTGGGCGCAGGCATGATCATCATGCTCGCCGCTCTTCAGGGAGTTCCGGCTGAGCTGGAGGAAGCGGCCACCATCGACGGTGCCGGCCGCTGGTCCGTCTTCCGGCACGTGACAGTACCGATGATTTCACCGATCCTTTTCTTTCAGGTGATCACTGGCGTTATCGCCGCATTGCAGGTCTTCATTCAGCCCCTGCTCCTGACAAGCTCGGCGGGGATCTCGAAGGTCAGCGGTGTACCGGACAGCAACACCTTGTACATGGTGCAGGTGTACCAGGAGTTCTTCCTCAGCAACCGTTTCGGCTACGGATCGGCAATGCTATGGGTGTTCTTCCTCATCATCCTCGGTCTGACGTTGCTCTTCCTGCGGTCGAGCCAGTCCTGGGTCTACTACGAAGTCGACACGGAAGCCGAGAAAGAAGGAGCAACCCGATGACTACGACTGAGCGTGAAACGGCCGTGGGGTCGACACCTGCGGCACCGCGAACGCGAACTCCGAAGGCTGAAAAGGCCCGGAAGGATAAGCGGCCACCGGCGATACTCTACATTTTGATTCTGCTCCTGTCGGTGTTCTTCATCGGCCCGTTCCTGTGGCTGGTACTTGCGGCGTTGAAGACGCCCGCTGAATGGGCTTCGTTTCCGATCCAGGTTCTGCCTGATAAGGCGCAATGGAACAACTTCGTCGACGCCGTCACCCAGATGGACTTCTTCGGCTACACGGTCAACTCTCTGTTCCTCGCCACGACCTATTCGGTTCTGATCACCATATCGAGCGCCACGGTGGGCTTCGGTTTCGCCCGGCTCAGGGCCCCAGGGAAAAAAGCATTGTTCCTGGTTCTGCTCTCGACCATGATGATCCCGCAGATTCTGACGCTGCTGCCCACGTACGTTCTCTTCTCGCAAATCGGGCTGGTAAACACCTACTGGCCCTGGATCCTGTGGGGTCTGGCAGCATCACCGTACATGGTGTTCCTGTTCCGGCAGTTCTTTTCCTCGCTCCCGCGTGAACTGGAGGACGCGGCCATCATGGATGGTGCCGGCTGGTTCAGAATTTTCGTCCAGATCTTCCTTCCCCTCTCCCGCCCGGTCCTGATCACATCATTCCTGTTGTCGTTCACGTGGACATGGGGTGATTACATCGCCCCCGCGCTGTTGCTGGACATTGACCACACGACCCTCTCGGTGGCCATCACCGCCTGGTACCAGGACCCTAACGGAAACACCATTCCCACCGTGCAGGCCGCTGCTGCCGTGCTGTATATCCTGCCTGTGCTGTCGATCTTCTTCTTCGCCCAGCGGTACTTCATCCGTTCCACCGTCTCCTCGGGTGTCAAGGGCTGAAGTTCCCTAGCAGCTTTGTCAGCGGCCGGTAGGCGACTCATCTCGGATGCTGTCTGCCGGCCCGGCACCACCATGAACAGTCGCCGAGCGGACGATGCGCTGATCACCATCAGCGTGGAGGCAACGCTGGGTGCACCACGCAACAAAGAACTTTAGGAGCAAAACGTGGAGGAAGCGCGCTCTCGAGCCGTTGATCTGCTTACACAGATGACCATCTCGGAGAAGGTCGCACAGCTGACCTCGCTGGTGCCGACGATGCTGTTTGACGCAGACGGCATTCGTCCCGGGATCGCCGCCGGCAAGCTTGGCGATGGCATCGGATATGTAGAACCTCATATGGGGGGATTCCCAAGGACTGCTGCCGAGGTCGCGCGGCTCAACAACGCGGTTCAACGGTATCTGGTGGAGAACACCCGCTTGGGTATTCCCGCCATCATGCACGTGGAGGCGCTGAACGGCGTCAACGCACCCAGCTTCACCTCCTTCCCCACAGCCATCGGCCTTGCCGCAACCTGGGATCCGGAAGCGGTCGGTGAAATGGCTGCGCTGACCCGCCGGCAAATGCGCGCGGTCGGATTCCACCATGCGCTATCTCCGGTGCTTGATGTTGCAAGAGACGCAAGATGGGGGCGTGTACATGAAACATATGGCGAGGATCCCTACCTCGTGAGCGCTTTCGGAGTTTCGTTCGTCCGGAACCTGCGGGGAGCGTCGTTGCGGGACGGTGTGATCGCCACCGGCAAACATTTCCTTGGGTACGCCATGAGTGAAGCAGGCTTGAACATGGCGTCTGTGAACCTGGGCGAGCGTGAGCTCCGGGAGGTCTATGCCCGTCCGTTCGCTGCCGCCATTAGTCTCGCCGGCCTGGATTCGGTCATGAATTCCCTCTCCGATTGGGATGGCGTACCCGCAGCGGCTGATCCTCGGATCTTCCGGCACCTGCTGCGGGACGAACTGGGCTTTGAAGGAACCGTGGTGTCTGACTGGGGATCGATTGAGAACCTCGTCATCCACCACCGGGCCGCGAGCAACGCACGCGAAGCAGCCGTGCTGGGGATGCGCGCGGGAATCGACGTAGAGTTACCGGCCCCGTATGGCTACGGCGAGGCCCTTGTCTCCGCCGTTCATGATGGCGAGATCACGGAGGCGCTCATCGATGAGGCGGTATTGCGGGTCCTTACTCACAAGTTCGAGCTCGGGCTGTTCGAGAACCCCTACGTCGGCGCTGATCCGATCACAGTGACGTCACTTGCCAAGGAAGGCAGTGGACTCTCGTCGCGGCTCGCGCACGAGTCGATCACTCTGCTGAAGAACGACGGAGTTCTGCCCCTTCCGGGTGCGGCGCCCGGCGCCGCACCCCGCATCGCGATCATCGGTCCTCACGCGAATGCTGCCGGCGCGGCATTCGCCCCTTATACGTTCCCCGCTTTCATTGCCCTGACACGCGCTCTGCGCAGTGGCATGGCGAGCTCCATGGTCGGAGTGGATGAGACGACCTTCCAGCCGGACGTGGCATACGTGGAAAGCGAGATCGGCGACCTCCTATCAATGGGCGAGGATGAGTACGCTCAGACCCAATACGGTGCCGTGTCGCTCAGCGACGCCCTGCGAGCTGCATTACCGAACGCGACGATAGTGGTTTCCGAAGGCTGTGACGTTGACGGCGGCACCGAGAAAATCCCCGCCGCGCTGGAAGCGGCGCGCGGCGCGGACGTCATTGTCCTCGCTCTCGGCGGGCTGGCCCGGTGGTTCTTCTCCGAACGCACCGAAGGTGAAGGCGCAGACGCCTCCGATGTGCGGCTCCCGGAATCACAGCGCGAGCTCGTCCATGCGATCGCCACCCTGGACATCCCGCTTGTGGGCGTACTCTTCTCGGGCCGGCCGGTCGCACTGGGCGATATCGAACCTAAGCTGAACGCGCTCGTACTCGGCTACTTCGGTTCCGAACACGGCACCGGCGCTGTCGTGGACGTTCTCACCGGCGCCAGCGAGCCGCAAGGGCGCCTCCCGTACACTCTTCCGAGGTCCAGCGGGCAGGTACCTATCCACTCAGGCCAGCGGTTCGGCAGCGGTTACCGCCGCCGCGAGGGCGACGACCACGGCGGATACGTGGACGAGGCCTCAACACCGCTCTATCCGTTTGGTCACGGTCTTAGCTACACCAACTTCACGTATTCAGCACTCACTCTCAGTGAGGCATCTGTGGCCGCGGATGGCGAGATTGAGGTGTCGGTGACGGTGACCAACAGCGGGGAGCGCCCCGGTACCGAAGTGGTCCAGCTGTACATCGAAGACGAGGCTCTGGGGCTGTCACGACCTGCGCTGCAACTTGCCGGATTCCAGCGAATCATCCTGGAACCCGGCCAGGAGGCAACAGTAGCTTTCAGGCTTCAACTCGCGCTCCTGGCCTACCTGTCGCTCGAGGGCAGGTGGATCGTTGAAGCGGGACCGATGTCCATCTCAGTCGGCTCATCCTCCGGCCACCGTCCGCTGAGCGCTCTCCTGAACGTCACAGGCGGGACAGCAGACGTGACGGACAGCCGGGTATTCCTCACTGATTCGACATCCCTGATACTCACCGCAGATTTGCCATAAACCACCCGCTGCAGCGAATTACAACGCGGTCAAACGACCGATGCGAAAGGACTGGCCATGTACAACGGTCTCCTCGATGCTGGACACATCGATCTACCACCTTCATTCATCCTGGGCGCCGCGACAGCCGCCTACCAAATCGAAGGCGGCGCAAACGAAGGGGGACGCGGCCCGTCCATCTGGGATACCTTCAGCCACACGCCAGGAAAAACCGAGGACGGGGCAACGGGAGACGTCGCCGCGGACCACTATCACCGTGTCGACGAGGACCTCGGCCTGATGGACGCCCTCAACCTTGATGCCTACCGCTTCTCGATCTCGTGGTCCCGCGTCATGCCCACCGGCGAGGGGGAGGTAAACGCCGAAGGCCTGGGCTTCTACTCACGTCTCGTGGACAATCTGCTGGCGCGCGGCATCCAACCAATCGTGACGCTCAATCACTGGGACCTGCCTCAGGCACTGGAGGACAAGTACGGCGGTTGGCGTGGACGCGAGACCGCTTTCGCCTTCGAAAAGTACGCAGAGGTCATGGGCGAGGCGCTCGGTGACCGCGTCTTCATCTGGTCGACCCATAACGAGCCCTGGAATAACTCCTTCTCCGGCTACGGCAGCGGAGCGTTCGCGCCTGGTGGAACAAGCCACGAGGATGCGCTCATCGCTGCCCATCACCTCAACCTTTCCCATGGGCTTGCCGTCAAAGCCCTCCGGCGAACCATAACCCGGATTGACGCCCATATCTCGGTGGCACTCAACATCTTCCGTGTCCAGGCTGAAACACCAGAAGACGCAGAAGCTGCTCGCCTGTTCGACGCCGTGGCCAATCGCGTATTCACCGGGCCAATGCTCGACGGCGAATACCCCGCCGACCTTCTCGCCGACACCCGAAAATTTACGGACTGGAGTTTCGTCCAGCCCGGAGACTTGCAAATCAGTCACCAACCGATCGACCTCCTCGGCGTCAACTACTACGAAGTCATGCATGTGCGCCTAAACCCGGCTTTCGACCCCGTAACTGAAAAGGACGGCGGCACCGCATTCCCGGGTTCGGAAAGAATCGAATTCGTCCGACGCGGCGATCTTGAGCGGACCGGGATGGACTGGGGGATCGAACCCCAAGGCTTGGAAGACCACCTAGTCGCCCTTTCCGCTGAATATCCCAAGTTGCCGATCATGGTGATGGAAAATGGAGCAGCGTTTCCTGACGAAATTGTCTCGCTACAGGGCAGCCAAGCTGTCATTGACCTTGCTCGCACACGCTTCCTCATCGAACACCTCACGGCGACGGACCGCGCCCGTCAACGCGGAGCCAACATTGTTGGATACCTGGTTTGGTCGCTCTTGGACAACTTCGAATGGGCCGCCGGATACGGACCTCGGTTCGGGATTATCCACGTCGACTACGACACCCTCGAGCGGACCCCAAAACTCAGCTCCCACTGGTTCGCGCAACTCTGCGCGTCAAAAACCATCCCAACCCTGCGCGAGATGTCGGTCGACAGTCAGCACAATCAAAACCAGGCGCCGGCTCTTCAGGCTAAGGAATCACTCACAACCGGCGCGAGTTTGGACTAAAGGCGGCGTGACCTACGACGGCGGCAAACCACATCCCCAAGAAGTAGCCCGGTGACGTTCAACTGGCGGTCACACGCCTCACCCAGCAGACCGAGCAGGCAAGACTCTGCACAGTCTCCTATAACGGTCGACGCTCCCTTGACGGGACTGGCACGGGAACTCAAACCAGCGCGGCTCAAGCTGTCGCTTGCAGCGGTCGCCTACCTCGTGAAAGACAGCCCGGTATGGGTGCTGCCCGTGATCACATCGGCCGTAATCGACACCGTGATCGCAGGGGGCCCCGTCAAGGATCTCGTACTACTGGGCCTCATCGCGGTGGCATTGGTCGCTTTGAACTACCCCGCCAGCCAGACGTTCGTTCGGTTGGTCAGCGCTACTGTCCGCGACCTCGGCGTCTCCCTGCGGAACCAGCTGGCGCACCGGCTCCAGGCTCTGTCCATCGGATTCCATACAAGGTCTAGCTCGTCCGTCATGCAAACCAAGGTTGTTCGTGACGTCGAGAACGTCGAATTGATGCTTCAACAGGGCGCCAACCCGCTGCTCTCAGGTCTGGGCGTGATCTTGGGGGCAATAACGGTGCTCGCCCTTCAGGTGCCAGCCTTCCTGCTGTTGTTCGTGTTTGTTGTGCCGCTATCCGCCGTGCTCGTTCGCGGAGTGCGCAGCCGCTCAGACCAGAGGAATGAACTATTCCGCCGGGACATCGAAAGGTTCTCCTCGCAGGTAGGGGAGATGGCAACACTGCTGCCAATAACCCGGGCGCATGGCCTTGAAAAGGTGGCTACCCGACGGGTTCTCACCACAGCAAAGGCTGTGCGTGATTCCGGGTTCAGCCTTGACGTGCTCAACGGCCGGTTCAGCGCGCTTGCCTGGGGTTCCTTTCAAATGCTGTCCATAGCCTGCCTGATCGGTGCGGCACTGCTCTCCGTCAGCGGCATCCTACCGATCACCCCAGGACAAGTAGTACTGCTCAGTACCTACTTTGTGATGCTCATCAATTCAGTCGTTAACCTTCTCAACCTCGCCCCCTTACTCACAAAAGGGCGCGAGTCACTGCGGTCAATCGCCGAGGTGCTCCAGGACCCGGACATTGAGCGAAGCAGCGGCAAGCATCAGGTACGTCGTGTAGAGGGGCGCCTAACATTCGAACAGGTCGACTTTCGCTACCCCGAAGGAGAAGACCTCGCGATCAAAGGCCTCGACTTAGACATCAAGCCGGGTGAAACAATCGCTTTCGTGGGAAAGTCCGGATCGGGCAAATCTACGGTGCTGAATTTGACCCTCGGCTTTCTCCGACCAACCGGAGGGCGTCTCCTGCTGGATGGCACCGACATGGAAACACTCGACCTGCGCACCGTGCGTCGGCATATCTCCGTGGTGCCTCAGGAGTCCGTGCTGTTCTCCGGATCGATCAGGGAGAACATCGCCTACGGACTTGAACACGTCGATGACAAATCAATCCGGAAAGCACTTCAGGACGCGAACGCCCTGGACTTCGTTCAAGCGCTTCCAGACGGACTCGACACCTTGCTGGGACAACGTGGAGCCCGGCTATCCGGCGGACAGCGACAGCGAATTTCCATCGCGCGTGCCCTCATCAGGGATCCGCGGATTCTCCTGCTCGACGAAGCAACTAGCGCTCTCGACGGCGAGTCGGAGCGACTCGTCCAGAACGCGCTTGCTAACTTGCGACACGGACGGACCACGTTGATTGTTGCCCACAGACTCTCAACCATTCGCTCCGCGGACCGAATAGTTGTCCTCGACGGCGGCCGCATAGTCGAAACGGGGACTCACGAGGACCTTCTCGCAGCCCATGGCGCCTACGCGAAACTTCACTTCCTTCAAGTGAAGTGAAGGGGCAGCATGTCGGGGTCTTTAATCGCACCTGCTCAGCGCGACGCGGGTAGACATCATCATCCCGGTGCCGCATCGGGTTTTACGCCCATCTAAACTTGGAGACAGAAATGATTGACAGCACTGCAACGACTGGCTGGAGCGGACCATATATGTCGGTCGATGGTGCCCCGTTTCCCATCGTGGGGGCCGAAGTCCATAACTCGAGCTCCAGCACGGTCGATGCTATCAATGAATCATTTACAACGGTTCAGCGGCTGGGCGCCAATACCGTTCTTGCACCGGTAGCCTGGGACCTCTTCGAACCTGAGGAAGGCGTTTTCGACTTCGTGCTGATCGACGCCATGATCAATACCGCGTCGGCCCTCGGAATGCGGCTGATTCCGCTGTGGTTCGGTTCTTGGAAGAATGCCGTGTCAACCTACGTACCTCGTTGGGTCAAGACGAACCTTGATCGATTCCCCCGGGCCGTCATAAGCAACGGACGTAGGGTCGAGCATCTTTCGGTTTTCGGGCTCGAATCCTGCCAAGCCGACGCACGCGCTTTTGCCCAGCTGATGCGTCATATCGCGGCAGTGGACACCAACAACGTTGTCCTGGCAGTGCAGGTAGAGAACGAAATCGGACTTTTGGGAGACACACGCGACCGAGGTCAGCTTGCAGAAGCAGCCTTTGCTTCAGCCGTTCCCGCAAAGGTGGTGGAGGCTGTCGCCAGCGACCCGTCAATGCCGGTGCATCAAGAATGGCTGGATCACGGATCCTGCCGGAGCGGAACGTGGTCAGAGGTGTTCCCCGAGGGTGACCGCCGTGACGAAGCCTTCATGGCCGCCGCATTCGCGGCGTACGTTGGAAAGGTTGCAGCAGCCGGCGCCGCCGAGCACGATATACCCCTTTTCGTGAACGCATGGTTAGATGCCGACAGTGTCCTCGACGGCCCCATAGCCGTGGCGGGCGGAAAGCGGCCGGGGGACTATCCCAGCGGTGGTCCTGTCATGCCGGTGGCAGCCATCTGGGAAAGCCTTGCACCCCAACTGCACTTCCTTGCTGTTGACATGTACGTTGATGAAAGCGAGGAAGTCTTTGAGGCGTACCAGAGCCGCAGAGGTCGTCTTTTTATCCCGGAGTTGCGCGCGGACACCATAGGCATCGCCCAGATGTTCTCCGCTCTAGGAACACACCGGGCGCTCGGAGTCTCCCTGTTTGGGGTAGACAGCCTCGACCCTTCCGATCCGGACAACCTTCAGCTTGTGGACGCATATCACCTGCTCAAAGCTGCCGCACTCCTCATCCGTGAGAACCCCGAGGCCGCCGTCGAAGCATTCGTGCTCTCCGCGGCTCAGCCCGGAGCCCAGCTGCAACTCAGCAACGCCACAATCATGATCCATTCCAAAGATGAGTTGGGCACTGTCACCCCTGTTTACCCCGCGTACGGTGTCGCCATTGAAGACGGGGATGGGCTCTTTATAATTGGGCGAGGTTTTTGGATCACACTGGCCGCAAGTGAGCCCGAACAAGCCTCCTTCGCATCTGCCACCCAATACCGTCTCGACAACGGAAAACTGCGGCCGCTGCGGCACCTTAATGGCGACGAGACAGGCGGCGGAACGCTGATTTCCTTCCCGTTCGCCGGGGCGCCGTTGCTTCCGGGACGTATCATCCCGACCCGGATACCGGACGCAGGTATCACCCGGGTTTCCGTCTACAAATATTGACCGACAGCCGGGTGTCCCCTCCGGTGAAGACCAGGCCCGCTTTGCGGATTTGGACGTCTCCGGGACCGACCGAAAACCACGGTGACATAATCCCATTCGATCTGATTTCATCACTTTTGGAGGGCACGTTGCCTTACTCCCGCCCCTTGCATTTGGACATCAGCGTCAGCGACGCCAGAACCAGAGACGCAGCCTTGAATAGGGCCGTTCAAGAACTGATACCTGAGGCGCTCAGGAGAAGAACGGGTATTTCCGTCACCAGGCACAGCGAAACGACGTACCAAGTGGCGGTCGACCAATCTGTGCCGTGCGGAGAAGTCTACGAACGCCGCAGCTAGCGGCCCATGCTTATGCGGGGCCTGGTGCCCGGCGGAGCGCCTGGTGTACACAGCCGGGGATGCCGGAAAGTGTCTAGCCGCCGGCACACGGCTACCTCGGCGACCGATTTTGCACGCGGTTCTCGATCAGTAGCCAGCCGGGTTATTTTTCTGCCAGCGCCAGTGGTCCTTGCACATTTGGTCAACGGTTTTGGTGGCGGACCAGCTCAGATCGCCCAGTGCGGACGTGGCGTCGGCCCAAAAGGCGGGCAAGTCGCCCGCGCGGCGGCCGGTGATTTCGTAGGGGATGGGCTTGCCAACGGCCTTCTCGAAAGAATGCAGGACCTCGAGGACCGAGTACCCTTTGCCGGAGCCGAGGTTCCAGCGGAACACGCCGGTGCGGTCCGCGATGTAGTTCAGGGCAGCGACGTGCCCTTCCGCGAGATCCACCACGTGGATGTAGTCGCGCAGGCAGGTGCCGTCCGGGGTGTCGTAGTCACCGCCGAAGACCATCAGCTTCTCGCGCCGGCCCACGGCCACCTGCGCGATGAACGGCACCAGGTTGTTCGGGATGCCCTGCGGGTCCTCGCCAATCCGGCCTGAGGGGTGTGCACCCACCGGGTTGAAGTAGCGCAGCAGTGCTATGTGCCAGCGGGAGTCAGCCGAGCCGAGGTCGGAGAGGACGTCCTCAATCTGTTCCTTGGTGCGCCCGTAGGGGTTGTTGGCGCCGATCTCCATCTTCTCCACGTAGGGAATGGGGTTGTGCTCCCCGTAGACCGTAGCGGAGGAGCTGAAGACGACGGAGCGGACGTCATGCCTGTCCATGACGCGGATCAGATTCAAGGTGCCTACCAGGTTGTTGTAGTAGTACTTCAGGGGCTCCTGCACTGATTCCCCCACGGCCTTGAGGCCGGCGAAGTGAATGACGGCGTCGATACCTGCGCCGGCAAACACCTGCTCAACGGCGGCCTCGTCCACCAGGTCCACCTCATGGAACTCCGCGGCTTTGCCGCTCAGCTCGGCCACGCGGCGCAGCGATTCCTCGCTGGAGTTCACGAGGTTGTCGATGACGACCACGTCATGGCCGGCTTCCTGCAGCGAAAGAACAGCGTGGGAACCGATGTACCCGGCGCCGCCCGTTACCAAAATTTTCAAGAAGTTCCTGCCTCGATCGGCACCAGTACCAGAAGATCACATTATCTAACAAAATCTATCACGGATTCGTGTTGTTGTCCCGAAAGTTGTAGCGCTTCAGGCAACTCTTCGCGCAGCAGGTTTTGGGTCCTCATCAGTTATGACCTGGCGGCCGACATCATCGCCCACATGGGAGTAGCCACGACAAATCCCCGAACTTCGACGACCGAAGCCAAAAGACCTTTTGGGGCACTCCCCCTGCCCTAATTCAATCGCCGATAATGGATATTCCGTCAAGCTAGGGCGAGGAGCGGCGGGGGAGCGGACTATTCAGTCCTCCATGTCAGGCCGAGCATCCGGAAGGCGTCCTTGATCGCATCGCTGTCGTGGTGCAGTTCCTCGGGCCGGGCGTGCGTTAGCTTCGGGCCGACGAAAGGGTCGCCTGGCCGTTCGAAGATTGCCCAGAGCCTCAGGTCGTCGCCATGGCGGGACGCGAAGGTAACCCCATCGAGGACGGTTGTCTCGTAGATCCAAGCGGCGATTGACTGGGTCAACCGGCGCGGCCGAGCATCTTTTAGGGCTGCGGCGTCCAGGTCTAAGAGTCCGAGGCTGAGAGCCACTCCGATGAAGTGCGGATGGAGGACAGCGATGGACCGGGAGTCCGTCACGGCGCAGTAGGTGCCGGTAAGTTCGGCTGACGTCGCCGCGCGGGCGTCAAGCCATTCCCGGGGCACCTGCCCGGATACCAGTGTCGGGTGCAGCCCCGCATCTTCGTCATCCTCGACGATCTCGTCCAGCTCCATCGCTAGCCTCGCGTCACGGCGGAAGGCGGTGAGCACCTCGAGCAGGCATGCCCTCAGGCTTGAGCCGGCGTAGACGGTCCGGAAGTTTCCGTGCAGGTCATCCCACCGGCCGGGGAACCTGCCATCGGTTGCCCACTCCCAGCCACTCCACGCCCAAGGATCCGGGCGGAAACCAATGCGCCATACCCGAGTGTTAACAGCGGCTGTTGCCAGTTGTTGCTCGTAAACCACCCGTCAGCCTGCTGCCGCGAATGCCCTGGCAGCGGCAAGGACCGCCTGTGCCGCGTCGTCGACCTGGCCTTCGCGCAGTAGTCGCGCTGGCGGCACATCGTCCAGTTGGGGGTTCATTCCCTGGAACCAGGCTTGGACCACGGACCGGGAGTCCCGCTCAGCCAACAGAGCTGCGACGTGGTAGGCATGACGCAGCCGGGTCATGACCTCGGCTGACGGTTTCCGCTCACCGTCGGCCCACTGACGCACGGCCCGGGTTTCCTTGACCGAGCCGATGTACGCAACGAGCTTCGCCCCCAGGATGTCCCGCAGATCCCGAACCAGTTCAGGCTCGGAAAGCCGAATGGAATCCTGGTGCGCTTTGAGCCCTCCACGGGCTCCTGCAACGGCTGTCATGCTTTCATGGTGCCATGAACAGCAGTATGTTTCAACGGTCCAATCACACCCGGGATCACAGGTCGGAACGCCGGTAATGGCGTTGTGGTCAAGTGGCGTCGAGTTATGTCCTGGGGAACGGAAGCGATAGCAAGGGCCCTTTCGTGCCCCGGTCGCGGATACTCGGAGGTCGTCTCGCCGTAGACTCGCGACGGATAGTCATCTGACACGCGAACTCAAGGGCCCACGGGTGCGCGGCTGATGCTAGCCGCCAGATCACGCATCATCACTTTCGCCCTAAGTCCTAAGGTTCTCATGACCCGGCGGCACCCGCCGATTCGTGCGTTGGCGTCAGAATAGTGCGAAATTCCGCTTTATTGACGGTGGCTCATGATGTTCTCAGAACCCACCCTGACAGTCGAGCGGAAGGAAACCGGGTGGGGTAGCTCAAGAATCGTGGAAGCAGTCCAAAGAATCCACACTTTGATGAAGCCCGTTTGGGGCAGGGGTGGCTATGTCACCTGGCGTGACGGGGCGGGCCCTCGGAGAACAATCAGGAACTCCGCCCACAGGCAAAATCCTCCCTTGTCAGGCGGCTTTGACGTCAGGTTGGGGTGTAGTTCAATCGGGATATGAGGTTCCGCCGGACTGCGCCTGTTTCCGGAAAGGGCGAACTTTAAAGGTGTCCGCGAATCACTTGTGCCGTTGCTGGCCTTGGCCGGGCATGGGATCGCCCTCGACCAGAGTTTCGGTCGAGGGCGATCCCCGAAGTGCGGGGGCGTTATGTGGTCACGAGGGCAGGAGAAAGGACGCCTACGGCTTGGAATCCTTCGTCTGGATCCCGCCGTGTGGAGCATCGAAGAGCAGGTGCTCGCCTTCCAGCACTTCGGGGTCTGCCGGTGCGACGGTGGCACGCGGGCCCTTGCTGCCGGTCTCGGGGAGCGTGAAGTAGACGATGAGGGCGAGCGTGACAATGGCGATCATGTAGTACGCAACGAACATGGGCTGTCCGGCGCCGACGAATGCAGCGGCGATAAGTGGTGCGGTGCCACCGAAGACGGCAATGACGATCTGGTGTGCGAAGCCGATGCCTGCTACCCGTACTGAGGCCGGGAACAGCTCGGCCTGGATTGTCGGGTAAACGGCCTGCCAAATTCCGAGAACTACCCACCCGGATGCCGACACCAGAACGTATACCCAGAAGCCTGGCTGGTTCAGCAGCAGGAGCAAGGGGTAGAAGAGCACGATCATGCCGATGGCGCCGATGATGGGGAAGATCTTGCGTCGGCCGAGGCGGTCCGAAAGGTATCCACAGACCGGCACGATGATCACGAGCAAGGCCAGCCCGATAACGCTTCCGGCAAGTGTGGAGGACAGGTCCCGGCCGGTGGTCAGCTTGGCGTAGGTGGGGAGGAAAGTGGCCCAGGTGTAGTAGGCCACGGCCGGGGCAGAGAGTGCCGCTGCCTGGAGCAGAGCCTTCGGGTGTTCGCGGAGCAGGTCTTTCAGGCGCGCCCAGGCGGACTTTTGATCGACGAGGGCAGCTGCCTCAAATTCAGGGGTCTCATCCGAGCGGGCCCGCAGGATGAGACCGGCGACGCCGAGGACGCCGCCCACAACGAAGGGGATGCGCCAACCCCAGGCTGCGAGTTCGGCGGGAGCAAAGGATGATGTCACGATCGCGGCCGAACCGGTCGCTGCGAGGGTCGCGAGGCCGCTTGCCATGTTGGAGAACGAGCCGAACAGGCCCCTCCGGTTCGCGGGAGCGTGTTCGACCATGAACGCGATGGCGCTCTGCTGCTCGGTGCCGGCCGAGATTCCCTGGAGGATGCGTGCAACCAGAAAGAGAACAGGTGCTGCGTAGCCGATCGTCGCGAATGAAGGGGTGAGGCCGATGATCAGAGAGCCGAGCGCCATCCCGGAGATGGACAGCGTCAGGATGAGCCGGCGGCCGTAGCGGTCGGCCAGCGGCGAAATGATGATTCCGCTGAGCGGGCGTACAACAAAACCGACCGCGTAGGTGAGCAGCGCTGCGACAAGGGACGCGAACGGATTCTCGCTTGGGAATATCTGTGACGCGAACACCGCTGCCAGCAGCCCGTAGATGTACCAGTCGTACCACTCCACAAAGTGGCCGATCGTGCCTGCCACCATGTTGACGGAGCGCCGGGGCGGCTCCGGCACTTCCGGAAGGCCCGAGCTGTCGAGCGCGTCTTTTGAGGTCTTCATTGAACTCTCCATACTTTCACGTTGCTGATGAGGAAGGGTTACGGGTCGAGCCGGGGGCGATCGGTGCTCCGGCTGCTCACCGGAACTAATAAGATCGGTTGCTGAGATCGGTTGCAGAGATCGGTTGCAACAAACACTACGGGCGACAAACGAGGCTTGTCAACGTTTTTTGTGAGCCGCGTCGCAGCTTCTGGCCTTGCCGCTTCTGGGGGAGGGGAACCGCTTTGTGCTCTGGAGGCAGACGTGCTGCCTCGGCCGGATTAGGAGTGGTGTGGCCCGTTCATGCTGGGAGCTGTAAGAGCGGCCGGCGTAGAACTGGCCGAACTGAGCTGGTCTGCTGGTTCAGTCATTACCCCTCCGCCGGAAGGGGTGTCTCGTTGTTGTAGTCCACGAACCGGGCTCCGGACCACGCGCATTCCAAGCTCCCGTAGACGGACCAGTATTCCTCCCAATGGGAAAGTTTCCACTGGTCCCGTTCCAGGCCGCGGCGGGCAATCCGGTCCCGCAGAAGGTCCTGGGGGACCCTCACCCGCACTACCGTGGTCTCAGACGGTGGCCAATGGAACTTTTCTGCCGCACGCGTCAGAAAATCCGGTTCGTCGAAGTAGGCTCCGAAAGGGGCATCGAGCACGACGGACCGGCCCAGGCGCAGGTTGGCCCCGGCCACGTCCATGAGTGTCTCGTACTCGAGGGGAAGCAGGTTGTCGCGATAGTAGTCGTTGGACTCCCGGTCGGTGGGGTCGTGTCCGGTCGCCTTCAGCGCGAACTCGACAAAGCGTCCGCAGACCCGGTCCTTGTCCAGGTATGCCGCGTTGTGTTCTTTTGCTGTTTTCTGCGCGACCGTCGTTTTCCCTGAGCCGGCCGGGCCAATAATAATAAAGACGCTGGGGACTGTCATCGGCGGGCCTCTGCCACAGCTGACAGGAACTCCTCCGCGGCTGTGGTGACACGGGTAAAGTCGCCGTCCGGCTGCCATGCTTTGGTCACGTAGCTGCCGACGCCGACACCTGCTACGCCCGCCGCGAACCATTCGCCGACGTTCTCTACGGTTACCCCGCCTGCCGGCATGATCGGCAGATGGGCAAGCGGGGCGAGCACGGACTTGGCATAGGGGATGCCGCCAGCCTCGGTGGGGAAGAGCTTGAGGATGTCAGCGCCCGCCTCGGCGGAGTTAACAAGCTCAGTGGGTGTGTAGGCCCCGCTGATGGTGGGTATCTGGTACCGGTTTGCTGTCCGGAGCATTGCCGGGTTCAGCTGGGGACTGACGAGGAATTCAGCCCCGGCGCGGATGCACTCGTAGGCCGAGTGCTCGTCCAGCACCGTTCCGGCTCCGATCGCTACTCCATTCGAGCTATGCCTGGTCGAAAGCCGGCGGATTACATCGACGGCTCCAGGGATCGAGAGTGTGATTTCAAGGGCGCGGAAGCCTCCGGCGATGGCAGCTTCGGCAACACGTTCTGCGACCTCAGCGTTCTCGAGGCGGACGATGAGGACGGCGCCTGATGCGTCGATGGTCTGCAGGGTGCGAAGTTTCTTGTACATGGCTGGCCTTTCTCGGGGCCCAGGCGTGTTGATGCTCGTTGTTACCTGGGCCACTGTTGAAGTGTCGTTGACAAACTCTCCCACCATCCATACTGTTATTGCAACCGATCTCAGCAATCGATCTCATACTTAGCAAAGGGGCTGGCAGATGAGTGGACCACGCACGATTATTCTTGGTGCTTCTCATTGGCATGTTCCGCTCTATACGCGGGCGATCGGTGAAATGCACCAGGTCGTCGGTGTCAGTGACGAGGACATGACCCTCGTGCAGGGGCTTGCCGATGGCTGGGGAGCTCCGGTGGAAGCTGACTGGCGGAAGCTCGTTGACCTTCCCGATATTGGGCTGGCCTACGTTTTTGGCCCCCATAGCGGGATGGCCGAGAAGTGTCATGCCCTGATCGAGCGTGGTATTCCGTTCGTGGTGGAAAAGCCGCTGGGAACGTCCCTTGCCGAACTTACTGCGGTGCGCAAAGCCGCCGATGCAGCCGGTGTGCCCGCTACCGTCCCGCTGATCCAGCGGGGCGGTCCCGCCGATCGGTGGCTCGCCAAGGCTGGCAGGCCAACGTATCAGCGGACCTCTTTTATTGCCGGACCGCCCTCCCGCTATGTCGATAACGGCAATCCGTGGATGCTGGACCCGGCCAAGGCGGGCGGAGGATGCCTGGCGAACCTGGGTCCACACTTCGTGGACCTGTTCCTGCAGGGCTGTGACGAGACCTCGGTTCGTGTGCAGTCCCGGCTTTCGTCAACGTTGCACGGCGGAGATGTGGAGGACCACGCCAGTCTCATCCTCACTACGCCGGAGGGACGGGAAGCCATCGTGGAGGTTGGCTACGCATTCCCGGGTTCGCCGTTGAAGCGTTACTGCAGCTACACGTCTGTTGGTGAGGCAGGATACGCCTCGGTTAACTCGGATGGTTCTGCTACGTTCACCGCAGCCGATGGGACCACGGAGAGCGCCAGGATCGACGTGGACAGCGACCCTCTCTACGATCCGTTCGTGCGGCGGGTCGCCCAGACGCTGGAAGATGGATTCCAGGGCTTGCCTAAACTGGCCCAGCTCGAAGACGTCATGCGCCCCATTTGGCAGGCCTATGACGACCAGCACGGAGGAAGAGAACATGCCTGATCTGAGTATCGACGTCGTTGCGAAGGCCGCCGGTGTCCACCGGTCCACGGTCTCCCGGGCATTCTCCCGCCCGGAAGCGGTGAAAAGTGAAACCCGCGAGCACATCCTCAGGGTAGCCGAGGGGCTGGGCTACACAATGAGTCCACTCGCCCAGGCGCTTCGCAGAAAGACCAGCACCTTCATCCCGCTGATCGTCCCTGACATCACCAACCCGTTCTTTGCAGAACTTGCCAAGACGATGACGCAGGCGGCTGACGAGCGCGGCTACCAGCTGCTGCTCTGCGTCACCAATGGTGACCCTGCCAAGACCGACGGGTACTTCACCGCCATGCAGGCCATGTATGCCCCCTTCGGGATCGTCGCGCCTTCCACGAAGGTCGATACCGAGGCGCTGAAACGCTTCGCTTTTGGCCACAAGGTGGTGGTGATCGACCGGGTGGAAGGCGACGATGCGGTCCCAACTGTCACCGTGGACAGCCGCCGCGGAATCATGCTCGCGCTGGACCACCTGCATTCTCTGGGGCACACGTCGATCGGCTACGTTTCCGGCATCGCCGGAACGTACACCGCCCAGGACCGGATGGACGCGTATCTGGAGCTGTCCGCTGAGAGCGGCAGCGCACCTGTGGTGCTGGACAGCGGGTCGGATCTCGATGCCGGCACGCGCGGGGCCGAACATTTCCTCGAGATGGAGAATCCGCCAACGGCCATCATCGCGGCAAATGACATGGTGGCATTTGCGGTAATCTCGGCCCTCGGCAAAAGCGGCGTGCGCGTACCGGAGGACGTGTCGGTCATCGGTTTCGACGGTCTGGCTTTGGGGGCGCGGTTCAACCCGGCCTTGACGACCATCCGGCAGCCCATCGCCGATATGGGACACATCGCCATCGAACTGGCTGAGAAGCAGAACGCGGACGGCTCCGTGGACCACATCGTCCTCGAACCTGAACTTCTGGTCCGTGGCTCCACCTCGGGACCGCGCAAATGACAGCGCAGACTAGCGGCGCCCCGACAGGAACACTGCGGCGGCTGCCGGGGGTCCAGCATACGGACCACGTCGGCCTGACCGTCCCCAACCTCGAGGAGGGTATCCGGTTCTTCGTCGACGTGCTCGGGGCGGAGGAACTGTACCGCTCTGAACGCGGGCCCGACGAAGCATTCATGCCCACAAACTTCGACGTCCCGGCAGATGCGAAACTCACGCTAGCCATGCTGCGCCTGCCCCCGAACCTCAATATTGAGCTATTTGAGTGGAGCAGCGCTGAGCGGCGCGAAACCCCGCCACGGCATTGCGATGCCGGCGGACACCATCTGTGCTTCGTCGTGGACGACGTCGACGAAGCGATCGCCGTGCTCCAGGAAACACCTGGGGTGCGGGTGCTCGGTGAGCGTAAAGAAGTCGCGGGTGACAGCCCGCGCGTAGCCGGCAACCGCTGGACCTACTTCCTCACCCCCTGGGGCCTGCTGATGGAGATCGTCGACCGGTCCCGCGTCGCAGCCCCACCCCGGCTGGTCGGTCCTGCGGACTGGGCAGCGGCTCCAAACACTTCCAGAAAGGACAACCAATGATGCGGCTTGCGGGTCACACACTCGGAACCCCGGACCACACGGTTCCCCAGGCACTAGCGCTCTTCAAAGCCGCCGGCCTCGACGCCGCGGAAGTCATCTACCAGGACGACTACCTTTCAGGGTTGCCTCTGGGAGACCGGCGCGCCGCGATGGAGGCATTGAAGGCTGCGGACAGCGAAGGCGTGCCGATCGTAGGCCTTACGCCATACACCACAGCTATCAACTCACTCGATGACGTGGAGTGGCGCGGCGCGGTCGATGAATTCCGCGGTGCCATTGAAACCGCGCACATGGTCGGGGCTGACCGGGTTCGTGTCTACGCCGGAGCGTGGCATGCCGGAGACTCCGACCATGCCCGGCGGTGGGCAAAACTCGTGGATGCACTGCAGACCCTTGCACCTGAAGCTGAACAGGCAGGTGTGCGGCTGTGTGTGGAGAACCACTTCGGCACAATGACCCAGTCCGCAGCAGAAACCGCAGCCCTGGTCCGCGAAATCGCCCACCCGGCCATTCGCGTTCTGTACGATCAGGCGAACCTGACTTTCACCCACGACGAAAAGTTCGAACAGGCCCTCGCCGTCCAAGGCGACCTGATTGGCCACGTGCACGTGAAGGACCTTGTCTTCACCGATCCCAACGCCGCCTTCCGCGCAACCGAAACAGCGCGCGTCAACGCTTCGGAGCGGGCAGTACGATCCCGCGTCGTGGGAAGCGGCGTCGTTCCCTGGCCCCAAATTCTCGCCGGGTTGGTGCAGCACGGCTACGACGACGTGCTCAGCATCGAACTTGAATACCGCTGGCACCGGCAAGACCTTCCCAAGCCGGAGGACGGATTCAGGGAATCAGCCGACGTCCTGCGCGCCATGCTCTCTGATCCCGCTCATGTAAGGAACGCCCGATGAACACCAACCGCCTCCGCGTCGGCGTCATCGGCGCCGGAAACATCGCAACCATTGCCCAATTGCCCACACTCGTCCAACGCGAAGACGTTGAGCTGGCCGCCCTGGTGTCCCGCCGTGAGGACCCGGGCAGCCTGGTCCGGCGCTGGGGGTTCGGCGCCGCCTACAAGTCGGTCGAGGACATGCTGGATGCGCAGGATCTGGATGCCGTCTTCGTCCTCACACCCCGGTCCGAACACGCCCACGCGGTCCAGCTGTGCCTAAACAATGACGTCGATGTGTTCTGCGAAAAGCCCCTGGCCCCGGCCACCGAGGAGGCAGAACGTTTGGCGGACCTGGCCGACGAGCGCGGCCGCATCCTGATGGTCGACTTCAACCGCCGCTATGCACCCGTCTACACCGCCGGCCGTGAGCTGTTTGGCACGAAAGGCGCTACCTTCTGCGTGGCCCAAAAGAACCGCCCGGGATCCGAATACCGCGCCACGTTCGAGAACGCCATCCACATGGTCGACC
This sequence comes from Arthrobacter sp. K4-10C, assembly GCF_059090085.1. Taxonomy (NCBI): domain Bacteria; kingdom Bacillati; phylum Actinomycetota; class Actinomycetes; order Micrococcales; family Micrococcaceae; genus Arthrobacter; species Arthrobacter sp. K4-10C. Next base: position 22,717 of record NZ_JBNHFI010000003.1, on the reverse strand, counting down.
TGCTCCGCTGGTACTGCGGCGGCGAACCCGTGGACGTGGCCGCACACGCAGCCGGTGATGACCCTTGGGAAGAAGACGGCGTCGCAGCCATGATCCGCTTCAGCACCGGCAACACCGGAGTGCTCATGGCAGCCAGGACAGCAGGAGCCTGGAATGAAAAACTCGACGCCTACGGCGATGGCAAGACCGTGGAAGTCAGGGCACCGGAAACCGTCTCGACCACTGTCCAGGGAGTCACCACCTCACGGGAGCTCAGCGCCGAGGCCTACGGCTGGGCAACGGCCACCGACACTCTCGGATTCTCCGCCGCCGTCCATCATTTCCTGGACCGGGTCGCCGACAGGGCCCAGCCACTGACCTCCGGCCGCGAAGCCGTCCATACACAGCGGCTGCTCGACCGGATCCTCGCCGCCTCCGGACTGCCCACAGAAGAACAAGAAGGCCGGCAATGGGCAAGCCACGCCACCAGCGCGAACAACAGCTAGTCAGCACCGGCACGTACGCCACCCTGGACCGGGGGATTGCAGACAACAGGCTTCAACAGTGCGGCAGAAGGTCGGGCACGGAGCGACGCCCACTGAAGCAGCGGCGCCCGGAGCCACGGCACAGCCTTTGGGAAACACCTCAAGTAAGGACCTAGAAAGATGAAACGAGCAGACCAAGTCGTTCTGGTGACCGGATCAAGCGGCGGAATCGGCGATGCAGTCGTCAGCGCACTCACAGCCGAAGGGGCCCTCGTCATAGGTGCCGACCGTGGCCCGAAGGAGGGCCAGGAACTGGCCGGCTTCTTGTCATCGAAGTCGTCCAGGTCCGCGTGGCTCCCGATATCTTGCAGGATAGGCTGCGCAAGCGAGGCCTCGAGCGCGACCCTGTCAAGCTCGCACAGTGGGACGAGTACTGGGCTGAGCACGGCGACCAACTCTGCTCCTGGACAGATGTTCCAGTGACGGAGCTGGGTGCACCGCGCAAACGGGCGAACCCGATGATCAGCGGAACGACGACGCTCATCGCGCACCTGGGATATCCCACGCACACGTTCAAGTCGTCTCTGATCTGCAACCCATGGTTTGAAACGCACGCGATCGATGCAGTCGTCGTCCCCATGGGGATCAAACCGGAGGACTACCCCGACTTCTTCCGCTCCGTCTTCACGCTAACCAACATCCGAGGTGCGCTTGTCACAATGCCGCACAAGGTGGTCACCATGAACCTCGTCGACGAGGTCAGCCCAACTGCCCAGATCGCCGGTGCCACCAATGCCGTCCTCAGGCGAGATGACGGATCACTGTTGGCCGAGCAGTTCGACGGAGCAGGCTTCGTCCGCGGCGCCCTGCGCAAAGGATTCGACCCTCACGGTAAGCGGGCCCTGGTCGTCGGCAACGGCGGCGTGGGCTCGCCGATCGCCGCCTCACTGGCCGGCCTCGGACTTGCCGGCATCGGCTTGTTCGACCCCGATACAGGTGCCTCCGACGCGCTCGCCCAGCGCATCAGCGCGCACTACCCTGACGTACAGATCGCCATGGGGTCCAAAGATCCCGAGGGCTACGACCTGATCGTCAACGCCACCCCGCTCGGCATGAGGGACGGTGACCCCATGCCTGTCGACATCGACCGGATCACGCCCGGCTCCTATGTCGGGGACGTCGTGCTGAAGGCCGGAATGACCCCATTCCTGCAGGCCGCCAAGCAGAAGGGATGCACAGTTCAGGTGGGCAGCGACATGCTGTTCGAGATGATCCCCGCTTACCTCGAGTTCTTCGGATTCGGCACTGCGACAGCCGAAGAACTGCGCACAACAGCGCAACTGCCCTTATGAAGAAAGGCCTCTGTGACGAGGAGGTGGTTGTGAGTCGACCCAAGGCATCCCTCAACCGATAAAGATCCTTTGCGGCATGACCGCTCGAAGCCGGCCTCGGGTGGCCACCCCGATAATGGTGGCTTACTCGGTTCGGGCGATCGTCCTAATTTGCATTTCTCGGAGAGGGCACGCGCCGCTCTCACGCGCTGGTATCAGAATAGAGCGAAATTCCGCTTCCCTGACAGTGGCTCCATGATGTTCTCAGATTCCACCCTGACAGTCGCTGGAAGTTCGAAAACACGGAAAAGTCCATGGAGTTGCATATCTTATGAAGTCCATTTCGGGCATGGGCGGCCATGTCACCTGATGTAACTGGTCGGACGTCGGAGAACAACCCAGGGCTCCACCCCACAGGCCGAGTCCTCCCACGTCAGGCCGCTCCGACGTCAGGTTTGGGTGTGCCCTTAATGGATGCGCCGTGTCTTTTGGAATTCGGGCAGTGGTTACCATGAAGGGCCACGGCTGCCTGGTCGCAGATATGAAACAACCGCCAATGAGTAATGCCCCCACCATAAGGGGGGGCATCACTTGTGTTCGTTGTGGTGGGGGTTGTTGCTAGCTGGTCAGGAGGGTGATGAGGCGTATGGATGAGGCGATGATGGCGATGAGGCCGATGGCTGCGAAGAGGTTCTGCCACCATTTGTTGCGGAGGTCACCCATGACGGCGGTTTTGTTGGCCATGATGACGATCAGAACTCCGAGCAGGGGTGCGATGAGGACAGTAAGGGACTGGGCGATGACGATCAGTCCCACGGGTGAGGACTGGAATGACAGGGTGATGATCAGGCCGAAGGCCAGGATCATTCCGGTGACGATGCGGGCGGCGGGTGATCCGGCTTTGGCGCCGCGGCCGATGGCGTCCGAGAGCATGGTTCCGCCTGCGGTGGCGTTGGCGATCATGGATGAGAACGCTGCTCCGGAGAGGCCGAGGGCGAAGAGCATGGCTCCTACGGGGCCGGCCAGCGGGGTGAAGACGGAGGCGAGGGCGTTGATGGTGCCGGCTTCGGCTCCGGTCCTGCCGAGGACGGCGGCGGCGACCATGATGACCAGTGCGGTCATGATGCCGGGGGCGACGATGCCGGGGATGGTGTCGACGAGGGTGATGTCGCGGTAGTCATCGCGGGTGCGGCGGTGTTCTTTGATGCCGTAGGAGGTGTAGAAGGCGGCGTTGATGGAGAAGTTGGTACCTACGAGGGCCACGATGAGGAGTTCGCTGCCGGGAGGCAGCTGCGGGGCCATGCCGGCCATGGTCCGGTACCAGTCAGGCTGGGCGACGACGGTGCTGGCGATGAAGGCGATGCCCATCAGGACAACGATTACCAGGAGTGCTTTTTCGACGATGCCGTAGACGTTCTTGAAAGCCAGCACGATCGCGACGGCGATGGTGCAGACGACGGTCCATAGGACCGGGGAGCCGCCGAAGATCAGTGACAGGCCAAGGCCTGACCCGACGGCGTTGCCGACAGAGAACATGAGGGTGATCCCGAAGACGCCGAACCCTGCGAGGATACCGACCCATTTGCCCAGGTGTTCCTTGATCGAGGAGATCAAGGAGACGGGGGTGGTGATGCCGAGCCGGACGCTCATGTCCGTGAAGAAGATCATCAGGATCGTTGAGACGGCGATGACCCAGACGAGGCTGTAGTCGAACCGGCTTCCGGCCTGCACGGCGGTGGTGAGGTTCCCGGGTCCGAACTGCCAGGCTCCGACCACGAAAGCCGGGCCCATCAGGGCAAGGTATTGCAGGAAGGTCCGGTGCTTCTTCGCGGCCGCGGGGGCCTGGTTTCCTTGCTGGGCTGCCATCTGCTCTTCCATGGTTTCCTGGTGTGCGATGGTCTTATTCTGCTGCTCGCGCATCGGCGAGTCCTCCTTATACAGCGACACTGCTGGGGGCGTCATGGCCCGGGATGGAGAGTGAAAGTTAGGGCACGGGTGGCAGGCCAGGGGCCCGCCACCCGTGAGGACCCGTAAAGGTTGGGATTAGGCGGTGACGGTGACCTTGCCGATGTTTGCGGCAGCGAAGGCTTCCGCAATTTCGGTATCGGCGCCCTCGGGCAGGGGCAGGAGCGGGGTGCGCACTGTGGCGTGGTCCAGAATGCCACGGTTCACGAGGCCCCACTTTAAGGCCACGGTGCCCTCCATGTGGGACCCGCGGTGGTAAACATTCTTGGTCACCGGGAGCAGCCGCTCATGAATGGCGTGGGCACGCGGGTAGTCCTGCGCCTTGCCGGCCTCGATCAGTTCGACGAGGAGTTCGGGGGCGATGTTGCCGTAGCCGACGAGCAGACCGTCCACATCGAACATCGTCGGCAGCAGGTACTCGTCATGGCAGGACAGCACCTGCAGCTCGGGGTGCGCGGCGCGCAGCGCGGGGATCTCGGTGTACCACCGGCGCATGTTCCGCACACCGTTCTTGGTGGCAAAGACGCCCTCCTGGCCGGCGATCTCCAGCTGAGTGTCCAGGTTGTAGTTCGCCTTGGTGTTGTCGGGGTACTGGAACATGATCAGCGGCAGACCGGACTCTTCATAGATTTCCTGGTAGCGCGCCTGCGGCGCACCGTCCTGGTATCCGAAGCGCAGCCACCCGTGCGAGGGGTAGACGAGACCGGCTGCCGCGCCGGCCTCGACCGCCTTCTTTGCCTCGAGGGCCGCGGTCTTGTTGCCCTCCTTCGTGATGCCCGCCACGACCGGCACGCGGCCGTCGGTCGACGCCACGAACGCGCGGATAACGTCCAGCTGCTCCTCTTCGGTAAGGAACGTCCCTTCGCCGGCGTGGCCCAGGACGACCAGGCTCTTCACGCCCTCAATCGATCCGAGCCACGAACCCAGACGCTGGATCGCAGCGTAGTCGACAGCGCCATCTTCGGTGAACGGGGTGACAGGTGCGGGGCTAAGTCCGCGGAGATCGAGTGTCATTACAGCTACCTCTTGTCTTCATGGATGGTCGGCAGTCCCGCTGATATGAAAACGTTTGCGGGAACGGTTTCAATTCTGCACGTGGCGCAGCTCACTGTCAAGAGAACGTTTGCAAGTCAGGAGGATTAGAGTGTCTGTTACACCCTTGCTGAAGAGGAGAACCGCAATGGACCCAGCTGCCGCAGGCAATGTCGTCACGTTGAAGGATGTTGCAGCGGCCAGTGGCGTGAGCATTTCCACGGCCAGCCGCGCCCTGGATGAGCGCACCACGTCCCGGTCAGCTGCCGCGGTAAACGTGCGGAAGATAGCCGAGGAACTCGGCTATCGTCGGAATTCTTTCGCCTCCAGCCTCCGACGGGGCGAAACGCGGACGTTGGGCGTCCTTGTCCCCCGCCTGAGCGACACGGTCATGGCGCTGTTGTTCGAAGAACTTGAAAAGGCCGCATCTTCCCGCGGTTACTTCGCCATGGTTGCCACCAGTGGGGACGATCCGGATGATGAACGCCGTGCTGCTGAAACCCTGCTCGACAGAAACGTTGACGGGTTGATTCTGGCCACGGCCCGGCTCGATGACAAACTTCCACGGTTGCTGCGTGAACGCCGGGTAGCGCATGCACTGGTACTGCGCACCGACGGTATCAGCCCATCTGCGCTCGGAGATGACGAAGTGGGCGGCTACCTCGCCGCGCGCCACCTCATCGACCTCGGCCACCGCGACATCGCCGTCGTCACCGGCCCTGACTTCACATCTTCCGGAAAGGCCCGTCTCGCCGGCGCCCGCAGGGCCATGGAAGAAGCTGGCATCAACCCGCCCGACAAATGGCTCATCACTGCGGGCTATGGCATCGAAAACGGCTATACGGCCGGTGAAACACTCCTCGGCGCGGGCCACCGCCCTACAGCGATCTTCGCGGCCAACGACAACATCGCCATGGGTGTGATGGCTGCAGCCCATCGCAACGGCATCACCATCCCCGATAACCTCGCTCTGGTCGGGTACAACGACACACCCCTTTCGGCGCGGCTGCCCACACCCTTAAGCTCGGTCCGCGTTCCCCTGGACCAAATTGCCGCTACCGCCATCGATCTCATCGTCAATCCCGGTACGGAACCCCTCATTAGGCGGTCAATGCCGACCCTAATCCCACGCCAATCCAGTGGAAGACCCAAGCACTAGTCCACTGAAGTCACCACCTAATAGGACACGCATGGCATCCCAATTTTTGCCCCAAAGCGTGGCAAAAATACTGGTCGAGAGGCCTAGGCCCGTCAGCTTGGGGTGTGCACTAGCCGAGCGAACTCCAGCCCGTGCCTCGTGCCCGTACTAGGTCCTTATGCGACAAGGTTGGCGGCAGCGGTGTCCATGTGCTCGAGGATTGTCTTCCGGACCAGGGCGGAGTCGCCAGTGTCGATAGCATCCACGATATCCCTGTGGCGGTCCACGCTCATGTTACTGACGCCCTTTTCCCGGCCGGCGAACATGATGGACATCCGGATGGAGCCCTCCAATGACTCCCAGGAGTGGAGGAGAGTCTCGTTGCCCGTGAGGCGGCATAGGGTGCGGTGGAACTCGAGGTCGGACTCGATCCGTTCTTCAAGCGTCCCATCGACAGTTGATGCCATCGTGTCGATGGCGGCGTGAAGGGATTGGGTGATCTGTTGTCGGTCCGGCAGCTCGCAAAGGGTTAGAGCGGCGAGTGATTCGAGTGCTGCTCGGACGGCGAAAATGTCCCGGATTTCCTTCTCGTCCAAGTGGCGGACGGAGAGCCTGCCGCGGGGCCCGGCGGCGAGCAGGCCTTCCTGTTCCAGCTGGCGCAGGGCTTCGCGGAGCGTACCCCGGCTGATCTGCAGCATCTCGGACAGTTCGGTTTCCACTAGATGCCGCCCGGGTTCGAGCTCGCCGCTGGTGATCGCGGTCCGCAGCGCCGAGAGCGCCTGCTCCCGCAGGCTTTTCTTTTGCAGTCCCAGCAGCGGGGCTGTCAGACCGGCCATGGCTTCCGTCCTCAATGTTGTAAGTCGACTGTTAGCAGCCGTATTTCGATAGTACGGCAGAAGCACGGCACCGGTCGGATTTTGGTGCCGTGCTTCCTAGTGCTGCAGCGGCTTATTTGAGCTCAGCGAGGACCTTCGCCACGATCTTGTCCACGGCGAGGCCGTAGCGGTCGTGAAGGGTGGGCAGGGCGCCGGCGTCGAGGAACTGGTCCGGCAGTGCCACCGGGACCACGCGCTTGCCGACGCCGGAGGTGACGACGGCGGACGCCACCGTTTCGAACAGGCCGCCCACCACGGAGTGGTTTTCCAGGGTCACGGCCAGGCGGCCGGTGTTGATCTCGGCCAGGACGGTGGCGGCGTCGAACGGCTTGATGGTGGGGGTGTGGACGACGGCGACATCCACGTTGTGCGCCGCCAGCGCCTTGGCTGCCTGCAGGGCGCGCATGGTCATCAGCCCGCTGGAGATGAACACGACGTCGTTGCCGCCGCGCAGCACCTTGGCCTTGCCGAGTTCGAACGTGTAGTCGTACTCATCCAGGACGGTGGGCACGTTGCCGCGCAGCAGGCGCAGGTACGTTGGCCCTTCGCTGGCAGCCAGCTGCGGAACGGCCTCTTTGATGTCCACGGAGTCGCAGGGATCGACAATGGTCAGGTTGGGCATGCCGCGGAAGATCGCCATGTCCTCGGTGGCCTGGTGGCTGGGGCCGTAGCCGGTGGTCAGGCCGGGCAGGCCGCCCACGATGTTCACGTTCAGGTTCGGCTCGGCGGCGTCGAGGCAGAGGAAGTCGTAGGCGCGGCGGGCGGCGAACACGGAGTAGGTGGACGCGAACGGCACCAGCCCGGTTTCGGCCAGGCCTGCGGCTGCGCCGAAGAGCAGCTGCTCGGCCATGCCCATCTGGAAGAACCGCTCCGGGAAGGCCTTGGCGAAGATGTGCATGTCCGTGTATTTGCCCAGGTCCGCGGTGAGGCCAACGATCTTGTCGTTCTCCTGCGCGGCTTTCACCAGGGCGTGCCCGAACGGTGCCGAGGAGGTTTTCTGGCCCGGATCGGCGAAGGACGCGATCATGGCGGAGGTCTTCAGCTTTGGCTTGGCCGCTGTTGTGCTGTCGGGTGCCTCGGTGGTGGTGCTCATCAGACAGTCTTTCCTTCGTATCCGGCGGTCAGCTGCTCGCGGCAGGTCTGCCATTCATGTTCTTCGATGCGCATGAAATGCGCCTTCTCGCGGTCCTCCAGCAGCGGAACACCGCGGCCCACCTTGGTGTCACACAGGATCACCGAAGGGCGTCCGACGGCGGCGGCCTGGGCCGCTGCCTTGTCGAACGCGGCCAGCAGCGCGCCGACGTCGTTCCCGTCCACCCGCTGGGTGTACCAGCCAAACGACTCCCACTTCTCAGTCACCGGCTCGGTGCGCAGCACCGTGTCGGTCTTCCCGTCGGCCTGCAGGGCGTTGATGTCCACCATCGCCGTGAGGTTGCCCAGCTGGTGGTGGTGCGCGCCCATCGCCGCCTCCCACGTGGAACCTTCGTCCAGCTCACCGTCCGAGAGGAAGTTGAACACCCGGGCACCTGAGCCTTGGTAGCGCAGGCCCAGGGCCATTCCCACCGCAATGGTCAGGCCGTGGCCCAGGGAACCGCCGGAGATCTCCATGCCGGGGGTATAGGTAGACATCCCGGACATGGGCAGGCGGGAATCGTCCGAGCCGTAGGTTTCCAGTTCCTCGACGGGGACGATCCCGGCTTCGGCGAGGGCGGCGTAGTGGCCGATGGCGTAGTGCCCGGTGGAGAGCAGGAACCGGTCCCTGGCCTCCCAGTGCGGATCCGCGGCCTTGAAGCGGAGCTGGTCGGCGTAAACCGTGGCGAGCATGTCTGCTGCCCCCAGTGCCTGGCCCACGTAACCCTGGCCCTGAACTTCGCCCATGTTCAGGGCGTGGTGCCGGATCCGGTATGCGGCGGCGCTGACCTGGGCGATCCTCTCCTGCGTTACGGCATCTCGCGTCACGCCGTCCTGAGCGATGGGTTCCTGGACTGTATTTGTAGGCATTGCTGGCTCCGAGTTCGTTTCGTGCGTGAGGGTCATCAGACGCTTACCGTGTTGGGCGTGCTTTTGGTGGCTTCGTCAGCCAGCTGGCGTTCGCGCTTGCCCCAGGTCTCACGAGTGGCAAGGGCGGCCCAGAGGCCGATGGCCGCGTAGGCGCCGAACAGCAGTGCCGGACCCATCCAGCCCATGGCGACGAACAGCAGGGTGGTGATAAAGGGGGTGAACCCGGACACCATGGCAGAGATCTGGTAGGCCAGAGAGGCACCGGAGGACCGGGTCTTGGCCTGGAACAGCTCGGGGAACCAAGCGCCCTGGGCGCCGGCGAGCGAGTTCTGGCAGACGGCGTAGGAGATAACGAGGGTGGCGATGACAAAGAAGAACATGCCGGTGTTCACCATCAGGAACATGGGAACCGCGAACAGGACGGCGAAGGCGGTGGACCAGACATACAGCGGTCGGCGGCCAATCCTGTCCGTCAAACGTGCCCAGGCGGCCGTAGCGAAGATGCCGATGAAGGAGGCAATGCAGAGAGCAATAAGGGTTTCGGTCTTGTCCGCCAGCTGCTCGGTGTGCAGGTAGGAAATCATGTAGGTGATGGACACGGCGTAGCCGGCTGTTTCGGCGATGCGCAGGCCGATTCCCTTGACGATGTTCCGCCAGTCGGTCTTGATGACCTCGATGATGGGGGACTTGACGATCGAGCCGCTTTCTTTGACCTCGTCGAAAACAGGGGACTCGGGCACCTTGGAACGGATGATCAGGCCAACCACCACCAGCACGATGCTGGCCAGGAACGGAACTCGCCAGGCCAGCTCACCGCCGAGGTTCACGCTGACCAGGAAGACGAGGTTGGCAAGCAGCAGGCCCACCGGGAAGCCGGCCTGCACAATGCCGGTGTACTTGCCCTTGGACTTCCAGGGCGCATGCTCGTAGCTCATCAAAATGGCGCCACCCCACTCCGCGCCAAAGGCCAAGCCCTGGACCACGCGGACGAAGACCAGCAGCGCCGGAGCGAGAAGCCCGACCTGCTCATACGTGGGCAGCAGCCCGATCAGGAACGTGGCCACACCCATCAGGATCAGGGAAGCGACCAGGACCGGCTTTCGACCTACCTTATCCCCGAGGTGGCCACCGATAATGCCGCCCAGGGGCCTGGCCGCGAAGCCGACGCCCAAGGTGGCGAAGGCGGCCAGGGTGCCGGTGACGGGATCACCGGTGGGGAAAAAGGCGGTCCCGAAGTACAGCGCCGCGGCGGTGCCGAAACCGATGAAGTCATACGTCTCAATGACAGCGCCGACACCGGAACCGACGGCGACACGCTTTGCGTCCTTGGTGCCATGGACATGGCCCCGCATTTTGAGAGCTTCATTGCTCATTAGCTAAATCCCTTTCGATGAGCGACGAAGCTTCAAGGCTCCAACGCTGTCGACCGTTAACATACCGTTTCCCAAGTGTGACCTGCACCATGCTCCTGTGTCAACAGTCAATGTTGGAGGTTGACGGTTAACAATGACCGGGCTTACGGTGATACACATCACCGCAGTTCGGAGGACTACGCCGATGCCTAACTCGCCAAGACTCGTGCTCCCCGAACTCCTGCTACAGCAACCCGAACCACAAGCATTCAAGGAGCATCATGAGCACTATCCAGCGCACCGCCGTCCTCACAGGGGCAACTTCGGATCGGGGCATCGGCATCACCACCGCCCGCCGGTATGCCCGTGAAGGCTGGGCCGTGGTGATTCTGGACCTCGATGGCGAGAAATCCGCCAAGGTCGCCACTGAAATCGGCAATGAGTACAACGTCCCCGCCTTCGGCCACGAGATCGACGTCGCCAACGAAGCCTCCGTCAAAGCGGCGTACCAGGCCGTTGCGGGCGAGGTCAGTGCCGGAAACCTCCCGCCGGTGGGTGCCCTGGCCAACATCGCCGGCATCACCTCGCCGGTACCGTTCCTGGAAACCACCTTGGAGCTGTGGCACAAGATCATGGACGTTAACGCCACCGGAACCTACCTGGTGACTAAAGCCTTCCTGCCGGACATGATCGACAACGGCTGGGGCCGGATCGTGAACATGTCCTCCGTTTCCGCCCAGCGCGGCGGCGGCGTATTCGGCAAGGTTCCCTACTCCGCCGCCAAAGCTGCCATCCTGGGCTTGACCAAGGCACTTGCCCGTGAACTCGGAACCACCGGCGTGACCGTCAATGCCATCACCCCTGGCGCCGTGGACACCAACATCCGCGTGGGCAGCACAGAGGAGCAGGAAGCGGCGATCAACGCCGGCATTCCACTGGGCCGCAACGCCACCACCGAAGAAGTTGCTGCCGCCATCACCTTCCTGTCCTCCGAGGACTCCGGCTACCTCACCGGCGTCACTTTGGACATCAACGGCGGAAGCCACCTCCACTGACAGCCCAAGGCGCCTCTAAGGCAGCCGGTCATGACTAACGACTTCAAGATACGAGACGGCCCGGCACCAAGGCGCAGGGATGAGGTTGAGATGACTGCCGAGGCATACCCGTACCATGACTGGAGCCGGCTGGTCGGGACTCCGGTGGAAATCCGCAAGGACTTCTCGATAGTCCGTGCAGGAATTGTTGACGACGTCATGCCTGATTCGTCCGCACTCTGGCTGGCGTCGGACGGCAACTATGGGCGGCAGTTGTTCACCGCGGCCGAAGGCTATCGCGTGTGGATCCGGCCCGAGAAACTGACCGGAAAGCTTTGCTACAAAATGGTCACTGAGCACCTCACGCCGCCAACACCTGAAGCAAGGCGGCGTCACGCAGCTGGCGAAAGGCGATGTTGAAAGGCGAGGCACGCCTTTTTACGTTGTCGAATGGTCCCTGCCGTCAGGTTGACACGTGCTCTATCTGGACGAGCTCCCGGCCCCGTGCGTTATTTCTAGCGCTTCGTATAGGCCGCGGATGAGTTCGGCCGCCTCGGTTTTGAGTGCGGGAGAGTCGGTTTTCGACCAGGCTAGGTAGACGGGGACTGGCGGCGCGCCTCGGACGAGCCGGTAGACCAGGCCGGCCCTGCGGTATTGATGGGCGGTGGACTCGGCGGTTATGCCCCGGGCTTTGCCGCTGCCGATGACCGTTAGCCAGTCGTCCACGTCGTCTGTGGTTACGGTCTCAACGGGTTGCTTTCCTTCGGGCCAGAGGTCCAGGCGGGTGCTTCCGGTGCGTAGATCAATGGCAACCGTGGCATCGCTGATTTGGGCGAGCGTGACAGTTCGTTTGGCGGCCAGGGGGTCCTCGGTTGCCATTGCGCAGTAGCGCTTCTCGTACCCGGTGAGGACGAAGTCGAGGGTTCCTGGTTCGGGGGTGCGGCGCAGGATTGCAAGATCGGTTGTTCCTTCGGCCAGTCCTGCAGTTGGGGTGTTTGTCCTGATGAGTAGCAGGTCTTTGTCGGGGAATGCGGTGGTCCACCGGCGTTGGAACTCAGGGGTGTGTCTGCCCAAGGCAGACCACGCATATCCGATCCTTACGGTGCTCTTGGAGGAGGACGCGTCACGCCGAAGACCCTCCAACGCGGAGAGGGCATGTCGGGCGCGACCTATCACGCGCTTCCCAGCGGGAGTAAGTTCCACGCTTCGGGTGGTCCGCACCAGCAACCGGACTCCTAATGCCCGTTCAAGAGCAGCGACGTTCCGGGAAACAGCGGCCTGGGAAATACCCAGCTCAATCGCCGCGTCGGTGAACGTCCCAGCCTCTGTAACCCGGAGGAAAGATCTCAGGTGACGCATCTCGATGTCCATGGCCACCAGTCTATTCATGCATGATCTGCATTAGTCGATGCACTTATGCATTATGGGGGAGAGCGGCCGTTGCGGAGAATTCAACCATGGATAAAGCAGGGAAAGGGCGTCAGGGGCGGGCGACCGCCACGCTCGTAGCAAGTGCCCTTTCAAACCAGTTGGGTGCTGCCAGTGGCTCGATGGCCTTTCCGGCAGTGGGCCCAGTCGGTGTTGTTGCAGTTCGTCAACTTGTCGCTGCCGCGGTGCTCCTGCCGCTGGTCCGGCCACGGGTCCGGGATTTCACGCTTTCCCAATGGTGGCCGATACTTTTGCTCGCGCTTGTTTTCGGAACGATGAACCTTTCGCTCTACGCGGCCATCGAGCGGATCGGGTTGGGACTGGCCGTGACGCTGGAATTCCTTGGGCCTCTGGCAGTTGCCTTGGCCACGACCCGAAATAAAGGCAGCATGTTTTGTGCTGCCATTGCTGGTGCGGGCGTAGTTGCCATCACCCAGCCCGAGGCTTCCACGGACTACGCGGGCATCGGTCTTGCACTGATCGCGGCATCGAGTTGGGCTGCGTACATCCTGCTGAACAGAACGGTAGGTAACCGGATACCCGGTGTCCAGGGAACGGCCACCGCAACGGGAGTGTCAGCCGCGCTGTTCATCCCCATCGGGCTCACCATCTTCATCACCCAAAGGCCCGACGCCACCATGGTCCTTTGCGCCATCGTCGCTGGACTCCTGGCGTCCGTAGTGCCGTATATTGCTGACCTGGTAGCGCTGCGGAGCGTCCCCGCCCACATCTTTGGCGTACTCATGAGCATCAATCCTGTGTTCGCGGTGGCCATCGGAGCCATCGCACTCAATGAGGAACTGGGCGCTGTGGAATGGGCCGGGATAGTCCTCATTGTCGGGGCTAACGCCTTCGCTCTGCGCTTTCAGCGCTAAAGGGCGAGCGGGTATCAGGCTGATGGGCAGTTATCCCAGCGCGGCGCGTGTATGGAGTCCCTGATTACATCGTGCGGGTCGACGTCGCGGACGGCAACGAGTACGAACGGTTCCAAACCCAGAAAATGACAAAACTTCCCGGCATCCACCGCATCATCTCGCATCCCATGATGAAACTGATCAAAAGTATGGATCCGGCACCAGGTGGAAACCTCCAATAGTCCCCTTGGCCGAGGCAGCGGCCGGACATCGCCTCCGGTGCTTCGCTGCTAGGTGCTTGATGAAAGGACCATCGGCACCAGGAATGCAGGCTTTGGCCGGAATTGTCAGTTCTGGACGCGCTGCCGGAACCGCCGGGGAGTTTCCCCGGCGTCGTTGAGGAAGTGCCGGTTGAAGTTGGAGAGGTTGGTAAAGCCGACTTCGTAGCAGATGTCAGAGATTGGTTTGTCGCTGCGTTCCAGCAGGCGCCGGGCGTGGGCCAGGCGCAGCTTGCGGACCAGGTCGCTGAAGTTTTGTCCGGTGGCGCGTTTGAAGTATTTCGAGAAGGACGCTTCCTGCATTCCGACCAGTGCGGCCGCCTCGGACATCTTGACGGTGCCGGCATGGTTGCTGAACACATATTCCAGGACAAGGTCGACGACGGCGGCGGCCTGGCCGTCCAGCTGGGGCCTGAACCATTCCTCGGCCAGGTAGCGGCGGTCTGCCTGAGGTGCTTCGACCAGGACCCGGAACAGTGCAAACAGGTGCTGGAGCCGCACCAGCCCGGAGGTGGTCCCCATCGCCTCGATGGATGCTGCCGCCTGCCGGGCTGTCTCGCCCAGGAACTCGATTCCCCGCTGCGACTGTTCCAGCAGCGGCCTCACCTCGGCCAGCTCGGGGACTAGGGCAGCGGCCTGCTCAACCCACTTTCCATCGAACTGGATGACGGCATCCCGGTTTTCCAGCACCTCGCCTGGTTCCAGGTCACTGACCCAGTCGTGGGGTAGCCCTGATCCGACGAGGGATACGTGGCCGGCTTCGAAGGTGCCGATGTGGTCGCCGACGATGAACTTGCCGGTGCCCTTGCGGATGAGGTGTATCTCGTACTCGGGGTGGTAGTTCCATCGCGCCACGGGGCTGGGATAGCTGTGCTGGTGCCAGCGGACGGAGTGGTTGGGATCAGGCGGGATGACCTCCCGGTTGGCCCGCATCCCCAACAGGCGCTCGGCCAGCCTCGCCGCGGCTCCGTCAGCAATGTCGGCGGCAGTCATCTTGGTACTCCCTTTGGTCGACGGTTTATGAACTCTGGACAGTACTTCAGGGTCCTGATCCCAGATTAGAGCCTACTGGCGGTGACAGGTTGGGAAAATAAGTATCAGAAAGTGGCAACTAGGGCGCTAGTTGTGACTTGGATCGCCCCCTAATGTTGAAGAACATCAGCGAGGTATACCGGGATTTCCGGTCATGGCCCTCGCCCCGGTCTGGTACCCCGACATGGCAGTCGGGGCGCGGTGACAATGCACCCTTGAAAGAACATAGGAGTCCTTTATGCGCCCGAAAATGCGTGCTGCGACCCTGGCCGCCGGCGCTTTGTGTGTCGCGCTGAGTGCCTCGGCCTGTGCAGGTGCCGGCGGAGGTAATTCCGCCGGTGACCCGAACAGCATCAGTGTCCTGATGGTGAATAACCCGCAGATGGAGGACTTGCAGCGGCTTACCGCGGAGAACTTCACCAAGGAAACCGGGATCAGGGTCAATTACACGATCCTGCCGGAGAACGATGTCCGGGCCAAGATCAGCCAGGAGTTCTCCAGCCAGGCCGGCCAGTACGACGTAGCTTCCCTTTCCAACTATGAGATTCCGTTCTATTCCGCGAACGGCTGGCTCGCCCCGCTGGACGATGTGGCCAAGGATCCGGAGTTTGACCAGGACGACATCCTGCCGGCATACACTGCCTCCTTGACCGGCGAGGACGGCAAGCTCTACGGTGAACCGTTTTACGGCGAGTCCTCGTTCCTGATGTACCGCAAGGACATTTTGGAAGCCAAGGGCCTGACTATGCCGGTGAAACCCACCTGGGACGAGGTCGCGGCCATAGCGGCGAAGGTAGACGGCGCGGAACCGGGCATGAAGGGCATCTGCCTGCGCGGCCAGCCCGGCTGGGGCCAGGTCTTCGCACCCCTAACCACCGTCGTGAACACCTTCGGCGGCACCTGGTTCGACAAAGACTGGAACGCCCAGGTCAACTCCCCGGAGTTCACCCAAGCTGTCGAGTTCTACACCAAGCTGGTCCGCGAGCACGGCGAAGCAGGCGCCGCGCAGGCAGGATTCACCGAGTGCCTGAACAACATGAGCCAGAGCAAAGTGGCCATGTGGTACGACGCAACATCCGCCGCCGGCGCCCTGGAAGCCGAGGACTCGCCCGTGAAGGGCAAGATCGGCTACGCCCAGGCACCGGTGAAGGAAACCAAGTCCTCCGGCTGGCTGTGGACCTGGTCCTGGGCCATGCAGGCCGCCTCCAAGAAGCAGGACGCTGCAAAGAAGTTCATCGCCTGGGCCAGCTCAAAGGACTACGAGGAACTCGTCGCTTCCGAGCTTGGCTGGGCAAAGGTCCCGTCCGGCAAACGCATCTCCACCTACGAAAACGCCGAGTTCCAGAAGGCCGCCCCGTTCTTCGAGGCCGAGCGCTTCGCCATCGAGAACGCCGACCCGAAGAACCCCGGCGCGCAGGAACGCCCCGCCGTCGGCATCCAGTTCGTCGGCATCCCCGAATTCGCCGCCCTGGGCACCAACGTGTCCCAAGGCGTCAGCTCGGCCATCGCCGGTCAAGGCAGCGTGGCTGACGCGCTGGCCAAGGGCCAGGAAGCCGCCCAAAAGGTCGGCAACAAATACAAGCAGCCCTAACCGAACAGCAGGAGAACCTCATGACTACCGCAACGGCGCGCATCTCCCGCCCGGGACACACCGCAGCCAAACCTTCGAAAGACGCCAAGTCGCGCGAACGCGCCCTGGCCTGGGCACGGCGTGCACCGCTGCTCCCGGCCCTGGTCTTCCTCATCCTGGTCACCCAGCTCCCGTTCGTGGTGACGCTGATCATCTCGTTCATGAACTGGAACAGCCTCAGCCCGGACAAGACCGCCTTCGCCGGCCTGGAGAACTACGCCACTGTCCTGACTGACCCTGACCTGCGCCAGGCGATCTTGACCACGATCCTCCTGACCGTCTCCGTGGTGCTGATCAGCCTGCTGATCGGCCTGGGACTGGCCCTGCTGCTGGACAAGAAGTTCATCGGCCGGGGCCTGGCCCGGACCCTGCTGATCGCACCGTTCCTAGTGGTGCCAGTGGCAGCAGCACTGATCTGGAAGCATGCCCTGCTCAACCCCACCTATGGGCTGATCAATGGCGTCCTGACCTGGGTCTGGTCCCTGTTCGGCAGCGCTGCGGCGCCACAGCTGGACCTGCTCTCGCAGGCACCCATGATGGCGGTGATCCTCTCCCTGGTGTGGCAGTGGACGCCGTTCATGATGCTGATCCTGCTGGCCGGCCTGCAGTCCCGCCCCATGGACACCGTGGAAGCTGCCCAGATGGACGGCGCCACCCCGTGGGCGATCTTCCGGCACCTGACCCTGCCGCACCTGCGCCAGTACCTGGAGCTCGGCGGGCTGCTCGGAGCGATTTACATCGTGCAAAACTTCGACGCCGTCTTCACCCTCACTGCAGGCGGACTGGGCACGGCCAACTTGCCCTACGCCATTTACCAGACGTTCTACTTCGCCAACGAATACGGCCTGGCGTCCGCTGCCGGCGTCGTGGTGGTCATCGGCACCATCATCGTGGCGACCTTCGCCCTCCGCACCGTCTTTTCACTCTTCAAGAAGGAGGCAGCACGATGAGCACCCTCACCCCTGCTGCACCGCAGAGCACACCTCCCGGCCCTACCGCGCTGAACACCGGCCGCCCTCCGCGTCGCGGCAAGGCACGCATGGACCCAACCCGCAACAACACCGCCGCCGGCATCGCAGCCTGGCTGCTCGCACTGCTCTTCGCAGTCCCGGTCCTGTGGATGTTCCTCACCTCGTTCCACTCTGAAACCGATGCGGCAACGAACCCGCCGTCGATCGCCGCGAACCTCACCCTGGACGCGTACCGGGAATTCTTCGGCGAAACCTCCGGCGTCAGCCCGTGGCCGTCGCTGATCAACTCCGCCACGGCCTCGATCCTGTCCACGGTCCTCGTGCTGCTCCTGGCCTTCCCGGCCGCGTACGCCCTCTCCATCCGGCCGGTGAAGAAGTGGACCGACGTGATGTTCTTCTTCCTGTCCACCAAGATGATGCCGGTGGTCGCGGCGATCCTGCCGCTCTACCTCTTCGCACGGACCGTGGGGGCCCTGGACAATATCTGGTTCCTGATCCTGATGTACACATCAATGAACCTGCCCATCGCCGTCTGGATGATGCGCTCCTTCCTCGCTGAGGTGCCGGAGGAAATGCTGGAGGCAGCACAGATCGACGGCGCCAACCTCCTGCTCATCCTCCGCAAGGTCATCGCCCCCGTAGCCATGCCCGGCATCGCCGCCACCGCCCTGATCTGCTTCATCTTCAGCTGGAACGAATTGCTCCTGGCCCGGGTCCTCACCGGCGTCGTGGCCGGCACCGCACCCGTGTTCCTGACCGGCTTCGTCTCAGGCCAGGGCCTCTTCCTCGCCCAGGTCTGCGCGGCCGCCGTCGTGATCTCCCTCCCGGTGCTGTTCGCAGGCTTCGCAGCCCAGGACAAACTCGTCCAGGGACTCTCCCTCGGCGCCGTGAAATAGCCTGCCGGTTCCCCCGCCCAAGACTTCAAGGACTACTTCGATGACAACCACAACCACACAGTCACCCGCCGCCGGCTCCGGACTGCCCGCCACGATGCGCGCCAACATCCTCAAAAGCCAGGGCGACATGGCGATGGAAACCCTGCCCCTCCCGCAGCTCGACGCCGACCAGGTCCTCGTGCAGGTCGCCGCCGTGGGCGTTTGCGGCAGCGACGTCCACTACTATGAGCACGGCCGGATCGGCCCCTACGTGGTGGACCACCCGCTGATCCTGGGCCACGAACTCTCCGGCCGGATCGCCGCCGTCGGAAGCGCCGTCGACCCTGCCCGCATCGGCCGGCGCGTCGCCGTCGAGCCCCAGCGCACCTGCCGGAAGTGCAAGCAGTGCAAAGCCGGCCGCTATAACCTGTGCCCGGACATCGAGTTCTACGCCACCCCGCCGATCGACGGCGCCTTCGCCGAATACGTCACCATCCAAAGCGATTTCGCCTACGACATCCCGGACAGCGTCAGCGACGAGGCGGCCGCCCTGATCGAGCCGCTCTCCGTCGGACTCTGGGCCTGCGAACGCGCCGAGATCAGGCCCGGCAGCAGGGTCCTGATCGCCGGAGCCGGCCCCATCGGCATCATCGCCGCCCAGGCCGCCCGCGCCTTCGGCGCCACCGAAATCTACATCAGCGACATCGCCGAGGACCGGCTCGCGTTCGCCCTCGAACACGGCGCAACCCACGCGTTGAACGCCAGAACCGACAGTGCGGAAGGGCTCGACGTCGACGCGTTTATTGATGCATCCGGCGCCCCGCAGGCAGTCCGCTCAGGCATCAAGGCCGTGGCACCGGCGGGAAAGGTCATTCTGGTCGGTCTGGGCGCGGACGACGTCGAACTCCCAGTCTCCTACATCCAGAACCGGGAGATCTGGCTCTCCGGCGTCTTCCGCTACACGAACACTTGGCCGCTTGCCATCCAGCTCATAGCGGACGGGAAAGTGGACCTCGACATCCTAGTCACCGGCAAGTTCGCCCTCGCCGAATCCGAACAGGCACTCAAGGCCGGCAAGCAGCCCGGCCAGCTCAAAGCCGTCGTCTACCCTGGCCGCTGAGCCCCAAAGTTACGGAGCATCCGCAGCCACATCCAGCACCGACCTGCGAGGAAGCAGCCATGTCATCACAAGGGACCGGCACCCAACCAAAACCCTCCGACAGCCAAGCCCTAGTCACTGTCATCGGCGAAGCACTCGTCGACATCATCGAAGACCCCAGCAAAGGCAACACCGCAACGCACGAGACACACCCGGGCGGCAGCCCTTTGAACGTGGCAGTCGGCTGCGCCCGGCTGGGCCTTCAAACCAAACTCGTCACGCACTTCGCCGAGGACCCGTACGGCAAGTTGATCGCCCAGCATCTGGAGAACAACGGCGTCGAAAGCATCGTCGGCGGATCCCAACCCACCTCAACGGCTGTGGCGACTTTGGACGACACGGGTGCCGCCCGGTACACCTTCGCCATCAGCTGGGACATCAACGGAGCTTCCATCCCCGCCCTGGCAGCGGCGGAAAGCTCCCTGCACGTCCATACCGGATCCATTGCCACGGTTCTGCCCCCGGGCAGTAATTCGGTGATGGGCCTGATTGAAGGCGCCAGGCATCACGCCACCATCAGCTTCGACCCCAACTGCAGGCCGGCAATCAGCCCGGACAAAGCAGCCGCCCGGAGACAGGCAGAGGACTTTGTTGCCGCCAGCGACATCGTCAAAGCCAGCGATGAGGACCTGCGCTGGCTCTACCCCGACAGGACCCTGGAGGAGTCGATGAACGCATGGTTGGCTCTGGGGCCTGCCCTGGTGGCATTGACCCGCGGCGCCCACGGACCGGTCCTCCTCAACCGGTCTGGAAGGGTTGAC
The DNA here is from genome assembly GCF_059090085.1 of Arthrobacter sp. K4-10C. Lineage (NCBI taxonomy): Bacteria > Bacillati > Actinomycetota > Actinomycetes > Micrococcales > Micrococcaceae > Arthrobacter > Arthrobacter sp. K4-10C. The sequence continues at coordinate 2,537 of NZ_JBNHFI010000003.1, read as the reverse complement.
ATCCCCGGTGAAACGGTCACTGTTGCAGACACTGTCGGAGCAGGAGACTCCTTTATGGCCGCACTGATCTCCGGGCTCATGCAGCTGGACGCACTCGGCGCAGCAGCCCGGCAGCGCCTCCAGGCACTTACCCCGGACCAGCTCCATGCCTTGGCCCGCTACGCCAACACAGCAGCCGGCATCACTTGCTCCCGACCTGGGGCGAACCCCCCGGAACAGGCCGACCTCGGCCCACTCGCAATCCCATCGTCCATCGTCGAAGGATAGACACACATCATGCCGACCCTGGGCAACTACACCCTGCCCAGCGTTCCTGGTCCGGTCAGCCAACCTGCGTACAACAGGTCAAGGTTGAGGGCATCGTCCACTTCGGAGTAGGCGGCTTCCACCGCGCGCATCAGGCCATGTACCGGGAAACGCTCATGAATGCCGGAAAAGCCCATGACTGGGCGATCTGCGGCGTCGGGGTCCTGCCCGGCGATGCCTATATGAAGAAAGTAATGGACAGCCAGGACTGCCTTTACACCCTTACCGTGAAGCATGCAGACGGCACCAGGCAGGCCAGGATCATTGGCTCCATCACCAGCTACCTCTTCGGGGCGTTCTTACCGCAGGTAGAACGCCTTAGTCAGTGCACGCTTGCTCGCGCCACTCCGGGCAGTTGGACGACACAGGCTCTCAATTGCTGCTCAACAGTTGAGTTTTCTACTGTTGAACTGTTGACATTTGCCGCACCCTAGAGTTTTATAAGAGGTGCAGACGAGATATAGATCACAGCACCCCCGAAGTGGCGGTTGCCCCGCTTCGCCAGTTGCTTCAGATGCCAGACGCATCGATAAAGCCTGCACCGGCGTCAGCGCACTTTTGCTGCTGAAGGCAATTAGAAGGGAAGCACCATGAAGACCATGAACAAGATCCAGACGGCGGCCGCGGGACTTGCTCTCGTGTTGACGATAAGTGCCTGTGGCGGCGCGGCTACGAGCACCCAGGACACGGAGATCCCCAAGACGCAAAACACTCGTGACGTCTCTGAGGGTGTCCAGCCGGACCCGGCCGCGGTGGCGCTGCTGCCCGCGTCCTACAAGTCCAAGGGCGAGCTGACCGTCGCAATGGATCTGAGCTCCCCGCCGATGACGTTCCTGGCGGAGGACAACACCACGCCGATCGGCCTGAACCCGGACCTCGCTCGCCTGGTGGCTAAGAAGCTGGGGCTGAAGCTGAAATTCGAGAACACGGCGTTCGACACGATTATTCCAGGTATCGACGGCGGCCGATACGACTTCACTGCCACCACAATGTCCGCCACAGAAGAGCGTCTGAAGGTCATGGACATGATCAACTACCTCAAGGGCGGCTCGGCCGTGGCCGTGCCCCACGGCAACCCGCTCAATCTGACCAACGAGACTCTGTGCGGCAAGAACATTGGCGTGACCAAGGGTTCCACCCAGCAGTTGAAGCACCTGCCGAACGTTTCGAAGTGGACCTGCGAGGAAAAGGGCCAGCCGGCCATCAACGCCATCACGCTGCCCAACGTCCAGGAGGCACTGACGCAGCTGGACTCCAAGCGGATCGACGGCGTCTTCTACGACGCCAGCGCCCTGGCATGGGCCGACGAGCAGCAGCCCAACCACTTCACCATCCTGGAGCCCAGGATGGATACCCGCACGAACACCACCGTCGCCATGGGCCTGAAGAAGGGCTCGCCGTTGACCCCGGCCCTGCAGGCAGCCATCCAGTCCGTGCTGGAGTCCCCGGAGTATAAGGAGTCCCTGGAGTACTGGGGCTTGGGCGAATCAGCCATCACTGAAGCCGCGATCCGCTAGTGGGTACCCCGATGTTGAAAACGATCCCCCGAGGAAGTACAGCAATGGGTAGCGTTGATGCGGCCTTGAAGCCGCGGTTGCGGCTTCGGACCCGTTCCGAGTACGCGGGATGGATTTTCAGCATCCTCGTCGGGATCGGGATCCTTTCCTCGGTCCTGACCAACCCGAACTTCAAGTGGCATATCGTCGGGAAGTACTTCTTCGCCGAGTCGATCCTGCGCGGGCTGATGCTTACGATCTTCCTCACGGTCGCGTCCATGGCCCTGGGAACCCTGCTGGGGCTGGCCCTGGCGGTCATGCGTTCCTCGCACGTGAAGCCGGTGTCCATCGCCGCGGGGCTGTATATTACCTTGTTCCGGGGCACCCCGGTGCTGGTGCAGCTGATCTTCTGGTTCAACATCTCCGCCCTGTACCCGGATTTGAGGATCGGGATCCCGTTCACCGATATCGGCACGGCCGTGGACACGAACGCGATCATGGGCCCGATCACCGCGGCCCTGGTCGGCCTGACGCTGAACGAGGCGGCGTACATGGCCGAGATCATCCGCGGGGGTTTCTCCTCGGTGGGCAAGGGCCAGATCGAGGCCGCCGACTCGCTCGGGATGAGCGCGGGCACCAGGATGCGCAAGGTGATCATCCCGCAGGCGATGCCCTCGATCATCCCGGCAACCGGTAACCAGGTCATCGGCATGTTCAAGGGAACCTCGCTGGTCA